>NZ_BAABKK010000028.1:0-28284 GCF_039543785.1 Arthrobacter gyeryongensis
TTTTGGGTGCGGAGTTACAGGGTTCCAGACTCACGGAGTCTGGAACTACCGGAGGTTCGGACTTCCGGACGAGATGAGGCCGGCCCACACTTTCACGACTAGCGGGCATCCGATGTCATGATCGCGAGGGGCCGAGTTGGGTACCCAGGAAAGTGAGGCTGCCGGCGAGGAGACCACCACCACCGCGGCAATGTCGGTATAGCTCAAAGTTGAACCGGGCCACGAAATTTCGGCCGCGCGACCGGGGGAGGGCCGAGGCCGGGAATACCATGAGGGAAGGCTACACATTGGCTACTGGTCGTCACTTCCCCTACACCTGGGAGGACCTGGCCGCAGACGGCGTGCGGGATTGGGTGGAGCCTTCGGTCGGGGATGACATGCCGGTACCCTTCCGTAACGAGCTCCGTGGCCCTGGCCAGGGCCACGGCGTTGCTGGCGCCGGGCGCGCTGACACGTCTTTGCTCGCCGTCCGGGCTCTCGATTGTCAGTTCAAATTCCACAGCGACAGGTCTGACTGACGGGGTGGTCATATGGCATTCACGACGGGCGAGTTCGTCCCAGTGGGTGGTGGCCATGGGGGAGAGGAAATCCTGTTTCATCTGCCAGGACGGCCCGGGGCGCAGCCCGCCATAGCCGAGACCGATGAGTCCTTGGCCATGCCGGCGGTTCACGTCCTCGAACAGGGAGTTGATGCCTTGGTCGACCTGAGCGAAGCGGAACAGCTCCTTCACGCGTTCGGCCAGGTCAGAACGGGCTGCTAGCCTGCCTTCGCCAACACGACGGGGTCCAATGTCGGCGCCGGCAAGGCCCGCGAGTATGGACGGGGAACTCTTCTCGTGGGCGTTGTAGAAGCTCGTGCCCGCGAATGCGGTGAGGATCTTGGCCTTCTGGTGGTGTTTCTCCAGCCGCGCGGATCCCCGCTCCGCGTAGACGGAGCACGGCAACTATCCGCTGTCATTTATACGTTCGTTTAAGTGACAGTGTGATTCCAAGTCGTGTTGAAATCGAATTGTGTAACTTAAGGCGTTATTTATTCTAGGTCACGCAAAGGGTTTCTAAGTCTTCGCGTGTGACAGATAGTCGAGAGGTGGGGACAAGGATTCCGCGAACGGGCTCTGAGGCGGGATCCGTCCCTGCCTCGGCGTCCAAGTCGGCTCTTGGAATCGGCCGTTTAGGGGAGTGATGTCAGATTGACGGCCGCTCCCGGTGGTGCACACACGAACGCAAGGCTGCTCGCAGGATCCCAACATCGTTGTCGGCGGTCAATGCTATTTTGACTTGCGCACGATTGAGCCCAGGGACCGGCGATGCGATTGAGGGTTGGGGCCGGCCGCGGGGACGAGCACCCGGCGCAAAGGCGCGGTCGGCGAAGCCCTTGCCAAGAAGGAGAATTGAGGTCTTCAAAGCGGTCTTTCGTAAAGGCACTCGGGGGAAGCATGCAATTACGCAAGGCTTTCCTATCGTAATTGCCCGCGCCTTCAACTGTAGAAGTTAGGTAAGGCTGAGCAAACTCTTTCCGAAGTGGTACGCCCTGGCCTGATCTCGACACATTTTCCGGGCCGGCAAAGGGCGTCGGTAACCACGCGCATCTCGCCTGTGACGAGCGCCGGGGGTTCCTTAATCCCGTCAGCGCGATGGCCCGTCGGCTTCGGCCAGCCACCTCACGGCCTCGTTCCTGGACGTGAAAAAGCGGTTGGGGCACGGTGGCTTGTGGACGCCGAAGAAAAAGCCGGCGATGACCCGGTCCACCGGGCTGGACCCGAGCAAAGCGATCCGCGAGGAGGGGCAGAGGACGGAGAATATGGATCGGGCATCCCTGCTCAGAGCCTCCAGCATTGCCATGTCGACCAGCAACGGGTGCTCTGATCCCCGGCAGACCTCATCGAGGGCGACGGCTGCCGCAAGGGCATCGGATGCTTCGATCGTGCCTTTGGGTGTCCAGATGACGTGGATGACGCCGTCGGTCCGCAGCTCCACAGTGCCGTTGCCACTTGGGGCTGCGGCGTTCCCTCCGATCGTTCCTGTTCGCCCATACGCCTCTTGCACTGCGGGGTGACCCTGCTTTTCCGCAGGCGTCCAGGTCATAGGTGCCTTGGCTTGCTCTTCCAGTGAAGTCATGGCAACCGTCGGGAGACGTCCGGCAGGGAACGTTGTGAAGCGTTGTCCATCGCGGCCGAGGGGACGCGGGATCAGCTTCGCGCTGGTTGGCTGAGGCTCCTCATGACTTCCCGCTATGGCTTGACGGTTCGACATTGCGTCTGCCTCGATTCTCCTGTGTGAGCGGCACCTCCAGCGGGAGCGGCATAAGCCGTCGTCCCGAGACAATGCTCGCAGGAAGGATGGCAAGTTGCGGTGTTCCCGGGGATTTCTTTGGGAAATCCTGCGAGGAGGCAGCAATATTCTGCGCGCTCTCTGGAAATTGACGGTTGCATCCGGGGCAGGTCGGGAACGGTCGCGTGAGAAACCGCAAATATTCCACCAGTGGCACAAGATGTTGTACCGCTGTGCCCAAGGAAGTTAGGGGAGCGGTCCCAGGTCGATCGTATGGTCGGTGTGGTCGCGCTTGGTGGTCAGGTAACGGGCATTCGAGGAGGAAAGGTGGACTCGGGTGGGCACGCGCTCGACCACAACGACGCTGTTGGCCTCGAGCTGCCGGGCTTTGTCCGGGTTGTTGCTCAGCAACCGGATCCGGTCCACTCCGACGGCGAGCAGCATCTAGGCCGCGGCCTGGTAGTCCCGCTCGTCCTCAGCGTGGCCGAGTGCGACGTTGGCGGCGTAGGTGTCCAGGCCGCGGTCCTGGAGGGAGTAGGCGTCAAGTTTCGCGTAGAGCCCGATGCCGCGGCCTTCCTGCCTCAGGTACAGCAGGAAGCCCCCTTCGCCGGCGATCCGCTCGGCCGCTTCGCGGAGCTGAGGCCCGCAGTCGTACCGTTGCGAACCCAGGACGTCCCCGGTTAGGCATTCGCTGTGAGGGCGCACCAAGGGGGCCATGTCCCTGGCCCTGGGGCCGAAAAGGGCGCCCTCCCAGTCTCCGAGCCCGAGCAACAGGTGCTCCTTGTGGTCCACCAGGCCCCGGAAAGTGAACGCATCCGCTTTCGTGGTGAAGCCGTCGGCGAACCTGAGCGGGATCCGCACCCGCGTGCGCATCACGGCGGAGGAGGCACCGAACTCGTCCCGGAATAGCCTGATCCAGCCAACACCGTCCCGAAACCGTCCGCCTCGGATCCCGGTCCCGCCGCGGTGAATCGTTCCTCAGGCATCATGGCCCTCCTTCTAAGATCGCGAAGGCGCGGCCTCTTGTGGCTGGCACTCCCGAAATTCTAAAATAACGTAACACGTTTTTGGATTCCCGGCGCTGGCTCACCGACGAAGAAGCAATGCGGTTCGTCCCTTGTGGAGGCTCCGGGTGAAAGCCCATGATCGCCACGTAATTGCGATCCGTCATCGTTTTTCCGGAGAAGGTGGAGAAGGTATTGATGGATGACATGCGTCGGGCCAAGGAGACGGTCCCTGTTCTGGCAGGCCCTTACGGTCACCCCGTTCCACCGATTTTGGTGACTGTCCCGATCGGGGCGTGGGTGACCAGCCTCGTCTTCGACCTCGGATCTCTCATTGCAAGCGGCGATGCAGCCGCGCTGGCAGCGGGGGCACGATGGCTGATCGCCATCGGCGTGCTCGGTGCGCAGCTGCCGCGCTGATCGGATTCCTGGACCTGTTCGCCATCCCGACCGGTACGCGGGCCTTCCGTACCGCACTGGTCCACATGAGCCTGAACTCACCATCACCATTGCCTACCTGGTCAACTTCCTCCTCAGGGTCGGTCAGCACGGACCCGCGCAGGCCGTACTGATCATCTTCTCGGCCCTCAGTGTCGCCGCACTGGGCGTCTCCGGGTACCTCGACGGCAAACTCGCCTTCCACTACGGCCTGCGGGTTGCCAACGAAGAGACCCAAGCCGCCGGCTTCGACATCGCCCCGACCGAAGGACTAATCCCATGGGCATCGCCGCACTCGTCACATGGATTGCTACCGCAGTCCTCGGGTTCACCATGCTCGGTCTGTGGCTAAGCAAAGGCGGCCTGCGCGCCGCACAGAGCGACGCCTCCATCCCGACACGCCTTGTACCTCCCCTGATCTTCAGCCACTATCTGCTAGCCGCCGCCGGGTTGATCCTGTGGATCGTCTACCTGATCATCGACAGAGACATCCTGACCTGGGTCGCCCTCGGACTCCTGGTGATCGTCGTAGTCCTCGGGGATGTGATGTTCCTGAGATGGAGGCACAGCCGCAAGGAAGCTACCCCGGAAGCGCATCTTCCGGTCCCCCTCGTCTACGTGCACGGCCTGTTCGCCGTCGCCACCATCATGCTCGTGCTGTTGACCGCCCTTGGAATCGGATCCTGAAGCACCTTGCCGGCTCCCCGCAGGCGCTCAGGCGCCTTCACTCGCGGCGGTCCTGCGGCCGGGACCAGGGCGTTACCGGCCGGGCCTGCAGGATGCCGTCGACGGTCAGGTCCACCCTTTCATTGAAGAAGCTCACCAGGTTGTGGATCTGTGCGGCGTCGCGGAAACTCTTGTCGTAGCTCCAGGCGACATTTCCTGCCGTCCTCTGTTCCGGGGTGCGTCCAGTAACGGGCTTCGCCCTTATATGGACACACGGTCCTCTTGGGGCTCTCCTCCATGAGGTCCAGCCGCACGTCCCCGGGCGGGATGTAGTAGCGGACGGGAAGCAATGTCTCGTACAGGAGTTGCGCACCGTTCGTTTTGGCGAGCGTGACGCCGTCGAGGGAGACCTCCACGGTCAGGGAGGAGGCCCGGATGTCCACACGGTGGAAGGGGTCGCGGGGGTGGCCGATGATCTCCTCGTCGTCTTCGCGCCATTGAAAGGCGGCGAAATCCAGCACGACATACCCGGCCAGGTCGGGGTCGTCCGGGCGGAATGCGGCCCCGGGTGCCGTCGTCGTCCCTGCCACAACGTCGAGTTGTTCGCCGGAGGTGGTATGCCGGCCGAACCCGGTGCGCGGATCCAGCGATGGAGGTGAGCCTGCGGACAGCCTGACGCCGAGCTCCGGGACATCGGCCGCAGGGCCGCCGGCTCTGAGCTCTGCCAGCAGTTCGGCCTCCGGCACCGCATAAATCGGGGTAATGCGCTTCGGCTCCCAGACCAGCCACGCGTGCAGGGTGTCGACGACGGCGTTCCCGCCCAGGGTCGCGCGGATCCGCTTGGCGGTGGGTTCGTAGCGCAGCTCCGGGGACGTCCCGAGGATCACTCCGGATAGTTTGGGGCCATGCTTCAAGCGTGAGCGCAGGGCCATGCGGGGTCAATGCCGTCGTGGGCCGATGGCAGAGGGGCTGGAACGCGCTGGTTCCGGGAGCCGATAATGAAAGCAAGCAGGCTGTTGATGGCTTGGCGGTGCGATGGATGAAGGCTGAGACGGGAAGGAATGGTTGGCAATGCCTCTCTCGGATTATGAGCGCAGGCGCCTGCAGGAACTCGAAAGGGATCTGGCTGATAATGACCCGGTCCTGGCCCGGGAATTGGAGACGGGAAGGTCTCCCAGACCGTGGCTTCGCTGGTCCGCGGGCAGCGTCCTGGTCCTCGTAGGCTTCGGATTGATGATTCTGGGGAACTCCGCGCAGCTTCCGGGCCTGGGCGTTCTGGGGTTTCTGTTGATGTTCGGCAGCGTTTGCTGGCACGTCTGGCGTAGGATTTCCGTTCCCTAGGCAAGTTCGGCAGGGCTCGAACAGCGGGACGCAGATCCTGCGGCCATCCGTGGACGGGTTTTAGGTGGGCGTCGGTTGCCGTCGAGGCCGACCGGTCCGGTTGCACGCCATCACCGGCTGCGGCCGCATTGCAGGAACCAAGGACGGGCACTGCGTGGCGGGAAGACGCAGCGACTGGTTTTTGTTAATCCATACGTCCGGCTGTGAAGGCGCGAATGCGCCGGGTGCGTCGTGCAGGCGCTTAACCCCGCCGGATCGATGGCGGCACCGCATGGCGCGGCAACCGTCGAAAGAACAAGTCTCCAGGTGCATTTTGACCCGGTGATCGTTCCGAATCATGGAGGTGGTTTCAATGAAGAAATGGACGCGATGGCAGGATTGGGTCACGGTAGTTGCCGGGCTCTACGCCGTGCTATCAGTCATCTGGACCAAGGCGGCTGGCGGCTCGACTGCCTTGATGCTCGTGTTCGGCGCTTTGCTGGTCATCAGCGGCGTCATCAATCTGGCCATGCCCGGAACCCCGGCCATGGAGTGGATCCAGGCAGCCTTGGGTGCACTGTTGTTCCTCGCTCCGTGGTTCGGTTCCTACGCCATGCAAACCGGCGTCGCCTGGACGTCCTGGATCACCGGCCTGGTGGCACTCGTCGTCACCGCGACGGCGATCAAACCCAGCACCGAGGAACACCGGCATCACATGGTCAGCCCATCGCATTGAACAGCCGGAGATAGATGGCCGGCGGGGCGTAGCGGACCCGCCGGCCATCCCATGTTGTTGGCCTCTTGGCGTTCGTCCTTGGCCCAATCCGCTCTAAACTCAAGCGGCTTTGTGCCGGCGATGGTCGCGCGTTCCTTGAGCGGGTCCTGCCGGGCTCTCGGCGGCCCCCCATGGGGGCAGTCCCCGGCCCGGAGCCGGTGCCGCGGACAGTGCGGTAGCCGCCCGGGGATGATCCGATGACCTGTGAAGGGGGACCTCGGGGCACAGATCCGTGATCAGGCCCGTCCCGGCGTATTCGCGCACGGCCGTGATGCCGGCAACGGCGGCGGCTTTGTCCGGAAACGCACGGGAGAGCGCCATCAGGGCCCCGTCGGGGCCCGTGAGCCGGAACCTGAAATGCTTGTCTTCATCGTGGAAGAGCTCGAACGTGCCTCTCATGGCTATCCTCCTGGACGCGGAAAGCGCCGCGCCGGCTTTCTCCTCGGGTCCGGACGCGGCGTTGCGTTCCGGAAACCCTGGTCGGGTAAGGGATCCAGTCCCGCAGCAGCAGTGACGCGGGACACACATGTTCCCCTAGGCTATGCGCTCGGCAGGCCCGTTGGCCAGCGGCGGTGGTGGAAAGGGCGGCGATATGATGCTTGGCAGTTGGATGTGAACCTTGCCCGGAACCATCACGATGATCGACATCCGCTTCCTGCCAGGTTCTGCCGCCTTGCTGATAGACGATGGTTGCTTCGATGAGGACACTGCCACCACGATGCCCATGGGTCCCTCGATGCGGGGCTGCGCGGGGCAACCCCTCGCACCGGGTCCGGCGCCATGGCCGGAAAATCCTGGGATCTCCCACCTCGGCGGATGACAGGCGCCAACACCTCGCCCTCCCGAACCGGCGCAAAGGTGTAACGCATATCACGGAACATGATCGTTGCCTTAGGTACCTACTACTGCTATACCGATGGTAATTGCAAGATCAACGCACCAACGTGGGCCTGCCACGGCGGAAAGCCTTGCCCGCGGCGGTGCGCCGGTTCCGGATCGGCCGGCAGCACGCGCTTCATACCGGAGCCTCTATCCAGGGAAGGTTGCACGGTATGAACAGCTACAAACCGCCGGTGCGCGATGAAACCGACGCCCACTTGAGCGTCGGTCCGCCCAAAAGATCGGCAGCGGGTTTGCCCAGTCTTATTGAAACCATCCCGCTGGCGCTCACTGAGATGGGCCCGGAGCGCGCAGTGAAAACCCTCACGGCCATGAACCAGAAAGACGGCTTCGACTGCATGAGCTGCGCGTGGCCAGATCCGCCCGAGCGCAAAATGGCGGAATTCTGCGAAAACGGGGCCAAAGCGGTGAGCTGGGAGGCCGATCCGCTGAAGATTCCTGCCACCTTCTGGGAGCAGAATTCCGTCTCTTCATTGCGGGAGCGCAGCGAATACTGGCTGGGGCAGCAGGGCCGGCTGGTGGAGCCCCTCTATAAGCCGGCCGGTAAGGACCACTATCAGCCGGTCAGCTGGGACAACGCCTTCGGCATCATAGCCCGAGAACTCGGTGCCCTGGAATCCGCAAATGAAGCGACTTTCTACACCAGCGGACGGACCAGCAATGAGGCCGCCTTTGAGTACCAGCTCTTCGCGCGGGCGTTCGGGACCAACAACCTGCCGGATTGTTCGAACATGTGCCACGAGTCAACCGGCCTGGCGATGGGCGAGACCATCGGGGTCGGCAAGTCCGCCGTCTCCTACCCGGATTTCGCAAAGTCTGATCTGATCATCATCATGGGCCAGAATCCCGGCACCTGCCATCCGCGCATGCTCACCGCACTGGAGGAAGCCAAACGGGCCGGGGCCAGCATCGTGGCCATCAATCCGCTGCCCGAAGCAGGACTGATCAACTTCAAGAACCCGCAACGGCCCCGGGGGCTGATCGGGAAAGGGACAGACCTCGCGGACCAGTTCCTGCAGATCCGCCTCGCGGGAGACATGGCCCTCATGCAGGCCGTATCGAAGCGGGTCCTGGACGCCGAGGCTGCGGCGCCGGGGGCGGTGCTGGACCACGCGTTCCTGGAGGAGCACTGCGAGGGCCTTGAGGAGCTTAAAGCGCATCTGGCGCAGCTGGATGAACGGGACGTGCAGGCGGCCACCGGCCTGCGGACCGCGGAAATAGACGAACTGGCCGCCCGCTATCTGAAAGCGGACAAGGTCATTATTACCTGGGCCATGGGCCTGACACAGCATAAGAAGGCCGTGCCCACCATCAAGGAAATCATCAACCTGCTGCTGCTGCGCGGCAACATCGGCAAACCCGGCGCGGGTCCGTCCCCGATCCGCGGGCATAGCAACGTCCAGGGCGACCGCACCATGGGGATCTGGGAAAAAATGCCGCCAGCCTTCCTCGACGCGCTGCAGCGGGAATTCGGTTTTGACCCGCCACGCGAACCGGGCCTAGACGTCGTCGATAGCATCCGCGCCATGCGGGACGGCAAGGTCAAAGTTCTCTTTGCCCTGGGCGGAAATCTGGTCACGGCCGTTTCCGACTCCGCCGTGGCCGAGGCGGCAATCCGCAACACCCGGCTCTCGGTGCAGGTTTCGACGAAACTCAACCGGTCCCATGCCTTTGTGGGCGAGCAGGCAATGATCCTGCCCACCATGGGCCGGACCGAGATCGACCGCCAGGACAGCGGGCCGCAGTTCGTCACCGTCGAGGACACGGTATGCGCCGTCCATGCATCGGCAGGGCGGCTGGAGCCCATTTCGGACAAGGTCCTCTCCGAGGTGGCCATCATCAGCAGGCTCGCCCGGGCGGTGCTGGGCGATAAAGTCCCGGTCGACTGGGCCGGCTTTGAGGCCGACTACGACACCATCCGCAACCATATCGGCCACGTCTGCAACGGCTGTGAGGACTACAACAACAAGGTCCGCCAGAGCGGCGGCTTCGTGCTGCCGCACCCGCCCCGGGACAGCCGGACGTTCCCCACGGCCACCGGAAAGGCGATCCTGACCGTCAACGATCTGGAAACCATCCAGGTCCCGCCCGGACGACTGCTGCTGCAGTCTATGCGTTCCCAAGATCAGTTCAACACGACCATGTATTCCCTCAACGACCGCTACCGGGGGGTGAAAAAGGGCCGGCACGTGCTCTTCGTGAATCCGGCAGACCTCGACGAACTGGGTTTCGCCGAGGGTGACTTTGTGGACATCCACGGCGAGGCCGCCGACGGCGTGGACCGCGTCCTGAAACAGTTCCGGGTTATTGGCTACCCGACCGCCATCGGATGTGTCGCGGCCTATTTCCCGGAGGCAAACATCCTGGTCCCGCTGGATTCCACAGCGGAAGGAAGCAACACCCCGGCGTCGAAGTCCGTCATCGTGAGGCTGGAGCACGCAACCGCTCCGGCCTATGCCGGCGCCCGCTGACGTGCCGACCAGCTCGGAAGCGAGGGCCTTGAACCGGCCCTCCGAACCTGCTTCCGTTTGCGAAGAAAGGACAAGTCATGAACATCACCTTTGAGGCGTCCGCGTTCTTACCGATCGCGCTGGGATTTTTTGGTCTCGGTACCGGCTATCTTATCTACGGGCCACAGGAGCTGTTCCAATGGCCCAAGCGCGACATATCGGTGGACCGGTCCACAGGGGTCTGGGGCATCTGGATGCCTGGGTTCTGCCAGTTTCTGACGGGCACTTACCTTTTTGTGGGCATGACCTGGTTCCAGGTATTCAAAGACCCGCCACTTTACATGGCCGCCCTGGCGTTCTCGGCCTACGGAATCCACTGGTTCGCCTTGGGATACAACCGCTGGCAGCACAGCGACCCGCGCCCCAACGCCGGCATGTCCGTGGCCTTCACCGTCATCTCGGTACTGGGCCTGGTGGTCTTCTTCAAAGCCGGCGACTGGCCCGTGGGACTGCTGTTTGTCGGGCTAACACTGATCTACATCAGCGACTTCATCGCCAGCATAGGAAAAGCCTTCGGTGAACGGGCGCTGGGGCTCTTCCACATTCTCACCGGACTGTGGCTGATGTACCTGACGTTCGCTACGGGCCTGAACTTCGCCTCCGGCATGCACCTGCCGTTATAGGCCCACACATGCAAGACATGCCGTCTGCGCCCGCAGCTTGTGGCCCTCCGTCGGCAGCAGGGTCTGCCATCCGTTTGACGCCATGGCTAGTCTGGGACGGAACCAGAATTCAGGAAAGGCCGGACAGGAAGGCGGTATTCACCAGCATGAGCCTCAAAGACGAGTGGGACCGGCTCGATTCCGGAACCCGAAGATGGCTTCTGGAAAACCCGGCATGCTTGGTCCTGCCCCCCGCCATGTCGGCCAAGTTCGGCAAGGACGCACGCACAGACATTGCGTGTGACAGGCACGGGCAGGTCGTGCTCTCTCCGGAAGACCATGATTTTATCCGGGAGAAGGCGGAGGCCGCCGGAATAATCCGCGTTCCCCAGACGGAATACCGGTTCTTCGACACAGCACCGTTGCCGACTATCAGGACAGCGCCCCCGGAACGCGCGCCACAGCGCAACCGGATGAAGAGCAGTAAAACCAGCGGGCCGCCCAAGACCCAATAAGCACCACGCACATCGAATATGAACAGACGAAGGAACGTCCTCGTCGCGCGCATTGCATCCGCCCGCATGCCGGATGTTGAATTAAATCGGAAAAAGCGCCTGGAGACGAGCCGGCCAATGACAGGTCGGCTATCGGACGGGCCGGTGACGAAGAGAGTCTCCAGATCCTGGAGCCCGAGCTCTCGACCCCCAGACGTCGCCGGCCCCTGATCGTCTCTCGCTGTGCAGGTCGAGACTAGCGGCAACCACCGGTTATGCTCGGAGTCCGTCGTCGTCATGGAGGGCAGGCATCGACGTCGGCGCCGCGCTCGGCAACGAACGCTAGATGACTGGCCATCCAATCGGTATCGGATGCGTTCGGTGCGCTGAACGCTTTTATGGAGCGGCGCCTTTTCGGCGGTGATCCGCACGGCGGAAACGTCGATTCCGTCGTCTCGGGAGTTTCTCCCTCGACTCTGAATCGGAATTTGGTGTCAATCCGGGCCCTTTTCGATGTTGCCGTTGGAATGGGGTTTGTCTCCGGTAACCCGGTTCCGTCCGGCCGGCTCAACGCGACGTCCGGACGGTCGTCCTCTGATGCGAACTGGTTGACCCGACGGGCTTATGCGCGTTGGCGTTCGGGGGCCTGCACGGGATGGGGGCGGCCCGTGCCGAAACGTTGACCATGCGCGATGGGAACGCGGCATTCGCGGACTTGTTGTATCACACCGGCATGCGTCGGACCGAGGGTGCAGGGCTGCTGACGTTCGAGGTCCCCAATGGCGAGTTCAGTTCAAGGCTCGTTCGGGGGAGGGTCCCGGCCGCGCTGTCGAAAGGCCGTCCGCAGCGTGGCCGGGTGATGTATCTGGACCGTCCGACGCAGGAATCGATCGAGGCTTATGTGACGGGCGCGCGTGAAGTGGAGGTCCGGTCCGGGCAGGCATCGGGTCGGTACGAATCCGACAAGGCGGGGCTGATCGTGGAGGGCATGTCGCGGGCCCGTGGTGTCCCGGACAAGGTGCTGTCGAGTCGGGAGGCTTGAACGGCCGGGTGTTCCTGGATTCCCTGGCCATGGACCAGCGACGGCACATGTATGCGCTCGATGCCGACGGCCGGCGCCGCCCGTTGCTCACGTGGTTGGCGCGCGGCGGGGCCCCGCTTGCCGCCGTCAGCTGGAACCAGGTGTTCAAGGGCGGGGAATCCGACCGGGCCCGGCATCGCGCTTACGGACCGCCAGGTGGAGTCACTCCGGAAGTCTTGCTTCGATACCGTTCGTGACGCGCTCGTTCGGGTCAAGAAGGGCTGGGCCGTGGTTGAGGCCTTCCGACGGGGAGAGATCGACGATACGCGTCCTGACTTCACTTATGCGCAATTTACCGAGGCAACACCGGTTCGTGCCGCAGCCCCTCCGGTGGGATCCTTGAGTTCTAAGCCTACGTATCATTGCGTTGGCGCAATCATTTCGGCTACATTGATGACTGAGCAGGGGTCCGCGTCAGCGCCCGCAGATGGGTCGGGGCGTTTGACGCAGTTGCTGACACGCTAAGGAGCCACCTTCATGGACAAAACCGCTCGCATTGTCGTCATCACCGGATCCAGCGGCGGAATCGGGCGCGCGTCGGCCCTTGCCTTTGCCCGACAAGGTGCCGTCGTCGCGTTGCTCGCCCGCGGCGAAGCGGGACTTGCCGGAGCCGCACGGGAGGTGGAAGCGGCCGGCGGGCGTGCGTGGACTTTGAGCGTCGATGTCGCCGATGCGGAGGCGCTTGACGATGCCGCCGGGCGGATCGAACGCGAGCTGGGGCCAATTGATGTTTGGGTAAACGTTGCCTTCACCTCTGTTTTCTCGCCCTTTTCCGAGATTACGGCACCCGAGTTCAAGCGCGTCACCGAGGTAAGCTACCTCGGTTACGTCTACGGAACCATGGCGGCTTTGAAGCGTATGCGGACACGGAACCGTGGAGTCATTGTGCAGGTAGGCTCAGCCCTCGCTTACCGGGGCATCCCGCTGCAGACCGCCTACTGCGGCGCCAAGCACGCCATTCAAGGATTCAACGAGTCCCTGCGGTGCGAACTGCTCCATGAATCGAGCGGCATCCACACCACCATGGTGCAGATGCCCGCAGTCAATACACCCCAATTTTCCTGGGTGCTCTCCCGTCTTCCGCGTCACGCGCAACCGGTGCCGCCGATTTACCAGCCGGAGGTGGCCGCACGGGCAGTCGTGTACGCCGCGGACCATCCGAAACGGCGCGAATACTGGGTGGGCGGCAGCACCGCCGGAACCCTCATCGTGAACGCTTTCGCCCCCGCACTGCTCGACCGCTACCTCGCCAGGACAGGCTTCAAGGCCCAGCAGACCTCGGAGCCCCGAAGTCCGGAGCAGCCGGTGAACCTCTGGGAGCCCGCAGACAGTAGCAGGGATTTCGGCACGCATGGCATTTTCGATCGCAGGTCTTCCCGGCGCAGTGCCCAGCTTTGGGCATCCCAGCGCCATGCAACGGTGGGCGCTGCCGCCGTCGGGCTCCTCGCGGTCGCGGCAATTGCCCGCGGCGCGTTCTTGCGGAGAGCAGAGCGATGAAGCCCTTGGAAGTCGTCCGGGGGGTCTACGGCATGTGCGAGCTTCTGGCCCCGGATTTCCTGACCGGCCGGCTGTTGGGCACCACACCTGACAGCAAGGCCCGGACCGTCATCCGGATCCTCGGCGCACGGCACCTGATTCAGGCGGTGCTGACTGCCCGGGCCGGGCGTACTGCCCACCGCATTGGAGGCAGCGTGGACGCGGTCCACGCCGCGAGCATGGTCCTGCTCGCTGCGCTGGACGTCAGGTACCGGACGCCCGCGGCCGCCAACGCCGTCCTTGCACTTGTCTTTGCAGCGGGAGAGTGCGAATGATCTGCCTTCACCCGTCGAGATCAATGCTGAACCGGCCGTCTTCGGAGCCTTCGCCACCGTCCGCCGCCGCAAACGCATCCATGCCCACGGCGCAAACCCCGCGCAACTCCGCCGGCATCCGACCGATCACCGCGGCAACGGCCTTGCGGCGGTGTTCCAGGACCGTGTTGACCAGGGAGACACCCTCGGGGGTCAGCGACAATGCCCGGTACCGGCGGTCACCGGGGTCATCGCGCCGACCGATCAGCCCCGCATTGACCAGCCGCTCGCAGATGCGGGTGGCATTGGAGGGATGCACGCCCAGCTCGACGGCGACGGCGCCGAGATTTTGCGGTCCGCGCGAGGCGATCATGACCAACACGCGCAATTGCGGGCTCGTGACGACGTCCTCGACTTCCACGACCGACTGCGCCACGACCCGAAGCAGGACGTTGGCGGCCCGAAGCACCGCATCGATCTGGGCATCGGCGTCATGGTCTTCGATTCTCTCCACGAACCCCAGTATCACCCTGCTACTTGCGTGACGGCAATATTTGCGCCACTGCACCGAACGTGTCTGATTGAGGAGGAACAGTATGAAACGTGAAGCCGAAGGCGAAGTGATCCACCTCGTCGATCGCATGGTCAGCAACGTGAAAGCGGGTCGTTTCGAAAGATCCCTTTCGGGGCTCACGGCTGCCGGCGCTCTGGTGACGGCGGCGGAAATCTACTTCGAACATGACAAGGCCAGCTTCGGGAACAAATGGATGTGGCTTCCCGTGGCGCTCGGCCCGGTCGGCGCGGCAGCCGGCACAGCGGGGGTCTTCAGCCGCAGGATGGCCAAAACTGCGTTGCCGATCGCAAGCGTGGCGATAGTGGCCAACGGATTGCAGGGAACCTACCTCCACGCCCGCGGCATCGCCCAAAAGCCAGGCGGGTTCTCCAATCTGCGCTACAACCTGGAGATGGGACCGCCTCTGCTCGCGCCCCTGCTGGTGACGCTTGTCGGCGGCATGGGGCTGCTGGCTTCGATACTGAGGCGAGAGAAATGAGCTCGCTTCCTCTGGACAAGGAGGCCGGGGGCGGCCGATACCCAGGTTTCAGCACCGTTGCCCAATCCGGCCATTGGGACAAGACCACCGCCAGTGTGGTCCTGGACCGGCTCGCCCGGCCCGCCGACATCCGCTTCTTCACTCCGGCCGAAGAGGCCACGGCCAAGGCGCTGTTTGACCAGTTGCTCGCCCAGCACGCCGAGCCCCGGATCCCGGTGGTCAATTTCGTCGATGCACGACTTGCCGAAAACCAGACGGATGGCTGGCGCTACGAGGACATGCCCGAAGACGGGGAGGCATGGCGCACGTCGCTGTCGGGGCTGGACCGTGCAGCGAAGGAATCATTCAATCAATCCTTCGCAAACTGCAGCGACGAGCAACAGGCCGCCGTGCTTCGGGCCATCCAGGCCCTCGGCAGCTCGATGTGGCAAGGCATGCCGGCCGGACACGTGTGGGGGCTGTGGACCCGCTACGCCTGCACGGCCTTCTACTCGCATCCCTGGGTGTGGGACGAAATCGGCTTCGGCGGTCCCGCCTATCCGCGCGGCTACAAGAACCTGGGCGTCGACCGGCTGGAACCGTTCGAAGTGGCCGACGCCAGTCCGCAGGAAGACCCCGTGGCCCATGACGGAGGAGCCCGCCCATGAGCCACGTCCGGAACCGCAACGAATCGGCGTGGCTGCTTCCACCCGGTCCCGGCAGCAACCACCGCCTGCGCGATGACATGCGCACGTTCGATGACCGGGACGAAGTGGACATCGTTATCGTCGGATGCGGCGCGGGCGGCTCAACACTCCTGCAGCGGCTGGCCCGCGCAGGATGGAGGGCGGTAGCTCTCGACGCCGGCCCGTTCTGGGACCCTGATCGGGACTGGGTAAGTGACGAGGCAGGATCGCATCACCTGTATTGGACCGATCCGCGGGTGATCGGCGGCGAGGACCCCGTGCCGCTGGGATCGAATAACTCAGGCCGCGGGGTAGGCGGGTCCATGGTCCACTACGCCGGCTACACACCCCGCTTCCACCCCAGCGATTTCCGCACCTTCACGACCGACGGCGTCGGCGCCGACTGGCCCCTGGACTATGCGGATTTGCGTCCGTATTACGAAGACATCGAAGAGGAACTCCCGGTCGCCGGAGAATCCTGGCCCTGGGGCGATCCGCACCGGTACCCCCACCGCCCCCACCAAGTCGGCGGCAATGGTGAACTGTTCCTGCGCGGCGCCCGCGCCTGCGGCATCACTGCCAAGGTCGGCCCGGTAGCGATCACCAACGGTCGCTTCGGCAACCGGCCGCACTGCATTTACCGCGGCTTCTGCCTTCAAGGCTGCAAGGTGAACGCCAAGGCCTCACCCCTGATCACCCACATTCCGGACGCCCTCTCCCACGGCGCCGAAGTCCGGGCCGATTCGATGGTGACCCGCATCGGCTTCGACGAGGGCACAGGCAGGGCCACCGGCGTCCACTATGTCCGCGACGGAAAGGAGCGGTTCCAGCGCGCGCACACGGTCGCCGTCGCCGGCTATTCGATCGAAACACCGCGGCTCCTGCTGAACTCAACCTCAACGAGGTTCCCCCACGGCATGTGCAATGACTTCGACCAGGTGGGCCGGTACCTGATGGTCCAGGGCGCGCCGCAGACGGCGGGCCGGTTCGACGCGGAAGTCCGTATGTGGAAGGCTCCACCACCTGAAGTGAGCACCGAGGACTTCTACGAAACGGACCCCGCCAAGCCCTACAAACGCGGATTTTCAATCCAGACCGTCTCCCCGCTGCCCATCGCCTGGGCCGAACACGTAGCCGCCCAAGGGCACTGGGGCGCGGAGCTGCGCCGGTATATGAGTGACTATCCACATTGGGCCTGCCTCGGGGCGCTGTGCGAGTTTCTCCCGCTGGAAGGAAACCGCGTCACCCTGGCGGACGAAAAGGACCGCCACGGGCTGCCCGTCGCCCGGTTCAGCTACAGCCAATGCAAGAACGACCGGCAGCTGATGGGCGCCGCCCAATCCGTCATGGAGAAGATCCTGAAGGCCGCCGGCGCGGACGAAGTCATCACGATCAAACGGTACGCACATCTCGTGGGCGGAGCACGGATGGCCGCCGACGAACACCACGGCGTAGTGGACCCGATGTGCCGCACCTTCGCGGTCCCCAACCTGTTCATCACCGACGGCAGCGTGCTGCCGACCCAAGGAAGCGCGAATCCCGCGCTGACGATCATGGCAGTAGCGGTACGCGCCGCCGAACGACTAATCGCAGGAAAGGAAGATTGATCATGGCATCACAGACGGTCGCTGACTATTTGCTCGCCCGGCTCCGCGAATGGGGAGTGGACAAAGTCTTCGCTTTTCCCGGTGACGGCATCAACGGGGTGCTCGCCGCTTTCGGGAAAGCCGGCAACGAGCCGAAATTCATCCAGGCCCGGCATGAAGAGATGAGCGCCTTCGAAGCGGTCGGCTACGCCAAATTCTCCGGAAAGGTCGGAGTCTGCATGGCCACCTCCGGCCCCGGCGCCATCCACCTGCTCAACGGACTGTACGACGCGAAGCTGGACCACGTCCCGGTGGTGGCGATCGTCGGCCAGACAGCACGCAGCGCCATGGGCGGTTCCTACCAGCAAGAAGTGGACCTGCTGAGCCTCTTCAAGGACGTGGCCTCCGACTACGTCCAGATGGTCACCGTCCCCGAGCAACTCCCCAACGTCCTGGACCGGGCGCTGCGCATAGCCTTGGCAAAACGTGCGCCGACGGCGGTCATCATTCCGTCCGACGTCCAGGAACTGGAATACACGCCGCCGACCCACGCCTTCAAAATGGTTCCGTCCAGCCTCGGCATCCGTTGGCCGGATATCCAACCCGATGACGAAGCGATCCGGGGTGCGGCCGAGTTGCTCAACCAGGGTAGCAAGGTGGCCATGCTGATCGGCCAGGGCGCACGCGGGGCCGCGGCGGAGGTACGCGAAGTCGCCGAACTGCTGGGCGCAGGGGTCGCCAAGGCGCTTCTCGGCAAGGACTCCCTGCCGGACGACCTGCCGTACGTCACTGGATCGATCGGCTTGCTCGGCACCCGTCCGAGCTACGAAATGATGCGCGACTGCGACACGTTGCTGACCATCGGGTCCAGTTTCCCCTACACCCAGTTCATGCCCGAAGACGGGCAGGCCCGCGGCGTCCAGATCGACATCGATCCGGGCATGATCGGCCTGCGGTACCCCTACGAATTCAACATCGTTGCCGATTCCGCGGCCGCCCTGCGGGCGCTCATTCCGCATCTGGAACGCAAAGCGGACCGGTCCTGGCGCGCTGATCTTGAATCCAAGATCACCCGTTGGTGGGAAACCATGCACGCCGAGGCCATGGTGGAAGCCAATCCGATCAATCCCATGCGGCTGTTCTCGGAACTCTCCGACCGCCTGCCGGAGGACGCAATCATCACGGCGGACTCCGGCTCCTCAGCCAACTGGTATGCCCGGCAACTGAAGTTCCACGGGCAAATCCGCGGCTCCCTCTCCGGCAACCTCGCCACCATGGGGCCCGGGGTCCCGTATGCCATCGGAGCGAAATTCGCCCATCCGGAACGTCCCGTAATCGCCTTCGCCGGGGACGGTGCCATGCAAATGAACGGCATGGCCGAGCTCATAACCATCCACCGCTACTGGAGCGAGTGGGCTGATCCCCGGCTCATCGTGGCGGTCCTGCACAACGATGACCTGAACCAGGTCACATGGGAAATGCGGGCCATGGGAGGCGTCCCGTCCTTCCGTGAATCGCAGGACCTGCCCGACGTCGACTACGCGTCTTTCGCATCCAGCCTCGGGCTGCAGGGCATCAACGTCGACTCCCCCGACGAGCTCGGAGGCGCCTGGGAGAAGGCCCTCGCCGCGGACCGGCCCACCGTCCTGGATGTGCGCACCGACCCCGACATCCCTCCGATCCCGCCCCACGCAACTTTCGAGCAGGCCCTCAACAGCGCGAAGGCTGTCATGAAAGGCGACGACAGCGCCTGGGGCTTCATCAAGGAAGGAATCAAAACCAAGGCCCAGGAGTTCCTGCCGCAAAGGAACGATTGATGGCCGTGACCGATTCGACGCTTCAGCTGAAGTCCCTTGACGTATCGGCCTACACCGTCCCGACCACCACGCCCGAGGCCGACGGCACCTACGCCTGGGACGCCACCACCATGGTCCTCGTGCAGGCCACGGCGGGAGAGTGGACCGGAATCGGCTGGACCTACGCGCCCGCGGCCTGCGCGGCATTGATCAGGGAAATTCTGGAACCGGCTGTGGTCGGGCTCAACTGCTTCGACGTTCCGGCTGCGGCCGAAGCCATGGCCCGGACCGTCCGGAACTCTTCACGCCCCGGACTGGCCGGCTACGCCATCTCCGCCGTCGACTGCGCCCTCTGGGACCTCAAGGCACGGATCCTCGGTCTTCCCTTGCAGCATCTCTTCGGCGCGGCCCGGGCGGCCGTGGATGTTTACGGCAGCGGTGGTTTCACCACGTATTCGGAGGAGCAACTGCGCATCCAGCTGGAGGGATGGGCCGGTCACCAGCAGATCCCGCGGGTGAAAATCAAGATCGGAGAAGACCGCGGCACGAACACAGTCCGCGATCTCGCCCGGATCCGCCAGGCCCGGGAAACGATCGGCTCCGGCGTCGAGCTCTTCGTCGACGCCAACGGCGGCTACACCGCCAAGCAGGCTGTCCGGGTTTTCGAAGCATGCGCCGAGCAGGAGGTGGTCTGGTTCGAAGAGCCGGTGTCCAGCGATCATCTCGAAGGACTCCGCCAGGTCCGGCGATCCATCAACGCCGACGTCGCAGCGGGCGAATACGGCACCACCCTGTTCTATTTCCGGCGCATGTGCGAGGCCGGCGCCGTGGACTGCCTGCAGGTGGACGTGAGCCGGTGCGGCGGGTTCACGGAGTGGTTCCGGGCTGCTGCGGTGGCCGCGGCCCACGGGCTGGAGGTCTCCGGTCATTGCGCCCCCAACCTGACCGTCCCGGCGGCCGCCGGTACGCTGAATTTTCGTCATCTGGAGTGGTTCCACGACCACGTCCGGATCGAGGAAATGTTCTTTGACGGTACAGGCGACCCCGACGGCGGCAGCGTCCGACCCGCCGAGGACCGCCCGGGCAACGGACTCACTTTCCGTGCGCGGGACGCCGATAAGTACCGGATCCAGGCATAGTCAGGTGGAATCCGGCAAAGAATCCGACAGCAACGATCTCCTTTTTCCTGCCCAGGTTCTCCGCGAATACTCCCTCATAGGCGACGGTGAACGGGGCGCAGTGATCGGGCCGCGCGGAGACGTGGTCTGGATGTGTGCCCCGCAATGGGACAGCCCAGCAGTGTTCTCTTCCTTGGTAGGCGGTTCCGGCGTGTTTGCCGTAACTCCTCTGAACCCGCGCTATGTCTGGGGAGGACACTACGAGGACGGCACGCTGATCTGGAACAGCCGCTGGGTCACGACGGACGGGATCGTCGAATGCCGCGAAGCCCTCGCCATGCCCGGTGACCCCGCCACGGCTGTGCTCATGCGTCACATCCGGCTCATCTCCGGGACCGCTCCGGTCCGGATCCTCCTTCAACCCCGGCCCGGCTTCGGCCGGCACGGGGTGGATTTCTCCAGATCCGACGACGGCGTGTGGTCAGGTGACGGCGGCGGATTAAGGCTCCGGATCAGCGGGATGGGCCAAGCAAACCTGATCGACGGCATGCTGCGGCAGGACATTCAGCTTTGGCCTGGAGGGGAACACCACCTCGTACTGGAACTCTCCAGCAAACAACTACCGTCACGGCCGCCTGCCCCGGCGGATCTCTGGACTGCCACCACGCAAGCCTGGGCCTCATCGGTTCCTGCCATGGACGACACTGTCGCGTCTGCCGACGCTCGCCGGGCATACGCGGTCCTACGCGGGATGACGAGCTCGACAGGGGCCATGGTCGCGGCCGCCACCCTGGGCCTGCCGGAGCGTGCCGAGGCAAAACGCAACTACGACTACCGCTACGCCTGGATCCGGGACCAATGCTTTGCCGGACAGGCAGCCGGAGCGTGGGCGGCCACCGACCTGCTCGACAGCGCCGTCCATTTCGTCAGCGAGCGTTTGCTGACCGACGGGATCAACCTCAGGCCCGCATACACCGTCACCGGCAGCAAGGTACCGGACGAGCACACACTCGAACTTCCCGGCTACCCGGGAGGCACCGACACAGTAGGCAACTGGGTCAACCAACAGTTTCAACTTGACGCCTTCGGCGAAGCCCTGCTGCTCTTCGCCACGGCCGCCCGCCACGACCATCTCGACAAGGAACACTGGCACGCGGTCGAGCAGGCCGTGGCGGCCATCGAAGCAAAATGGGACGTCCCCGATGCCGGCATCTGGGAACTCGGGGACGAACGATGGACCCATTCCCGCCTGAGCTGCGTCGCCGGCCTCAAGGCCATCTCCCGCTATGCCCCCGCCGACCAAGCGTCGGCCTTGGACCAACTGGCCGGGCTGATCCTGACCCACACCGCGGCCACGTGCACGCATCCCAGCGGTAGGTGGCAACGATCAGCCGCCGACGACAGGATCGACGCGGCACTTCTTCTTCCGGCCATCCGCGGAGCCTTGCCAGCCCGCGACCCCCGCTCCCTCGCCACCGCAGAGGCGGTCAGAAAGGAACTCCTCGACGATGGATACGTCTACCGGTTCAGGCACGGGCCCGGTCCCCTGGCAGAGTCCGAAGGCGCCTTCCTCCTCTGCGGATTCAACCTGGCCCTGACGGAACACCAGCAAGGCAACATCACAGAAGCAATCCGGCTCTTTGAACGCAACCGGTCCGCCTGCGGCTCCCCCGGACTCTTCACCGAAGAATACGACATCGAACAACGCCAGCTTCGCGGGAACTTCCCTCAGGCCTTCGTCCACGCCGCCATGCTCGAAACAGCCCATCGACTCGCCCAGCCGCCTCCACCCTGACGATCACCCCACCGCACAAAAGGGGGGCGGCACTTTGGACCCCGCCAGATGTCCCTCCGCAACACCCCGCCGGGGAGGACCAAAGAAGTGCCCGCCGGAATGCGGGTACCGGCGGCACAAAGCCACGCAACCGACTAACAGATACTGGAACTTAAAGCCAAGTGGTCCTTGGTCCTTCCTCAAACTGTCGGTGACGACACGAAGTCACACCTCCGTCTTCCAAACCCGGGCAGATTCGCTGGTGTCGCCGGACTCGCCCCGGCGCCCAAAGACCCGGGAAGAATCACCGGCAACCACCACCGCCCCCCGACGCTGCGACCGCCGGCTCCCGCGGGTCTTCTACCTCTCCTCGCTCTCCGCGCTCTCCGCGCTGAAATCCTGCGTCGCGGCAGGGACCTACTACGACCGCAGACGGCTTGCAGGCAAAACACGCATCCAGGCGATGCTTGCCCTGGCACGACGCCGACCCAACGTCCTCTGGGCCATGCTCCGCCCGGCACCACCTACACACCTGGCAGAGCGGTTCAGACTGCCCCGATGACAGCTTGACTGGCAGTTGTCCCCACGGCCTCGGGCGCCGAATCGAGTTCCTGCCACAGGTTCAAGGTGAAGTCCGGCAAAGGCTCGAGGCGCCTTCTCTTCCGCGCCCGGCCAGGAGGATGGACACTATTTTCAGGGGGTGTCATCGTCGAACAGATGAGGCCAGAGCTGTCATGAATCCTTTGATCACATTGGCTGCGCCGCAGGACAGCAGCCCGTTGACTTTCCCGGTCCGGCCAATGGGAGCCACGGTTCTTCCCGAACCCATGCGGGTGTATCCGGAAGCTTATGCGGAGGCTCCGCGCGCCTGCACGGCGGAAGCCGCAGAGGGGGCCGCGGATATCTTCGACGACGTCCTTGGCATCGCTGTCGCCGAAGTATCCTTGGTGGCCGCCGCTCCAGACGGGCGATTCACCGACCCCGCTCATCGCCGCCAGGGACTGGACGAACAACCCCTGCACCCCGAGGGTCCCGGAGCCGTTGCCCTCGGGCACACACTCAACACAACCGGAACAGGACGCGCCGATCATGACCCAGCTCAAGCCCACTCTGGAAGTCATGGTCTCAAACGCGGCAGCTATGGAGACCGAACTCGCCCCAGCCGTTGAAGAGGTCCGGCAGGCGGCCCTCGCCGAACGCCGCTGCGGCATCCTAATCACCCGACACGGGGCAGGAAAATACACGGTGGGCCTCAGCGAGGACGTGCCGTTCGGCCTGACCTGGGAACGAGACGCCGGATAACGCCCCGGAGCTGTCGGCCCCGGGCGTCCAACAAGGCGACTACGGCGAGGAACCCAGCAACCATGGTTGGTCCTTCCTCACTCATGACGGGAAATTTGGTCTTGCGCGCAGGCCGGAATTCGGTGTCCGGCTGATAGACGGGACCAGCGGCGGGAGAGAATCCCGGGTCCTGGCATGGATTCTCCACCACGCCTTGACGCCGCTGGCGCCCTTGAGGTTCGACGCCGTGCTCAGCGGGGGTTCCCTCAGCGGCGCCCAAATTCCAGCTGCGGATAACCCGAATTGCCCAGCCGTGCGTGGTGCGTCACGAGCCGCTGGACGGTCGACGACGGCGATCCCGCTCCTGCGCTCGTCACATTCGCGACGTCGCCCGGCTGCCGTGGCCAGTGTTCGGGTGCCGCTTCGTTGGCCTCGCGGCTGCCAGCGCGATCGCCGTCGGCGTGCTGCGATCAACCGCCAAACAGAGTGAAAATTCATGGACGACCGCTGGAAGCGCCCCCCGTGGCCTTCCGTTATCGCAAATAAGTCCTGGCAGTCACAAGCAACCGGTCTGCCCTCGGCGGTCCTTGAGAGGCACCTGGGCGAGGAATTCGACTTACCTGCTGCCCCAATCGCGGAAGTAAGGAACTGCGCCATGATGGTGCTTGTTGTTGTACTTCTGCGCAAAAACCAACGCGTCCTTGAGCCCGGGGAAAACCCGGTCTTTCGTGTGATCGGCACATCTGACGAGGTATGCGAACTCCTGAAAGCCGTAGCACTGGGTTACGTACGCGGGTCGAGTCATAACATCCCCCTTTTTGTATCGTTCGTCTCTCTGCGCCCACAGCGTACAGGAGGGAGGCCCACCCGCTGAAAAGTTCGCTGAAGATTTCCCTGGTCCAAGCCGTAGCGTTGTTGCCCGCCAAACAAGGGCGGCCGGGTTTTCTTCGACCGGGTGACTCAATCTGTCAAATGCTTTGATGGCCCGTTACCAGCCGTGGAAACGCCGGCCGGAGGGCTCCTTTGTGTCACCCGGATGTTTGTTTCGTCCGGGTGCACCCGCTAGTGCAGCCCTCCTGCGCCGCCCAGCATTCCTGCCTTGATCTGGTCCATGACCGACGAGTCCGCCAACGTGGTGACATCCCCGATCGGCCTGTCCTGAGCGACGTCTTTGAGCAGCCGTCGCATGATCTTGCCGGACCGTGTTTTAGGCAGCTCGGCCACCACCATGATCTGCCGGGGCCGGGCGATTTTGCCGATTTCCTTGGCCACGTGTTCACGCAGCTCCTGCACCACTTCCGGGCCGCCGTCGCCCGCTTCGCTGCGGAGGATGACGAAGGCGACGATCGCCTGTCCGGTGGTTTCGTCGACGGCGCCGACGACGGCCGCCTCGGCGACTTTCGCGTGGGAAACGAGGGCCGATTCGATTTCCGTCGTCGAGAGCCGGTGTCCTGCCACGTTCATCACATCGTCGACCCGGCCTAGAAGCCAGATATCTCCGTCCTCGTCCTTTTTCGAGCCGTCTCCTGTGAAGTAGAGACCTGGGAATCGTGACCAGTAGGTCTCCACGTACCGGTCGTCGTCGCCCCAGATGGTGCGCAGCATGGAGGGCCAGGGCGCCTTCAGCACCAGATAACCGCCCGAACCATTGGCAACAGGTGCGCCCGCGTCATCGACGACGTCGGCCACGATTCCGGGCAAAGCCTTCATCGCGGCGCCCGGTTTGCCGGCCGTAACTCCCGGGAGGGGGCTGATCATGATGGCTCCGGTCTCGGTTTGCCACCAGGTGTCCACGACGGGCGTCAGGTTGTGTCCGATGTTCTCCCGGTACCAGACGTAGGCAGCGGGGTTGATCGGCTCGCCCACCGTGCCGATCACACGCAGGCTCTCGAGGTTGTATTTCGCCGGTATCTGGGCGCCCCACTTCATGAACGTGCGGATGGCAGTCGGGGCGCAGTAGAGAATCGATACTTTGTATTTGTCGATGATTTCCCACCAGCGGCCCTGGTGCGGGGTGTCCGGGGTGCCTTCGTAGAGTACGGACGTGGCGCCATTGGCCAAGGGACCGTACACGATGTAGCTGTGCCCGGTGACCCAGCCGATGTCTGCGGCTGTCCAGAAGATGTCCGACGCAGCCTTCAGGTCGAACACCGCCCAGTGCGTGTAGGCGCATGCCGTCAAGTAGCCGCCGGTGGTGTGCAGGATGCCCTTGGGCTTGCCGGTGGTCCCCGAGGTGTACATCACATACAGCGGATGCTCCGCATCGAACGCTTCGGCCTCGTGATCGGTGGAAGCCAGTTCGACCGACTCGTGCCACCAGATATCGCGCCCCGGCGTCCAGTCGATCTCCTGGCCTGTGCGACGGACTACCAGGACGTTGCGGACGTCCGGGCAGTCCAGCAAGGCCTCGTCGACGGCGGGCTTCAGTCCAATGGCTTTGCCGCGGCGGTAGGCGCCGTCGGAGGTTATGACGATCCGTGCGTCGCAATCGTGGATCCGCGTCCGGAGGGCGTCCGAAGAGAACCCGCCGAAGACGACAGTGTGCGGAGCCCCGATCCGGGCGCAAGCCAGCATCGCAACGATGGTTTCCGGGATCATCGGCATGTAGATGGCCACCCGGTCTCCGGCGGTGACGCCCAAACCGGTCAGCGTGTTCGCCGCCTGGCAGACCATGTTCGTGAGCTGGGCGTAGGTGATGGTGCGGGTATCTCCGCCTTCCCCTTCGAAGTAGTAGGCGACTTTGCCTCCTCGGCCGGCGGCTACGTGCCGGTCGAGGCAGTTGTAGGCGACATTGAGCTTGCCCCCGATGAACCATTTGGCGAATGGCGGGTTGGACCAGTCCAGGACCTCTGACCATTTTTGCGACCAGTCCAGCCGCTCCGCCTGCCGCGCCCAGAACGCCAGCCTGTCGGCGTCGGACTCGGCATAGTCCGACGCCGTGGCGTTGGCTTTGGCGGTAAAACCGGCTTCCGGAGCGAAGCGGCGTTGTTCGTGCAGCAGGTTTGCGAGGGTCTCATCCGATTCTGTTGGGTAGTCGGCCATCTCTGGTCACCGTCGTCCCACCGGGAGTACAGTCCGCTTGAAAGTGGAGTTCGCAACCACGGCGAGGGAGCAGTACCAGGCAATGAGTGCCGTCACGAGGCCCAGCCAGCCGCCCAGCATCGTCATTCCGCTTGCCCCCGCGAAGGCGCCGATAAACAACGCGATGAAGGTCAGGGTCAAGAAGGCGAAGACAGCAAAGACGCCCAGGCTGACGCGCCACGAGGCAATAGTCATATAGGCGGTAAAAATAGCCCAGGCCAGCAGGTAGAGGCCCACTGCCTTGCCGGCATCAGCGGCGGGAAGGCTGGCTGCATTGAACTGGCTCAAGAACCAGAACGAGAGCCAAAACGCTCCATACGAGCAGAAGGCGGTTGCGCCGAAGACGTTGCGGTTGGCAAACTCCCAGATCCCTGCCCCGAATTGTGCGAGGCCTCCGTAGAACAGTGCAAGTCCAAGGACGACGGGCTCATCGGCCTTGACGATCAAGCCGGCATTAATGGCACTCAGGACGAACGTCGTCATGGCGAAAGCCCCCAAACCCAAGGCCGCCGGATCGGCAAATGGGGGAGTGGGGCTCGCCTGGGGAGAAACCGCAGGGCCTTGGGCTGGTAGCGGATTATCGGTCCTGCGACCACGATCGGCCGGGACGGTTCCCGCGGCAGAACTAGATTCGATACTCATGGTACGACTCCTTGGTCAGCACCAGCACCATCGCTGGTGACTTATACCAGACTACACCTGAGTATGCAAGTCAAAGTTCAAAGATGATGTGGTTCGAATCACACCATATTGTGGCGTAAGTCACAATGTAGGCTGCGCCCAAGCCTGCAATTTCGCCCAGTCGTGCAAGGTGTGAAGCCCTTACCGCCCGGTTCCTTCCGAATGACTTGCTGCGTCGGCCGCGGCAATCATCGCGGGTGAGGTCGACGGGCGTCGAACTGAGTTGAGGTGACTCCGTTTCTCACCGTCGGGATATGGATGTCGTCGAGGCTTTTGAGGCCCGCTCCCGGCGAGAGCAAAGATGACTCTTCGCCCCCGTATCGTCCGACCAGGTACGCCGCCAGCACAACGCAGTACAAGAAACGGGACTCCCTTACGGACCGGGACCCCGGGTTCAGGCTTACCGGAAACCCGTGATCAGGAATATTCAGCCAGGACAACACGCCCGGGCCGCGGGGCAGGCAGGCCGGGGAAACGTGCCCCGAACACCAACCGGCTCTTCAATCGCAGGGGGATTCCCGGCGGGCTACTTCGCGCGTCCACCCCGGAATCCAGGAAGCCTGTTCACGTTGTCACTTTCGGAAGCTGACTGCGCGGCCACAGCAGGCTCTTGCAATATGCAATAGTTGTCGTATGCCAAATCCTCTCGACCGCCACATCGATGCCCTCCAGCGGGCCACGCGCGACTTGCTCGCCGTCGCCATGCGCAGCGTGGACGAGGTCACGGACCTTTCCCTGCCGCAGATGCGCATGCTGTTCGCCCTGCACGACCACGGGACGCTGCCCAGCGGCGCCCTCGCGCACGTCCTTGAAGTCTCCGGATCTTCGGTGACCCGGTTGGCCGACCGGCTGTGCGCGGGAGGGTACGTGCGGCGCTCCGCTTCTGCCGGAAACCGCAGCCTCGTCCTGCTTTCCCTGACGGATGTCGGCCGCGGTGCCGTTGAAGCCGTCCTCCGCCGGCGCGACGACGAGTTCCGGGACGCTCTCGCGCACCTCGACCCGGAGCTGCGGGACCAGCTCGCCGCCGGTCTCACCGCTCTCCATGGGCACCTCTCGGCGGCGTCGCTGAGCCGGGCGGTGGTCGCGTGAGCACGCACCGTGGCCATCAGTTGGGCGATTTCGCCGTCGACCGGCGGATGCTCCTGGTGGCGGCCCTCGCGATCCCGGTCGGGGCCCTCGGGGCACTCGCGGCCTGGGCGCTCTTGGGCCTCATCGGCCTCGCAACAAACCTCCTCTTCTTCGGCCGCCTCTCGACAAGCCTCGTGGCCGTGGGCAGCGGACATCCCTGGTGGCAAGTGCTCACCTTGCCCGTCGCCGGCGGACTCGTGATCGGCCTCATGGCGCGGTTCGGCTCGGAGAAGATCCGCGGCCATGGAATGCCCGAGGCCATCGAAGCCAT
>NZ_BAABKK010000029.1:0-18573 GCF_039543785.1 Arthrobacter gyeryongensis
CAGAAGAACACCGTGATCTTCACCTCGACCCCGCCGATGCTGATCGAGGACGCGAACACCGCGTGCGCGGAATCAAACCCGTCCAGCTTCGAAATCGACGGGGAGGACACGGACCCGCCGATCAGCCGGGTCAGGGCCAGGTTCAGGCCCGTGAGCATCAGGAACGTAGCGAGCGTCACGATGAAGGACGGCAGCTTCGTCTTGACGAGGATCCAGCCGTTGATGAAGCCGATCGTCAGGGAAACCAGCAGTGCAATCACCACTCCGACCCAGGCGTTCATCGAGAAATACCAGCTGAACAGTGAAGCAGTGAGCGCCGAGGAAATCACGGCCACGCCGGTGGAGAGGTCGAACTCGCCGCCGATCATCAACAGCGACACCCCCACCGCCATGATCCCGATCGTGGAAGACCCATACAGGATCGTTGCCAAAGCATTCGGCTGGGTGAACGTCCCGGACACCGAAGCGAAGAAAATGAAGAGAACAACGGCCCCCACCAGGGCGCCGACTTCAGGACGGGCCATCAACTTGCTCAACGGGCTCCGCTTCGCGACCCGCTCATCCGCGGCAGTTTTGGGTGCCGGGGCAGTAACTAAAGCCATGAAATACCTTTCTTCTCGATCAGCTCGCGCGGCAAGGAAATCGGGCCGCGCGAGCCGAGCGGTCATCGGATTAGCGGATGCCCTGCTGAACGAACTTCAGAACGTCGGAAATGTTGGACTTGTCCACGATCGTCGGGCCCGTGAGGACCGGCTGCCCGCCACCGACCTTGAAACCACCAAGCTTGTTCTGCCAGATCGAGTCAATGGACAAGTAGCCTTGGAGCCACGGCTGCTGGTCCACCGTGAACAGGACCTTGCCATCGTTGATCGCCTGCGCCAGCGCGGGGTTCAGGTCGAAGCTGGCCACCTTGATCGGGCTGTTGGCATCTGCCACGGCTTTGAGAATGGTCAAGGTGAAGGGAGCGCCCAACCCGATGATCACGTCAGCATCCTTGCTGGCCTGCAGTTTCGCCGTCGCAGTGGACTGCACTGCCGTCATATCGGCCCCGTTGACATATAGGATCTCGGTCCCGGGCACCTTCGTCTTGACGCCTGCGCACCGCTGTTCGAGTTGCACCTGTCCCTGTGACATGATCACGCAGATGGGGTGCTTGTAGCCCTGCGAAGCCAGCTTGGCGCCGACCGCTTCGCCAGCCAGGGTCTCATTGGAACCGAAGTGGGTGAACGCCCCCATCTGCGCGGAGACGTCACCGCCGGCGTTGAAGCTCACCACCGGGATGCCGGCGTCGGTGGCCTTCTTCAGCACGTCCTTCATGGCGCCCGGGTTGGCGATGGTGACGGCGATGCCGTCAACCTTCTGGTCGATGGCCTGCTGCACCAGCTGGGACTGGCGCCCCGCGTCGGCGTCGCTCGTATAAAGAACCTCGACATTGTCCTTCGCGGCCGCCGCCTCCGCGCCCTTACGGACGATGTCCCAGAACGTGTCCCCGGCCTCGGCGTGGGTGATGAGCGCTACCTTGATCCGGGGAGTGCTGGCGGCTTGCCCGCCTCCGGCGGCGTTGGCGCTGTCGGCAGGCTTCCCGCCTCCGCTGGAGCATGCCGCCAATGCCAGAAGCGGTACTACGGCCAGCGCCACTGCGCTCCGCCGCCAATTGAACTTTGCCACGTGAAATCTCCTTTGATGTCGCGTACTTCGACCGTCGCCCGCGTTTTCTTTGCCTTCGGAAGCAGGGGGACGCCGGAACCATCTAGGTATGAACGGATGTAATCCACTTTCGCGATGCGTTCCAACTCGCCATGTGATCTGGATCGCTTTGTGGAACGCTCCAACGCTAAATCAAGGCTTGACCAAATGTCAATGGAGCGTTCCAATTAGATAGTCGCCGGGCGTGCACACGCCCAACCACCAACTGCGCTCCACCCCGCAAGGAGAACGATGACGTACTCAAGAAGCACCCCCGAACTGGTCGCATCCTGCTGGACCAGCGCGGGAAATATCGCGCCTTTGAGCAACCCTGAGACGAGCCCCGTCCCCCTCGGCGAGCGCTTGGAAGCCATCGCTTCTACCGGATGGGCCGGATTCGGGCTGGCGCACGACGACCTCGTGGCCGCGAGGGACACCATCGGCTTCCCCGGACTCCGGAAACTCGTCGAACAGGCAGGCTTCCGCCACGTCGAAGTCGAATTGCTCAGTAACTGGTGGGACGAGTCCCGCTCCCAGGAGTGGAAGCCGCAGCTCGAACTGCTCCTCGAGGCCGCCGAAACACTCGGGGCGCGATTCATCAAGGTAGGAACGGCGTTCGGTGAGCCCTTGGATGATCTCGGTTTCCTGGTGGAGCCTTTGCGGCGCCTGACAAAGGAAGCCTCACAAAGAGGGACGCGCATTGCCCTCGAGCCCATGCCTTTTTCGATGGTCGGCTCGATGCCGGCGGCGGCCGAGCTCATGCGGACCGTTGATATGGCGGAATGCGGCCTCGTGGTTGACTACTGGCATGTCTTCAGGGCTGGAACGAGCTTGGATGAGCTGTCCCGCAGCCTCACCCCCGAGCAGATTTTCGGCGTCGAACTCAACGACGCGGACGCGGAAATCAAGGGAACGCTCTTTGAGGACACACGGGACAATCGTCGTCTTTGCGGAGAAGGCGATCAGGACGTCACCGGCTTCATCAGGACGCTCCAGGCCATCGGTTTCAACGGGCCGTGGGGCGTGGAAATCCTCTCCGAAGAACACCGCGCACGTCCCGTTCGCGAAGCGCTGGAATCCGCCCGCTCGACGGCGTTGCAATGCTTCCCGGCCTGACGCGCCTTTCGCCCACGCCGGCCACGGTGAAGACGGACGCCAGGAGGATGCACCTCCAGCACGACTGGGTGGCGCTGCTCGGCGAAGTGATCCAGATCCGGTTGGATGACAGGGCAGTCCGCACCGGTCGCGTCGACGGCGTCACCCCGGACGGAGCCATCCTCTGGCTCGAGGGACACGGCGCCGAGCCCCGCACGATGTTCGAGCGCTGCGAAGGGTTCACCGCTTGGATCGACTACAAATGGGATTCCGCGGGATGCCGTTAACCCCGGTGCGATCACTGACGACCGACGGTGCGCGCGACGCACAAAGAAACGTTGTGACCCAGCTAATGGCGCGGATCTTGGGGTGCTGATAACTTCCCAATGATCGGCTGAATTGATTGGTGGTGTCCCGTTGCGATCAATCATGGCCCATGCCCGCGCCCTTCATAGGATCCCGCCGGCAAGCAACGATCACCTTGCTGCCGTCCGCGTCGCACTGAGCGTCGCCGTCCCGGCACTTGCGCTTCTCGCCGTTGGCCGTGCAGACCTCATCATCTACGCCGTGTTCGGCGCCCTGACCGGCATGTACGGCCGTGCCGAGTCGCATCAATTGCGGCTCAAGCACCAGGCCCAGGCCGCCGCGGTACTCCTGGCCGGCGTCTCGGTGGGCACGTTCTTGTCTGTCTCACATATCCATTCATGGGGATTGGTGGCGGTCGAGGCGCTTCTGGCGGGTGTGGGTTCGCTGTTCTCGGACAAGGTACGGCTCAAGCCCAATGGCCCGTTCTTCGGAATCCTGGCCCTGGGCGCATGTGCTTCCGTTCCCGCGCACATCCCGTTCCTTGCTGCGGTCCTGATCTGCGCGGCATCGGCAGCGTTCTCGATAGTGGTGGGTTTTGTCGGGTGGCTTCGGTACCGGGTGTGGGAGAGCGGCGCCGTGCGGGACATTCCGGCGTCCTCGGCGCAGCTGCGCCGGGCAGCCGGACTCCACGCGGCCCGGTATGTGCTCGCCGTAGGCGCCGCCGGTGCTTGCGGAGTGCTCACGGGCAGCGGACACCCTCACTGGGCCATGGCTGCGGCGGCCGTTCCGCTGGCCGGAGCCGATATGCCCAGCCGCCTGCACCGCGGCATCCACCGCATCGTGGGGACGTTCCTCGGATTGGCGATTGTCGCCGTCGTACTCTTTCCGGGACCACTGTCTCCGCTGCAGTATTTCCCCGGGCAAACCACCATCATCCTGGCCCTGCTGGTGATCGGCTTCCAGTTCCCCACAGAGTTGTTCATGGCTCGGCACTACGGCTGGGCCATGGTGTTCTTCACCCCGGTCATCTTGCTCATGACCCAGTTGGCGGCGCCCGCGGATCCTGGCGTGCTCGTCCTGGAGCGCGGGGTGGAGACGTTTGTGGGGGCCGTGATCGGGATTGCGGTGGCGGTGCTGGTCCAGGCGCCCCGGTTTACTTCGCGGGCCCGGCTTGCTTCGCGGCGAGGCGAGGCGGACCCGACGTAAGCTTCGCCGGCAGGAAGCGCATGACTGCGGTGATCGCTTTGTAGCGCTTCGTCGGGATGGATACCCCTTTGCCCTTGGCGTTGTCTTCCAAGCCTTCCCGGACAACGCGCTCAGCCTTCAGCCACAAAAAGCGCGGAGCCACCGACTTGTCCATGCCCATCCGATCGTGGAATTCCGTGTGGGTGAAGCCCGGGCACACCGCGGTAACCTTCACACCGCTATCCGCGTACGCAGTGTTCGCCCAACGGCTGAAGCTGACCTGCCAAGCCTTGGCTGCCGAATAGCTACCCCGGTTCGCGAACGCCGCAACGCTGGCGACGTTGATGATCCGGCCCGACTTTCGCGCCAACATGACCTCCAACGCCGCGTGGCACAGCTCCATCGGCGTCTGGACATGCAGCCGCAAATGCCGCTTTTCGTCTTCCACATCGTTCTTCTCGAAAGAGTTCAGCAAACCGATCCCGGCATTGTTGACCAGCACGTCCACGGGCCGCGAAGCGTCCCGCAGCCTGGCAGCAACGGCTGCAACCCCGACGTCGGAGGTCAAGTCTGCGGGCAGGACCTCCACCGAGATACTGAAGTCCCGTTCAAGCACCTCCGCGCTTGCCCGCAGCCGGCTTTCATCGCGGGCCACGAGGACGAGGTGGTGGCCGGATTCGGCCAGCTGGCGGGCGAATTGAGCACCGAGTCCGGCAGTAGCCCCGGTGACCAAGGCGGTGAGTTCGTTGGCACGAGTTGTCATGCGCCCAGACTAGCCCGTTGCCCCTCGTGTGTTCCCGGCGCACGCGGTAGAGTGCCTCAAAAGTGCGCCTGTCGAGCCTCGCTGGAGGGGCCGCGGCACGCCTAACCGGCGGAACAGACAATGGATGAGGCTCAGGGCAGCGGTGAATCCGTTCATCAACATGACCCCACAGCTTCTCCAGGCCGCCGCTCTGATCCTGGCGACGCTGCTGTTCTGGCACGCTTGGCAATGGCAGAAAAGGAAAGCGCAAAAGTAGGCGCCTGCCCCGCGATGAATGCGAGTGACTCCCCCGGGCACTGGGCGGGTTATGCGGGCAAGGAAATGGGCGTAATCGCGTCGTGCTCATCCCAAAGCCTCGCCCCGGAGGCTGTCACCGCCTGAACGGCCATGGCGCTGATGAGCTCCCCTGCGTGGCGTTGGTCGTTTTCAGTGACGACATACGTGAAGACCAACTCAGTTTCCCTTCCGGGCGGCACCGGGCCGAAGGTTAAGATGGACGGACCGCTCGCGTACTTCAGATCCTCCATGCCCGCGTTGGTGAAGGACCGCAGGACAAGGGTGACATCAGTGAGCTCTTCGCCTGAATCGTTAATGATCCAGGCGGAATAGGCCAAGGTGTCGTGCGGAGCTGCGCTGGCCTTGTCTGCGTAGTGAACCAGACGAACGCCAGCGCAGCGCAGCGGGCAGGTCAAGACTATTCCCTTGGTCAGGCGCGGCGAGCCCTGCGGTGCCATACAACCATGGCCCCGCCGAGCGCGGCGAGCAATGCGCCGACGCCCAGCCAGCGGAACGGATCAAGCCCGCCCGTGAACGCGAGGGGAGAGCCTGGCCCCGGGCCTGAAATGATGCCGGCCCCGGCCGGCGTCACGCTGGGCGTGGCCGTCGGCGTTCCGGTCCCGGTCGGCGTCGGTGTGGCGGTCTCGGTCGCCGTCGGCGTCGGGGTCGGGGTCGGGGTCGGGGTCAGGGTCGCGGTGACCGTCGGTGTAGGCCCGGGACCTGCCACCGTAAGGGAAATACCCGTGCAGCCGTTGCAGGCCGTCAGCTCGGCGCGCGGCGCGAAGCCGGCGACCGCAACCGAGACCCGGCCTGGAACAGGCGCCTCGGCAGCCGCCGACACGGCCTTGGATTCAGCGCCTGCAGCATTGATCCGCGCCGAAACCGTCAGGGTCGCGCTCTTACCCGCAGACAGATCCGCCGTCCACACAGTGGCTCCGCCATATTCCTGGGTCGTACCGGTGGACACTTTGAGGCCTTCGACGGTCGCGTCGTCAACGAGGTCCGTGAGGTCCACAGCCACCACCGCTCCCGGCACGTCGACGGGCCCGGCGGTCGCCGACACCGTCCACGCGACCGTGTCACCTGGACCCACCTTGCTCCCATGCGCTGGGGTGGACGCCACCGCCAGCGACCAGGTGCCCTTGGGCACGACGCCCGCGGCCTTGTCCTGCACTGCGGACAGGTTCTTCATCCAAGAGAACGCGGTGGGCGTGATGGTGTTATCGCCCCAGGCCTTTCCGTCGCGGTCCACCGCGTATGCGAAGAATCCGCCTTTCGGGGAACCGTCCTCGGGCTGCCAGGTCGCGTACTGGTATGCCGTGCTCCGCGGTGCCGTGGCGGGATCGTAGATGCCTTCGGCGTCACCCCAGCGCGTCGGATCCTTCTCCTCGGGGAAGGAGAAGCCGGGCAGGAACTGGCACGAGGCGATCTTGTCCGCGAACGTGTTCCAGGTCCACTGCAGCCCCCAGGTGCCGCGGCCGTAGGCCTGCAGGAGCACAAAAGAGACGTTCTGGTGCACGGCCTTGAACAGCGGGGTGTTGCCGTCCTGGTTGGTGTCGAAGATGAAGAGCTTGTCGGTGCCGGACTTCGGTCCGATCAGTTTGCCGAGGGCGTTGAACACGCCGATCGCGCGGGTGAGGTTGTCCCCCTGCGGATATGACTCGACGTCGATGTCGATCCCGTCGAGGCCGTACGGGGTGACGTAGGTGTCGACGAGTTTCTGCGCGTAGGAGCGGTACGCGTCCTCGGTTAGCGGGATGTCGGCGTTGGCGAGCTGCTCGATCCACAGGGTGTAGACCACCTTCGTGCCCTGCGCATGCAATGCGGGGACGTAGGTGTCGCGCAGGGTGGCCCAATAGTCGGTGTCGGCCGTGGCGCCGGCGTCGAAGACCATCGCCACATCGATCTCCGGAGGGAGGTCGCTCATGCGCGTGACGTTCGGGTCGGGCAAGTCTGAGTTGGCGCTCTGCGGCACGGTGACGTCGCGCCACGTCCGGTAGTACGCCATCGTGAGTGGCTCGGCCTCGCAATGCGCGGTGTTCCCCACGGAAGCCTTGGGGGTCTCAGCGGCCACCGCAGGCTGCGGGGCGAAGGCGGCGAGTCCGGCGAGTAGTAACCCTGCGCCGAATGCTGGTATTCGTCTCATTGCTCTCTCTTCTTTGAAGAGGCACCTTCGAAAATCGGCGTGAAGATGCCCGGGCGGGATGCAACTATAGCGATTTAGTAAAACGGTAGCAGGTGGAGACTGCCATGCACAGAAAAAGTTTTGGGATGACCCTGTATCGCTACAGTTGAAGCATGAACAAAGCGAAGCGTGTGACCATCACGGACATCGCCCGGCTGGCCGGGGTGTCGCCGGGGGCGGTGTCCTTCGCGCTGAACGGACGGCCGGGCGTCAGTGCGCAGACGCGACAGCGGATCCTCGACATCGCCGAGGAGAGCCAATGGCTTCCGAACTCGGCGGCCCGGGCGCTCGTCGGCTCGCACGCCGGGGTCATCGGCTTTGCCGTCAACCGCTCGGCAGGGACCCTCGGTGCCGAGGCGTTCTTCACGGACCTCATCGCCGGCGTCCAGTCGGCCCTTGCGGGGAAACGCATCGCGATGCAGATGGTGCTCGTCTCCTCGGTCGAAGAGGAAGTGGCGACCTACCGCCGCTGGCACAGCGCCAAGCAAGTCGATGGCGTCATTGTCATCGATCCTCGTGACGACGACCCGCGCCTCCCCGTCCTGCGCGATCTCGCCCTCCCCGCGGTGGTTCTCGGCAGCCATGCGTCCCCCGAGGGGCACCCGGCGACGATTTGGCTCGACGACAGTCAGGTGGCGCACTCTCTCTTCGACTATCTCGGTGCCCTCGGTCACCGCTCGATCGCATACGTCGCCGGTCCTGCGGAGTTCCAACACACGCGCCTGCGCACCGAGGTGCTCGCCGGCCTCGGCGAACGCGGGGTGCGCGGAGAGGTGATTGCCACCGATTTCTCGCCAGCCGCGGCATCCACGGCCATGCGCAGCCTCCTGAGTCGGCTGGAGCGGCCAACGGCCGTGGTCTTCGACAACGACGTGATGGCGATCGCCGGCCTTCGCGTCGCGCAGGAGATGGGGGTGCCCGTGCCGAAGGATCTCTCCGTCGCCTCCTTCGACGACTCGGTCGTCGCAGGGCTCGTGCACCCCTCGATCACCTGCATCACCCGCGATACCTTCGGGCTCGGGGCGGAGGCGGCAAAATTCCTGCTCGAACAGATCGATGCCCCGGAGGTGCTGGCTGACCGCATCGGCGCCATGCCGCAGCTCACTGTCCGCGAGAGTACCGCCGTCCCGCGTTGAGGTAAGTATCCGCGACGGAGGTGGGGTAGCTGCTCAGACGACCGTGTTCCGGGAGGCGTAAGCGGTCCGGCTGGCTGCGGGGCGGATGAGCTCGGTGATGCCGCGCGCGGCAAGAACGTCGGGCTTCGCGGCGTCGATCGACGTGACGATGGCCGGGTCAGCGCCTGTTGTGCAGGCGTCCACCCAGGCCTGGAAGACCGCGCCGCCCGGACTCATCGCGCCGCGGCTGATCGGCGTCGCGTTCTCGTTGACCTCGACGACGATGCCAAGGGTCCGCGCAGGGGTGGGCTGCCGCTCGCGAAGCTCCGGAATGAGCTCGGCGAAGCGGCGTCCGATCGGCTTCGCCACGCCGTCTTGGTCGACGAGACCGAGCGTGTACTCCAGCTCGGGGAAGTCCGCGAGGCTGCGGCTTACGTCGTGCGAGCACCACCAGGTGACGCCCCAAAGGTTCTCGGTACGCGCGACGGAGCGCAGCGTCGCCTCCAGGAAGCCCGGGGCCTGCGCAGGAGTCAGGCAGTTCGAGGGGGCGCCGACCTCTTGCAGCCAGATCGCACGAGTGGGATCGGTGGCGAACCCGCGGGCGAGTTCGATCATGTACTCGGCGTGGCGGTCGGATGCCACGGAACGGCCGCCATACTGCTGCGCCGTGCCGTTGAAGATCCACGAGTGCACTGTAGTCATATCGCCGAGGCGGGAGGCGAGGGCGGGCGTGAAGCCATGTCCGTCCATGTACCACGCGGCATCGTACTCGCTGTGCACATGCTGCTGCGCAGGGGCGGAAGTGTGCGCGGCATCCAGGAGCGTCGTGATCCAGTTCGCAGCCTCGGCCTCGGTGACCGGCCAGGGGGACGGGTGGCTCGGTGCGGAGAACTGATTGGTCTCATTGCCGAGGGTAAACCCGAGAAAATTGTCGGCGTCGCGGAGTCGCTCGCCGAGACGGGTGACCAACTCGGCCTGCCCGCTCAGGGCATCGGGGTGCGTGAACATGTTCTTGTCGTGCCAGGTGAACAGCCAGGACGGGATGAAGTCGAAGCTCGACAGGTGCCCCTGGATGACGTCGACGCTGACATCCAGTCCGAATTCCGCCGCCACGTCAACCACGGCGCGGACATCGTCCACGGCCTTCTCGCGGATCAGGGTGCGGTTGGGCTGGAGCAGCGTCCACAGCGGGAAGATCCGCACATGGTCGAGGCCGATCTCTGCCAGCGAGGCGAAATCCCGGCGCACCTCGCCGAGATCCAGCGACATCCACGCGTGCATCCACTCTGATGACGGGGTGTAGTTGGCGCCGAAGCGCAGCGGGGCGACGGGGCGGGGCATCGCGGTCCTTTCCTCGGAATAAATGTCCGGCCGGTGTTCTCCGGCACTGGACTATTCAACGCTCTGTGTGGCAAGCTGTGGCCACTATATCGCTTTAGTAGCAGGTTGTGACCGCGACACATTCCAAGGCGCAGCAGCCTGGACCCCTCGAAGGAGAACGTCCATGAAGATCCGCACGACTGTCGCCGCAGGCATCGCGGTGGCCACAGCACTCGCCCTCACCGCCTGCACCGGCGGCACCTCATCATCCAGCACTTCCGGTGCTTCCGCTGGCGATGGAAAGATCAGCGGGAACATCTCGTTCCAGACCTGGTCGCTGAAGAACGACAAATTCACCCCCTACTTCGAGGGCGTCGTCAAGGCGTTCGAGAAGGAGCACCCGGGAGTCACGGTCAAGTGGATCGACCAGCCCGCTGATGGCTACGAGGACAAGATCCTGCAGCAGGCCGGGTCCGGTGAACTCCCGGACGTCGTCAACCTTCCGCCGGAGTACGCATACTCGCTCGCTTCGGCCGGGCAACTCGTCGACTTGAAGAAGGGGTCGAAGATCCTCGGCGACTACGTCGACGGCGGAGTCGGCGCGTACAAGTTCGACGGCATCGATGGCTCGTTCGGCTTCCCGTGGTACCTGGGCACCGAGCTGAACTACTGGAACAAGGACCTGCTCGCCAAGGGCGGAGTGACCGCGCCGCCGAAGACGCATGCCGCGACCTTGGACGCTGCGACCAAGCTCGCAGCGGCCGGCGTGCAGACGATCTCGGATGTCCCCGGCCCCAAGTCGCTGCAAATCATGGTGTCCGACCGGGGCGGGAAGCTCGACGTCTACAAGGACGGCAAGTTTGTCTTCAACACCCCGGAAGCCGCGGCGATCATCCAGCGCTATGCGGAACTCTACAAGCTGGGGGCTATCACGCCTGAGGCGTTGCAGAACGCCGGAACCGCGAATGCCAACGTCAACAACTTCAACAAGGGCACCGTCGCCTGGACCACCTCGGGTCCGAACTATATCGACAAGGATGTCTCCGTGAATGCCCCGTCGATCCTGCCCAGCGTCGAGGCGAGCAACGGTTTCGGCAACCCGCCGCTGTTCGTGCAAGGCATCAGCGTCTCGGCGAAGTCGAAGAACTCCGCCACGGCACTCGCCTTCGCCGAATTCCTCACAAACACGAAGAACCAGATCGCGTTCGTCAAGCTCGCCCCCGGCTTCTTCCCGGGCACCAAGGCCGCCAACGAAGACCCCTCCGCTTTCACCGAGACGGCGAAGAACCAAATGCAGGGCGTCGCCAGCGGCTTGGCCGCTTCGCAAATGAACAAGGCCCGGATGGTCGGCGCCCCGAAGTTCACCGAGGCGATGGAGACCTATGCCAAACAGCAGATCGCCCTCGCGGTCAAGGGGGAAATCTCTGCCCAGGCCGCACTGGACAAGGCCGTCGAGTACGCGAAGCAGAACGTCGCCAGCTGAGCCGGCGACGACGAGACGAAGGGGGCGTTCGCCGTGAGACTACAGCGCTGGTACACACCGTATCTGCTGGTGCTGCCCGGTGTGATTTGGATGGCCGTGTTCGCAATCTGGCCATTCCTGAACACGATCGCACTCGCGTTCACGGATGCCCGCCCCCTTCGCCCGGCGGAGTTCGTCGGCTTCGCGAACTTCGAGAAGTTACTCGAGGACGACCGCTTCGGCTACGCGCTGACAACCTCGCTGATCTATGTCGTCGTGTGCGTGCCGCTGCTGACGTTCCTCCCGCTGCTGCTTGCGCTGCTTGTGCACAATAAGGTGCCGGCGATCGGGTTCTTCCGTACCACCTTCTACTTCCCGGTGATCGCCTCCGCCGTGGTCGTGGCGATCGTCTGGGAGTTCCTCTTCTCCGGCAGTGGCACGATCAACTCCGCACTGAACTTCTTCGGCCTTATCGACCGCCCCGTCGAATTCCTCTCCGACCGCTGGTTGCTGATCGGATGTGCCATCGGTTTGACGGTGTGGAAGGGGCTCGGATACTACATGGTCGTCTACCTGGCGGCCCTCGGGAACGTCGGCCGCGAGCTCCACGAGGCCGCGGCGATGGACGGCGCCGGCCGCTGGCGCCGATTCTGGTCGGTGACCGTCCCTGGAGTACGCGGACCCATGATGCTCGTGTCGGTGCTCGTGTGCGTGGGGGCGACGCGCGTCTTCACCGAGCTCTACGTGCTCTCCAATGGTTCGGGGGGACCCGGCGGGCGGGCGATGAGCATGGTGATGCTCATCCAGTCGATGGGCAAAGGACTGAACGGCCAGATCGGCTACGCATCCGCGATCTCGCTGGTGCTGTTCCTGCTGACCCTCGTCCCGCTGCTGATCGTCGGGATCGTGAACAACAGTGACACCATCCGCGAAGCGTTGGCGAGCAGGCGCGGGGCCAAGGCCGCGAAGACCAAACGCGGAGCGACAGCACAGGAGGCCCGGCGATGACTGCGACCCAGACGAGTAGAACGTTGAAGCCACCGCGGGAGAATCCCTACCGCACGCGCGGTTCGGCGGACATCATGAAACCCTCGCTCGGCGGCCTGATCGGCAAGTACGCGCTGCTTCTCGGCGTGCTGGCGCTCATGGTGTTCCCCTTCCTCTGGCAGATGTCGACCTCGCTCAAAGGGGCGTCGGAGAACATCTACGACTTCCCGCCCTCGCTGATCCCGGCGGCGCCGACCCTCGACAATTATGCCGAGGTGTTCCGCACGATTCCGGTGGTCGACTACGCCTGGCACTCCCTGCTCGTCGGCATCGGCACGGTGATTACCAACGTCCTGTTCGCGACGCTCGGCGGCTACGCGCTGGGCACGATGAAGTTCCGCTTCAAGTGGGTCGTCTTGGCGATCTTCTTCTCCACGCTGCTGATCCCGGCCGAGGTCACCCTGACCAGCCAGTACCTCACGGTGAAGTCATTGGGGCTCGCGAACACGCTCTGGGGTGTGTTCCTCCCCGGGGCGATCGGGGCGATCAACGTGCTGCTGATGACGGCCGCGTGCCGCATGATTCCGGCGGACACGCTGGATGCGGCAACCATCGACGGCGCGAACACGATGCAGCGCTTGCGCCACATCGTCTGGCCGAACGTGCGGGGCATGGTCTCCGTCGTCGCGCTCTTCGCGTTCATCGGCGCATGGGACGACTTCCTCTGGCCCCTCGTTGTGCTTTCAGATCCTGCGAACTACACGCTGACCGTCGGAATGCAATATCTCAGCTCCAATTTCGCGGCGAACCCACGCGTGATCGCAGCGGGAACGATGATCGCGCTCGTACCGATCATCCTGCTCTTCGCGGTCTTGCAGAAGTGGTTCTTCAAGGGCGTCGAAGAGGGAAGCGTCAAGGGATGACCGCCCCGATGATCTAGCCTTCTGGAGCGATTTAGTAAAACCATCGGCGTCGAGCCCGGAGAACAGCCCATGCATGATGACACCTCGCTCACCATCGGTCGCGTCAAGCGCGTCCTCGAGGAGCGCATCCTCCCAGCGATCCACTCTGCATCCGTGCCTCTGGCAGTCGAGATCCATGAGCTCGACGGCGAGCCGATCAGCCCCGCTGACGGGCTCGCGCTCGACTACGCGCCGTGGTGCGTCGGAGCGCCATGGGGTCCCGCCTGGGGCACCACTTGGTTCCGGCTCACCGGCCGCGTGCCGGCCGAATGGGCAGGGCGCACGGTCGAAGCCGTCGTCGACCTTGGGTTCGACGTCAACATGACGGGCTTCCAATGCGAGGGACTCGTGTATCGTGCCGACGGCACCCCGGTTAAGAGCATCAACCCGCGCAACCAGTGGGTGCCGGTCATCGAGGCGGCCGACGGCGACGAACCGGTGGAGCTGTACCTCGAAGCGGCATCCAACCCGGTGCTGCTCGACTACCATCCGTTCCTCCCGACGCGGGAGGGCGACATCCTCACTTCGTCTGCGGAGCCGCTCTACCGCGCACGACGGATGGATCTCGCGGTTTTCGAGCAGGAGGTCTTCGAGCTCTCCCTCGACCTCGACGTGCTGTTCGAGCTGCAGGCCGAACTTCCGCACACCTCGCCGCGGCGCATGCGCATCCTGCAGGCCCTGGATGATGCCCTCGACGCGCTCGACCTCCAGCGCATCGCCGCGACCGCTGCGGACGCCCGTGCGAAGCTCGCCGTCGTGCTCGCGGCTCCGGCCGAGGCGAGCGCCCATCGCATCTCGGCCATCGGCCACGCCCACATCGACTCGGCCTGGCTTTGGCCCGTGCGCGAGACGATCCGCAAGGTCGCCCGCACCTCGTCCTCGATGGTGGCGCTGCTGGAAGAGCAGCCGGAGTTCCAGTTCGGCATGTCCAGCGCGCAGCAATACGCGTGGCTCAAGGCGCACCGCCCCGAGGTGTTCGAACGAGTGAAGGCAGCTGTGGCCGACGGTCGCTTCCTGCCACTTGGCGGCATGTGGGTCGAGTCCGACACGGTGATGCCGACGGGTGAGTCGCTCGTGCGGCAGTTCTTGCACGGTCAGCGGTTTTTCGAGCGGGAGTTCGGCTTCCGCTCGAAGGGCGTCTGGTTGCCCGACAGCTTCGGCTACTCGTCGGCACTGCCGCAACTTATGCGCCGCGCCGGCTTCGAGTGGTTCTTCACGCAGAAGATCTCCTGGAACCAGCAGAACGTCTTCCCGCACCACACGTTCCTGTGGGAAGGCATCGACGGCTCGCGGATCTTCACGCATTTCCCGTCTATGGACACGTACAACTCGCAGCTGAGCGGGATGGAGGTCGCCAAGGCGTCGCGCCAGTTCAAAGAGAACCGGGTCAGCTCCCGGTCGATCGCGCCCGTGGGCTGGGGTGACGGCGGCGGCGGCACGACGCGCGAGATGACGGGCCGCGCCCGACGCCTTCAGAACCTCGAGGGAAGCGCCCAAGTCGTCTGGGAACATCCCGACGTCTTCTTCGACGCCGCCAAGGCAGAGCTTCCGCGCCCGGCTGTCTGGGTCGGCGAATTGTACCTCGAACTACACCGCGGCACTCTCACCAGCCAGCACGGGACCAAGTCGCGCCACCGCCGGGCCGAGCACGCGCTCATCGAGGCCGAGTTGTGGGCGGCGACGGCTGCCGTCCGCACGGGGACCGAGTACCCTCACGCTGAATTCGAGCAGCTGTGGCAGCAGGTGCTGCTGCACGAGTTCCACGACATCCTTCCCGGTACCTCCATCGCCTGGGTGCACCGCGAGGCGGTCGCCGTCCTCGACGACGTGATCGCCAGGGCTCGGGCAATCTCGGATGCCGCGCGCCGATCGCTCGCCGGCGACGGAAACCGTGAGCTCGTGTTCTCGCCGACATCGGTTGCCGGTCCGCTGCCGCTCGGCGCCACCTCGGCCGCGGCCTCCGATGACCAGATCACGCTCGACGACTCGAGCGACGGCATCGTGCTTGAGAACGCGCTCGTGCGCGTGCGCATCTCCAAAGAGGGCCTCGTGATCTCCGCGGTAGATCTGCGGACCGGACGCGACGCCGTCGCCGATGGCCGCGCTGCGAACCTGCTGCAGCTGCACCAGGACTTCCCGAACATGTGGGACGCCTGGGACATTGACCGCTACTACCGGAACAGCGTCACCGAGCTGCGCGACGTCACCTGCATCCGCTCGCGGCTCACCAAGGCCGGCGCCGAAGTGGTCATTGATCGCACGTTCTCCAAGTCGGCCATCACCCAGACGATCACGCTGGCACCCGGCTCGCGGACGCTGCAGATCGTCAACGACATCGACTGGAACGAGACCGAAAAGCTGCTCAAGCTCGCGTTCCCGCTCGACGTGCAGGCGGCACACTCCGAGGCCGAAACCCAGTTCGGCTATCAGTCGCGCGTCACGCACACGAACACGAGCTGGGAGGCAGCGAAGTTCGAGACGTCGATGCACCGCTTCGTGCTGGTGCGTGAGGCCGACTTCGGCGTCGCCCTCGTGAACGACTCAATCTACGGCTACGACACCTCCCGCGAGGTAGCGGACGATTCCGTGACGACGACCGTGCGGCTCTCGCTGCTTCGGGCACCGCGCTTCCCTGACCCCGACGCCGACCACGGACGCCACGTCATCACGATCGGCATGGTGATCGGCGCTGGTCCTGCCGAGGCCACTCAAGCGGGCGTCGAGCTGAACGCCCCAGGGACCGTAGTCCGAGGCGGTCACGACGTCGCGCCGCTGGTCTCGGTCCAGGGCGAAGGGATCGTCGTTTCCGGCGTGAAGCTCGCCGAAGATAGCTCGGGGGACCTTATCGTGCGCGTCTACGAGTCGCTTGGTCGTCGCACGAACGGAGAGCTGTCGGTTGACTTCCCGCACCGCGAGGTGCGTGAAGTGAGCCTGATCGAGGACGCCTTGGACGGTGCGCGCCTCGGTGGAGAGTTGCGACTGCGGCCATTCGAGGTACGCACCTTGCGCATCGTGCGCTGAGGGGGTCCGCCGGCCGACGCCCGGGGTACGAGGACTGGCCGAGCGGGTGCGGCGGCAGTTCTGCCTGCCTCTGGCAAAGACGGAAAGTGGCGTGCGGCTGGGGGTCTCAGATCCAGCCGCACGCCGTGCAGGGATCCTTGGACCCCTGCGCATGCCCTTGGCCGTGGGTCGCATGGGGGCACACGACCACATGTGGGCACGGCCTGACATGCGGTCCATCGAGAATGGACGCCTCCGTAGCGGCCCCCAACAGGTCCGCGAGGATTCTCATTCCTTCGCATGCCAGGCACTAACTTTGTGTCGCAGGGGTGTGAATCGTGTCGCGAACTTCGCAAGATATTTCCTGAAATCCGCCGGTGCCGGGGCCCTGACTTATTCGGCGGCGTGGCTTTCCGGCACCGAACCGGTCAGATCAACGATGCGCCCGTTGGCCGCTGCCTCGCGGACTGACCAGATCGCAGCAATTGCCGCATCCTCGTCCTCAAAAGGCTCGGAGGTGAGCAGCACGTCTCCATTTCCGGTGACGAGCTGGAACCTCAGGCAGACATCAGCGTCAAGGTAAAGATTGAATTGTGTGGCCATTGTGGTGCTTCCTTGTCTGGAGGTAGGCGCCCTCAGGCACTTGCGTGCCCGCGGCGTTTAAATCATCGGTTGCGCCGGCGGTTCCACGCACGGGAAGCCGAGTAGAACACCAGCAGTCCGCCGACGAAATACGCCGCCCAGAACGGGAATCCGATGTTGGATTGGCGTCCTGCCAGGGTTTTCTGTTCCGGGGCGTCTTTGGGGATGTCCGTGATCCGGGAGGCGTGGACGAGGAGCCGGTGTGAGTTCACTCCGATGGGGGTGCACGTAATCAGGGTGACGGAGTCCTGGCCCGGGGTGATTTTCAGTGAGGAAATATCATCCGGTTTGACCACCTCGATCCTGTTCACCTTGTAGAGGAACGTGTGGTCCATGACTTCGGTGGAGAAGATGTCACCCGTTTTCGCACTGTGGAGGGGGTTGAAGAGTTCCGCGTTCGGGATCCCCGAGTGCGATGTCAGAACGCTGTGAGTGCCGGGGCCACCTACGGGCAGGGAGGAACCGTAGAGGTGGCCCACGCCTTTGGCCAGGACCTCGTCACTGGTCCCGTGGAAGATCGGCAGGTCGATTTTCACGGAGGGGTAGCGGAACCTGCCGATCACCTCGTCGTTGGCGACGTTCAACTGGCTCTGATAGTCCTTCAGTCGCCCTTCCAAAGCCGTCGCGGGGGCGTGCGGGGAGTAGGGGTCTCGCAGCTGACCAGCGGGGATGCGGGAGTTGTATTCGCGTGCCCGGTCCAAGACTTTCGTCCGGGCCGAAGGTTCGAGCTGGTCGACTTCCTGCGCGTAACCGGAAAGTTGGCTGTTGTGGGAGATTGAGCTGAACCAGTCCGCCGCCTGAGGGTACAGGACCAGGCCCAGACCGACGGCCGCGATGACCATCATCGTCACAAATCTCCGGTCAGCACGGCCGCGCCACATGCTTGTGCGCCTACGCAGCGCCTTGCGGGGGCGCCCGGGGTGGTCTTTCGGGGCGGTTTCGGGACCCTCCATGAATTCCTCGAGGGTTTGAGTCATTGGGGCCTCCTGCTTTGATGGACGGGAGCAGTATGGGGCATCCACCAGTTGGTGGATGCCCCATACCCTGCATCAAGGGGAGCAGGTCACTGCGGAGTGCTTATTTTGTTTCGGTGCGCTTCCGGCGGCCGGTGATCGTGAACAGGCCTGCGCCTGCGAGCACGAGGACCCCGCCGGCGGTCAGGGCCCAGGTTCCCGCGCCACCGGTGAGCGGGAGCTGGAATCCGGCGGCGTTCGCCAGGACGTTCTCGATCGTCACCGTCACGGTTGACGGGTCAGTGCCGGTGACCGCGGTCTCGACCGGCTCGGCAAGCAGCGCATACCCGGTCGGGGCCTTGGTCTCGACCAGCCAGTACGACTGGTACCCGGGCTGGCCCGGGCCCACTGCCGCCCCGTTGGCCCAGCCGGAGTAGCGCAGGCCGGAAATCACCAGGTTGCCTGTGGCATCGGTGGTCCAGGAACTGGCACCCGCGACGCTGATCGCGTTGGTGCCCGCCAGCGCATCGGCCCGGCTCGGATACACCGAGAACACCGCGCCGGCCAGGGCCGCGGAACTCCGGGAATCCTTCTTGTGCAGGACAATGTTGCCCCACTTGGTCACCGCCGGAGGGG
>NZ_BAABKK010000030.1:0-292152 GCF_039543785.1 Arthrobacter gyeryongensis
AATACCGTGCCCAGGCCCTCGCGGCTTAGGATCTTACTTAGCCAGTCCAACTTTCGGGGAGCAGTTCAGCGCGGACCCGGCCTTTTCTGTTGGACCTACTTTGAGACCGGGGTCTTCTTTCCGGTCAAAGCGGCCCAGCGCGAGGCGAGCCCCCACTTGGTGACGTTGATCATGGCCTCAACAACAATGTTGCCGCTCATCTTGGAGGCTCCGAGCTCGCGCTCAACGAACGTGATCGGGCGTTCGACGATCTTCAAGCCAAGCTTGGCGACCCGCCACGCCAGGTCCACCTGGAAGCCGTAGCCAACCGATTCCACCTGGTCCAGCTTGAGCGCCTCAAGGGTGCTGCGCCGGAACGCACGGTAGCCGCCGGTGATGTCTTTGATCTTCAAGCCAAGCATGAGCCGGGCATAGGTGCTTCCCGTGCGCGAAATCGCTTGACGATAGAGCGGCCAGTTCACCGTGCCGCCACCCGGAACCCAGCGTGAACCCATGGCGAGGTCGGCGCCGTCGTTGATCGCGTCCAGCAGCAACGGAAGTTGCTCGGGCTGGTGCGAACCATCGGCGTCCATCTCGACGAGGACGTCGTAGCCGGCCGCCAGGCCCCATTTGAATCCGGCAATGTACGCGGCTCCAAGGCCTTCCTTGCCCTTGCGGTGCAGGACATGGACCTGGCTATCCTCGGCTGCGATGCTGTCGGCGAGCTGTCCCGTGCCGTCAGGGCTGTTGTCATCGACAACCAGGACGTCGGACGCGGGCACAGCCGCGCGCAGCCGTCCGAGGGTCTTGGGTAGCGATTCCAGCTCGTTGTACGTGGGGATGATCGTCAGGACACGCAAGAAGAGGCCTTTCCTTGATGGAGCGGTCAGTCGGCCGGAGCAGCAGCGTGGCTGGCATTCAGGCGCAACTCTCCATTATAGAACGACAACTTGCCGCACCTAGGGCCACCTGTGGCGTCCACCACACGGGTCGTGCTTGGTCGCGGGCAGGTCCACTCGCCCAGGTCCAGTGCCGGCCCGCGTGTTGACCTCGAGGCCGAACCGTTTTCTGCGGCACAGTGGACCTGCCCACTACGAGTGCCACGGTCTTGGAAAACGGGTCCGATGACTGTTTTTGGCAGCGGACCCCACCGCGGCCAGACAACCAGGTATTCCCTGTGGAAGCCTGTTGACCCTAAATGCTACGGACTTCACAAATCCTGTCAAGCGCCGCCTGAGCTGGGGCTTTGTCCATACACGCAGGTCAGGGGCCTCCAGGACCAGCAAAACCGCCTGCAACTATGACCGCAAATTTTCACTCGCGAAGATCTCCTGGCCTTCGCGCACAGTCTGCAGGCAAGCGGGATCGCTACCACTGTCCAGCGCGGGGAGGAGCGGCGTCCGTGCGCGTGGATCGGTGGACCACGACTGGACGCGGTCATCAGCGACTTGCACCATCAGCTCTTCAACTTCCCACACCGCAAAACTTGCAGGGGCCCCGGGAACCAATTGACCCATCAGCGGATTGCGCTCCTGGCCGGCCCGCCAACCGGCACGGGTGTGCCCGAGGAAAGCTGCCCGTGCCGAAATGCGTTGATCCGGATTGCTGTGTTCCAAGCATGCCCTGACGCTGGACCATGGGCGCAACGGGGTGACCGGACTATCGCTTCCAAAGCACACCGGCACGCCGGTGGAGTAGTACGAAGCGAAAGGGTTCATGGCCACGCTTCGCGCCCCCAGACGCTGATCGTACATTTTCCCTGCGCCGCCCCAGGCGGCATCGAAGGCCGGCTGTGCGCTCACCGTAATCGAATACTTCGCAAGCCGGGCGAGATCGCCGGCGTCGGCCATTTCCACATGCTCGAGGCGGTGCGCGGCGGCACGGACCCGCTGCTCCCCCACCTCCGACGCGGCAAGGTCAAAGGCATCCAGTGCCGTCTTCAGTCCCGCGTCGCCAATGACGTGGAAGCCTGCCTGGATACCGAGCGCCGAACAGGCCGCAATGTGGCCGGCAGCTTCGTCGACCGAGATGTAAAGGCTTCCGCGGTGGCCCGGAGCGTCGGCGTAGTCTGCGCTGAGGGCAGCCGTTCGCGAACCGATGGAACCATCGATGTTCAAGTCCCCCGCCAGGCCAAGAAGGGGCACCCCCAAGCCGTCCAGGATGGCAGAGGCCTGCTCGGCCGATGTGGCGAGTTCGCCCCAATAGGGAAGAATTCCGGGGACGCCCATGCCGCCCTCGTTCCACGACGCGGAGTTCCACGACGAAGACATCCGAAGGTCGTCTGCACTGCAAATGTGCGGGGCCGCCATTTCGGCCAAGGCGACATAACCGTTGGCCGCAGCCTCGCGAAGAGCCAGTTCCTGGTAACGGCGGCGTTCGGCGTTGGGGAACTGCCGGGCGACCAGCCGCGCAGCGGTGTGGGCGGCCCTCAGGACGTGCGCGGAACCATCGTAGCCATCAAGGCCGTCCAGTCCCGCCGCGGACGCCAAGGAGGATGAGGCAAGGGCAGAGTGCGCATCCACGCGCGCCAGGTACACCTTGCGCCCGCCCGCGGCGCGGTCGAGCTCCTCCGGCGTGGGCAGCGTCTTTTCGTCCCACACCGACTCGTCCCAACCGTGACCAAGTACGACGCCGGTGGTTCCGAGTGCCTTGGCGGCCAGGGCGACGGCGTCGAGCAGTTCCCGTGCCGAGCGTACCCTGCTCAGTTGGAGGGAATCGGAAGCAATTCCGGTCTCCGTGAGATGCATGTGGGAGTCTACGAAACCGGGCGCCAGCAGCGCCCCCCGGAGATCGATGATTTCCATCGAAGAATCGGCGATCGACGTGGCTGCTTGCTCCGAACCAACCCAGGCAACAGTGTCTCCGTCAACCAGCATTGCGCTCGCGAAGGGATCGGCTGCTGTATAGACGGAGCCGTTCCGGTACATCGTGACCTTGCGGGGCCGGGTTTCGGCGGGCGCGCCTGAATGGGTCATGGATATGCTCCTTGCTGGGAATCTGTGGTGTGTCAGGAGACGTTGGAGTACGCGACGACGCCGCGGCGGACCAAATCGATCGCTTCGCGGCACATCTTGGTTTGGCGTCGTTCAAGACCTGGAATCTTGGCCATCTGGTCCAGCAGGTCTATGACCTGCTTCGCCCAGCGCACGAAGTCACCTGCGGCGAGGTCGGTGCCGCTGAGAACCTCTTGAAGATGGCGGCCCTTCGCCCATTTGAAGATGGGCCAGACGAGGCCGAGCTCAGGCTCGGCGGTCAACGGCAGCCTGTTCTTGTCCTCGATGTCCTCGAGCGCGGACCACTCACGCACCACGATGTCCACGGATGTTTCGAGGGAAACGGACGGCATTTTGGGCCGCAGGCCGCGATCATCGCGTTTGGCTTGGTAGACCATCGTGCTCGCCAGCGCAGCCAGCTCGGCGCCATCGAGGTCCTTGATGGCCCCTTGGCGGATGGATTGGGAGATCAGCAGATCCTTTTCGCCGTAGATGCGGCGCAGGCGCTGGCCGTCCGCGCTGATCGTGACATGGCCGGCGTCGGACGTCTGGAGGTAACCGTAGGCGGCGAGGACATCGCACACACGGTCGAAGGTCTTAGCGATCGTGTTGGTGCGGCCCTGGATCTGCCGGACCAGCCCGTCGGTCTCATGGCGAAGCTTCCACCAACGCTCGGCCCAGCGGGCATGGTCCTCGCGTTCGCTGCAGCCGTGGCAAGGATGGGCGCGCAATGCCCGGCGGAGGTCTGCGATCTTCTTTTCCTGGTCCGGCATGTACCGGGCACGGCCGAAGTCCTCGCTCCGGTTCGTGCCACGGGCCGGCGGACGCCCCTCCCGCACGGCATTCCGCATGGCGGATGCCAGATCACGACGGGATTTGGGCAGCTTCGCGTTGAAGGACTTCGGAATCCGGATCCAGGACACGGGCGCGACCGGACCTTCGACTTCGTGGGCACCGATCCTGTGGAGCTGGTTGTCTTCCGTGAGGACCGCGGGACGCGGTTCACGCGAGTCGGGATCGGCGTTGAGCACGACGGCGTAACCCGGCGTGCGTCCGCCCGGAACTTTGACGATGTCACCGGGCATAAGCCGGGAGAGGGAGTCCACGGTCAGGGACTTGCGGGCCCGGGACGTGCTCCTCGAGGCAAATTGCTCGGCGTCGCTGAGATCGCGCCGAAGCTTCGCGTACTCGGTGAAGTCGCCCAGGTGGCACTTCATGGACTCCGCGTAACCGGCCAGCGACTCTTCGCGGCTTCGAACCTGCCGGGCCAGCCCCACCACGGAACGGTCCGCCTGGAACTGGGCGAACGACGATTCGAGGATTTGCCGTGCCCTCGGCCGACCGAACTGGGCAATCAGGTTGATGCTCATGTTGTACGTAGGGCGGAAGCTTGAATTGAGCGGATAGGTGCGCCGAGAAGCGAGGCCGGCGACGGCGGCAGGATCAGTACCCGGTTGCCAAAGGACGACGGCGTGGCCTTCGACGTCGATTCCACGCCTTCCCGCACGGCCGGTCAACTGGGTGTACTCCCCCGCGGTGATGTTGACGTGCGCTTCGCCGTTGAACTTGTCGAGCTTCTCCAGGACAACGCAGCGGGCCGGCATGTTGACGCCCAGGGCGAGGGTCTCCGTGGCAAAGACGGCCTTCACCAAGCCATCGGCGAAGAGTTTCTCGACGACTTCCTTGAAGGTCGGCAACAACCCGGCATGGTGCGCCGCGAGCCCGCGAAGCAGGCCGTCGCGCCAGCTCCAAAACCCCAGGACATCGAGGTCGTCTGCGGGAATCTCGCGGCTCGCCTCATCCACCCGGGACGCGATGATCTGTTGTTCCCGCTCTGTGGTCAGCCACAGCCCGGCCGCGGCACACTGCGCCACCGCCCCGTCGCAACCGGCGCGGGAAAAAATGAAGGTAATGGCGGGAAGCAGCCCTTGGCGGTCCAGGCTCGCAATGATCTGGGGCCGGCTGGCCTTGCGCACAGGGCTTCGCTGCTCGCTGGCAGTGTTGTCACGTTGACGGTCCTGCCGGCGGCGGCTGCGTCCGCCGTGGCCGAAGCGGCCACGGAAGTTCATCTGGCTTTCCGCCCGGGCCATCGACAATAGCTCCGGGTTGACCTCGAATTCCCTCTGCAGGGGGTTCCGGTCCGGCTCCCGTACTGCCTCCGGCGCCGGTGCTTCGCCGTCCGGCGCCTCGGGAGCGATCTCGTCGAAGCTGGTATCCCCGGCGAAGAGATCGACGATCTCACGCCCCACCATAACGTGCTGCCACAAGGGGACGGGACGGTGTTCGGAGACAATCACATCGGTGTCTCCGCGCACTGTGTCCAGCCACGCACCAAACTCTTCCGCGTTGGACACCGTGGCGCTGAGGGAAACCACTTGCACTTCGCTGGGCAGGTGGATGATCACCTCTTCCCAGACTGCACCGCGGAAGCGGTCTGCCAGGTAGTGCACCTCGTCCATCACGACGTAGCCGAGGTCCCCCAGGGTGTCCGAGTCGGCGTACAACATGTTCCTGAGGACCTCGGTGGTCATCACCACGATCGGAGCCTCGCCGTTGATGGTGGTGTCACCGGTCAGCAGTCCCACGTTTGAGGCGCCGTACTTCGCCGAGAGCTCGGAGAACTTCTGGTTGCTTAGTGCTTTGATGGGCGTTGTATAAAACGCCTTGAGCCCGCGTTCGAGCGCCAGGTAGATGGCGAACTCGCCGACGATTGTCTTCCCGGCCCCCGTGGGCGCCGCCACGAGCACTCCCTTGCCTTCCTGGAGCGAACGGCACGCGTCGCGCTGGAAGTCGTCAAGCTCGAACTCCAGTGACTGGGCAAAAGTGCCAAGATAGGTTTTCGACTCAGCACTCCGTTGCGCTGCGGCTTGAAAGGCTTCTGAGGGCGAAAGGGCCCCTGAATTGGAGGACATGCTTCAAGCCTAATGGCCGCGAGACTACAGATTCTCCAGATCGGAGGCAGGTGTGGCGACGTCGGCTGTGGCTTCCGTCTCGGCGGTAATCTTCGACTGCTGGCGTGCGCGACGTTTGTCGTTCAGCATGCAGAGTCCGATCGCGGCGAAGAAGAGCACCAAGAGCGGACCGGCGAGCATGAACATTGACAGCGCGTCCGCACCGGGCGCGGCAACGGCTGCCAGGACAAACACGAGGAAGACCGTGATGCGCCAGGCCTTGAGGATGGTCCTGCCGCTCAAGATGCCCGCCATGTTGACGCCCACCAACACCACCGGCACCAGGAAGGCGATGCCGAGGAAAAGAAGCATATGCGTGGCGAAGGTCAGGTACTGGGATGCGTCGATGTTGTTGGCGCCGTTTTGTGGCGTGAACTGCAGCAGTGCGCGCACCACGTTCGGGATGACCGTCCATGCGACATACACGCCAACCAGGAACAACGGCACCGCCGCGGCCATGTACCCGAGCGTGTAGCGGCGCTCTTTCTTGGTCAGGCCGGGAGTAATGAAGGCCCAGACCTGGTAGATCCAGATGGGGCTCGAGAGCACCAAGCCGATCTGGATGGCAATGCGTAGCTTGAAGTCGAAAGGATCCCCTACGCTCGCGAAGTTCAGTACCGCGGTTCGCTTGGTCTCCTCGGCGATCTTAATCAACGGATCCGACAGGCTGTTGACTACGGGCTCATAGAGGAACCACCCTGCCACGGCGCCTAGGAGAACGCCGATAGCAGACTTGATCAGCCGATTCTTAAGCTCCTTCAGGTGGTCTAGGAGCGCCATCCGCCCTTCGGGGTTGGCTTTGCGGCCCGTCTTCGTTGCCACTACTGCTTAGCTACGGGTTGCAGGCGGAACGTCAGTGTCGTTGCCGCTCTTGTTCGCTTCGGGGTGGTTGACCACTTTGCCTTCAACGGGGTCCGTGTCGTCCTTGGCCGCCGGCTTGCCGTCGTTCTTCATTTCCTTGACTTCGGATCTGATGATGCGCATCGACTGGCCGAGGCTGCGGGCCATGGCAGGCAGCTTGGGTGCCGCGAACAGCAGCAGGGCCACGATGATGATAATGACAATTGGCCAAGGGCCATCAAATAGTCGTCCCACGGGAAGTCCTTTCGTTGGAATACATCCTACGTCTAACTGAAATCGATGTCGTGCAGAGACTGGGGTTGACCCCGTTCCGCTTTGCGCTTAACGCGCTTTTGGCGACGCACTTCCTGGCGGGAGGCCTTGGCCGTCACGTAATCATGACGCATCTGTTCCGGTGAGGCAAAAACGGCCGCGCCGAACACTTTCGCCGATGCATCGCCGTCGTCGTCGGCGCGCTCGGGAAGGTGCGGGCGGTGACCTAGCCGCTCCCCTGCGGCACTCAATTCGTGCACCGTGGCCATGAACTTCCGGAAAAGCCGGACGCCCATCAGGACATAGCAAAGCAGCGACACCGCAATCAGCGCGAGCCATAAAAGGATCCAGGACCACCAAGGCATTTGAGTAGTCTAACCAGCCTTCATTGCTTGTATTGGGCAAGCGCGGCAGCCACCCAGGCCGCCGAGGCGTCGGCAAGCTCTGCGGGCTGCAAAATACGGGCAGCACCGCCATGCTGCGCAACGAACATCGGCAACCAGTCCGCGTTTCCGAACCGCACCTCGGCGAGCAAGCCGCCGTCCGGGAGCACTGCCGTCCGATCCGCATAATAGTCATCCGCCAGCCCGACGCCCTGCCGCGTCAATTGGAGGACAACGACGACGTCGTCGTCGTTCGGCGTGTACAGCTTCACCGGGACGCCTTCCTCGGCGCCCGCACTCTTGGAAACCGGACGGCCGTTGGGGGCGACCTCCTCGATGCGGTCGAGGCGGAAGTTCCGCAGCCCGGCCTTGCTATGGCAGTACGCCTCGAAGTACCAGGTGTTGTCCAAGGAATAGAGCCGGAAAGGGTCGACGTCCCGCTCGGAAACCGAGTCGCGTTGCTGTGACAGGTAGCGAAGCCGCAATTGGTGACCCGACTGGATCGCCCGGGTGATCGTGTCGAACGGTCCGGCCTCGGCCGGGGTGACGGGCGGGCCGGCGACGGCCGCCGCCAGACGGCCGGCCTCCCCCGCCGCGCCAGTGAGCTTCAGGGTCACCGACTCCAGGGCTCCGCTTTGCTCGTCCTCCGACATTCCGGCCTGGGCGGGAAGTCCGCCCAGGGTCGCCAAGCCCGTCAGCAGGGCGCAAGCCTCATCGACACTGAAGCCGATGGGCCGGTTGAGTTCGAGGTGCTCGCGGATGTAGACGTGCTCGTTTTCCCAATCGATATCGAACAAGTCATCCGGATAGCCTTCGGGGCGGCCGGAGCAAATCAGGATCTTCAGGTCGTCGACGAGTTCCTCACGGGTGACACCGAAACGGTCTGCCACCTCCTGGATGGGCAGGCCCTGGTTGTGGACGAGGAACGGGACCAGCTGGAGCATGCGATTGAGTTGGTCTTCCGAGGTCCGCTTGCGCGCCCGCGGCGCCGGTCCGGCGCCGGAAAAGCGGATCTCGACGGCGGGGCTCGAGCCGAACGCGGCGGCAGCTTCAAGGCGCCGGATCACGGCGTCGCGCAGTTCGGCAGGTCCGGCCACAAGCACGTGGGGACCATAGGAGGCCAGTTCTTCGGCGAGCAGCTCACTGTCCCGGAACGGCACAGAGAGGCGGTCCCTGCCCGGCTGGAAGCCGCTGGCGCCGCTGGCCCCGGTAACACTGGTCGCGCGCTTGCGAAGACCCAGCAAACGGCCTTCGGCGACGTCGAGGTGGGCTTCCTGGAGGGGAAGTTCGCTGAGGCTGTCCAGTTCAGCGCGGGTATCAAACCCTGCGGGTATCTCACAGTGATACCCGGTCTCAACATGAACGTCGCTCGTCATCCGGGACAGCCGGAAAAAACGTTTCGCGTTCCGGCCCCTGTCGAAGCCCACCAGATACCACTGGCCGAACCGGCTCCCGAGGCCCCAAGGCTCTACCATGCGGCGTTCGTCTTTGCCGGTGCTCGCGGCACGGTAGCCGAAACTCACCGCGTGCTGGCCGTTCATGGCCACGATGATGTCGTCAAAGGCCTGGCCGGCCGGCTTGATGCGCGGCTGGACGCCGGCGGGGAGTTCGACGTCGGCAAGGTCGCCGGAAGCCTGCAGCTTCCGTAGCGCGCTTGCAGCGGCTGAGCCGAGCGCCGCACGTTCCCATAGCTGCGCAGCCAGCAGCAATACCGTGCCCTCGGCCGGGGTCAGGTGTACATACGGCAGGCGATTGGATTCCTTGCCGATGCGGTAGCGGGTCGAAGCGGGATCGTCCGAGCCGAACCCGTGGTCGAGGAGGGTTTCGATGTCGAAGCCAAACCGCTTCAATTCTGCCTTGTCCCGTTCAAACATGCGTCCGAACGCGACGTCGCTGTCGCCGGCGTCGTGATAGACCTTCTGCCTGAGGACGGCCCGGGACAGCCCGTATTTCGTGTTCAGGAGGGCGATCAGGAGGTTCAGGAGTCGTTCGGTTCGTGATGCGGACACGCTTGCTACGTTACTAAATTCCTCCGGTAAAGGCGGAAGGCGCGTCTGCGGCCGGATTTCTCCGGCTGCACACGCGCCTTCCTTTGCTGCGAAACCTAGCGGACGGCCACGAGGTCCACCACGAAGATCAGGGCTTCGTTGGGTTTGATGGCCCCGCCGGCGCCACGGGAGCCGTAGGCAAGCTCGGAGGGGATCTCGAGGCGACGACGGCCGCCGACCTTCATGCCAAGGAGTCCTTGGTCCCAACCCTGGATGACCTGGCCGACTCCCACGCGGAAGTCCAGCGGTGCGCCTCGGCCCCATGATGCGTCGAATTCCTCGCCGGTGGACCAGGCAACGCCAACGTAGTGGGTCGAGACGGTGTCGCCGGCCTTGGCCTCTGCGCCGTCACCGACGACGATGTCCTTGATAACAAGTTCCGTGGGGACGTCGCCCTCCGGGAAGTCGATCTCCGGCTTGGTGCGGTCGTAATCGCGCTGACCAAATGACATAGGTACTCCTCAATGTGATAGGGACGGTGTTGCGGAATTTTTCGGAAGGCTACTGGGCGCCCAGGATGTCGACGACGAAGACGAGGTCGCCCGTGGGCTGGCCCTGGCCTGCGGCGGCATCGCCATACGCGAGGCTCTTGGGGATGACCAGGAGGACACGGGAACCGACCGTCTTGCCCGCAAGTCCTTGCGTCCAGCCCTTGATGACGCCGTTGAGCGCGAAGCTGGCGGTCTGGCCCTTGTCATAGCTGGAGTCGAACTTCTTGCCGTCAGCCAAGGTGACGCCGACGTAGTTGACCGTCAGGGTGTCTGTCTCCTTGACGACCGCGCCCTTGCCCTTGATGAGGTCCTGCGAGACGAGGGCCTCCGGAGCCTTCGCGCCGTCGACGGAAATCTGCGGAATTCCCTTGTCATCGACCTTGACCGAGGGGAGTCCGGCGGGCGGAGTAACGGTATCGCCCTCGGGCTTGGCCAGCGGCTTGACTGCGTCCTTGACGCCAGTGACCTTAAAGACCACCAGCTGGGATGACGTTGCGGCCGCTTCAGCCGACGCCGGAGTCCCCGGAACGGCGAAAGCGATGTCAGCGCCCACCTTCGCACCGACCAGCGCGTTGTAAAGCACAGCGCTGCCGGTCTTGAGCTGGTCGTTCAGCTCGACGGGCTGGGACCCTGTCGGGAAGGTGTCTTCGAGAGTCTTGCCGTCCTTGCCGTCGACGGCAATGTAGGTGATCTGCGCCACCTGTCCGGCTTTCACCTTGTCGCCGGTGCCGTCGCTGACCATTTTGATGGTCGGCTGCGTCACGTCCAGCGGCTTGTTGAATTCCAAGCCGGGTGCCTTCTTGTCTCCATTGTCGGAGACCTTGAGGGAATCCAGCTTGGCGACTTCGCCGGCGGACTGACTGGTGGGCTCCGGGGTCGCTGTTGGTGCCGGACTTCCGCCGCAGGCGGTAATCAGCAAGAGACCGGGGATAAGAATTGCTAGTAGACGTCGCACAAATTGAACTTTCGTCGGGGCAAAAGGAGGGCATGGACGGGCCAGGCTCGGCCATGCGCGTAGAGGCCTGTTAAAAGGCCAACCTCCAGAGTAGCTGGTGAAGCTGGGAGTCAGCTCATCGAGTCCAGGAGGGCATCCACTCTTTCGTCGACGCTACGGAAGGGATCCTTGCACAAAATCGTCTGGTGCGCGCGGTCGTTCAACTTCAGATGGACCCAATCCACGGTGTAGTCGCGGCCGAGTTCCTGTGCGCGCCGGACGAAGTCGCCGCGGAGTTTTGCCCGGGTGGTCTGCGGCGGCGCATCCACGGCATCCTTGATGTCCGTGTCGGCAACCAGGCGACGCGCCGCGCCGCGGGACTGGAGCAGGAAGAAGAGTCCGCGCTTGCGCGAGATGTCATGATACGTGAGGTCCAATTGCGCGATCCGCGAGGAATCGAGGCCGATTCCATGGCGACGCATGTACCCGTCCATCAGCTTCTTCTTGATGGCCCAGTCCACTTCCGTGTCGATTCCGCTGGTGTCTCCGCTATCGATCGCGTCCAGCGTCCGTTCCCACAGATCCAGGATGAGCGGTACGTGTGGATTGTGGGCTCCGTTCGACGCCACAAAGGCGGTGACCTTTGCAAGGTACTCACGCTGGATGTCCAGTGCGGTCAGTTGCCTGCCGTTGGCGAGGCGCACCAAGGCTTTGCCGCTGAGATCATGCGAGATTTCCCGGATGCTGCGGATGGGGTTCTCCATGCGCATGTCCCGCATGATCACTCCGGCCTCAATCATGCGCAGGAGCAGATCCACCGTCCCCACCTTCAACAGGGCGGTGGTCTCGGACATGTTGGAATCGCCGACGATCACGTGCAGACGGCGGAAGAACTCGGCATCGGCGTGCGGCTCGTCACGGGTGTTGATGATGGGGCGGGACCTCGTCGTCGCGGAGGACACGCCTTCCCAAATGTGGTCGGCACGCTGGGAGAACGCGAACGTGGCTCCGTGGGGTGTCTTCAGGACCTTGCCCGCACCGGCAATGAGCTGCCGTGTGACGAGGAAGGGAATGAGGATCTCGGCGAGGCGCGAGAACTCGCCGCGCCGCGGAATCAGGTAGTTTTCGTGGCTGCCGTAGGAATTGCCGGCTGAATCGGTGTTGTTCTTGAACAGGTAGACCGTTCCGTTGAATCCCTCCGCCGCAAGCCGAGCCTGTGCTTCATCAACGAGGTCATCGAGAATCAGCTCCCCGGCCCGGTCATGGGCGATCAGCTGCGCGAGGTCGTCGCATTCCGCGGTGGCGTATTCCGGGTGCGAGCCGACATCCAAGTACAGGCGTGAGCCATTGGTGAGGAAGACATTTGAGGAACGTCCCCAGCTCACTACTTTACGGAAGAGGTACCTGGCGACTTCCTCGGGAGCCAATGGCCGTGAGTCCGGGCTCGAATACGAAATTCCGAACTCCGTTTCGATTCCGAATATCCTTTTGTCCATTTCAGGCCTCCCCTGCCAGCAGCTGCGTGATTTCTTCTGCCCTGAGCCGCCGGAAGGCCCGCCGGGATCCGCGCCCGCTTTCCGGACTTCGGTCCAGCACTGCGGCCTCGACGGCGGTGCCGGGAAGAGCGTCCACTTCCTTGTCCGTAGCCAGGGCTTTGACGGCCAGCCTCAGTGCACCGGCCAGGTCAAGGTCAGCCTTCCAACCGCGGGCTACCGTCTCGGCTACTTGCTCGGCCAAGCCGCCCATCACCACAAAACCGTGCTCGTCGGCAATCGAGCCGTCGAAGGTCAGCCGATAGAGATGGTCCTCGGCCTGCGTGTGCCCGACCTCTGCAACCGCAAGTTCAACTTCGAACGGCTTTTGTTCCGCCGTGAAGACGGCTCCAAGGCTCTGCGCGTAGACGCTGGCCAGACCGCGGGCAGTGACGTCCTCGCGATCGTATGAATAGCCGCGGACGTCAGCGTAGCGGACACCCGCTTGCCGAAGGCTCTCGAACTCGTTGTATTTCCCCACGGCGGCGAACGCGATCTTGTCGTAAATCTCGCCGATCTTGTGGAGCGACGGCGACGGGTTTTCCGCCACGAGCGCGATGCCGTCAGCGCAACTGATCACGACGACGGAACGGCCGCGCGCGATGCCCTTCCGCGCGAAATCCGCGCGGTCCTTCATCAGTTGTTCGGGTGAAACGTAAAACTGCTGGGTCATCTCAGGCCTCCCGTCCGGCTACTGTTCGCGATTCAACAATGGCGCCAGCGATCGCCGCCAGCTCCCGTTCCGGCACCCGCCGGGCACCGGCGCGGTTGACGGTGTATATCACCGGCCAGAGCTGCCGGACCGGGTCCGGACCGCCGGTGGCGGAGTCGTCGTCGGCGGCGTCATAGAGGGCTTCAACCGCGACGGCGACAGCCTCGTCTTCGGTGAGGTTCGGCCGCCACAGCTTCTTCAAGGCGCCACGTGCGAAGACGGAACCTGAGCCGACCGAATGGTGCTCCAGTTCCTCGTACCGTCCGCCGGTGACATCGTAGGAGAAAAGCCGCCCCACGCCGGCTGCCTGGTCGAAGCCCGCGAAGAGCGGGATCACTGCCAGACCTTGCATGGCCATCGGCAGGTTTCCCCGGATCATGGCTCCAAGCCGGTTGGCCTTGCCGTCCAGGCTGAGCAGCGTGCCTTCGATCTTTTCGTAGTGTTCCAGTTCCACCTGGAACAACCGTGTGATGTCGATGGCAAGGCCAGCGGTACCGGCAATTCCCAGGACGGAGTATTCGTCGGCCGGAAAGACCTTCTCAATGTGCCTGCTGGCGATCACGTTGCCCATGGTGGCACGCCGATCCCCCGCCATCAGGACGCCGCCCGGGTAACTGAGGGCGACGATCGTTGTGGCGTGGGGCACCGGGGGAATCTGTCCTGCGGGCAGGGCTTGACTAAAGGGAAGGAGTTCAGGCCTGGAGCGTTGCAGATGCTCAATGAACGACGACGTTGCTTGGGTGGCCAGGTGGCCGGCTGATGGATCCTGCATTGCTGCGCTCCTTCGACTCTGACATCCGATGCCCGGCGGCCTCGCGCCGGCCGGGCCCTTGGCTTAGCTGGCGGCTGGCTACTGGCCGCCCTTTTGCACAAATGCCCTGACGAACTCTTCGGCGTTCGATTCAAGCACGCCGTCGATTTCGTCGAGGAGATCGTCCACGCCCTGCGTGGCGACCGAGGCCTGTGCCTCTGGCGCCGCGGGCGGTGCCTCGGGGGCGTCGGCTTCTGCCTCGACGTCCCGCGACTGCGGTTGCTGATGCTCCTGAGCTGCCATTTCCTTCTCCATTCTGTCCATCCCCGTCACGGGGACTTCCTGTAATGCCATACTGCCACGGGGCGGGCCGCGACGCTGCGGTTTTAAGGGCCCGTTTGGCGGGCTCTAGCCAACTGCCCGATCAGGCCGGCGGGGCCGGGTCCAGGCCGAGCAATTCACGGAGGAATGCGCCCGCTGTGTCGTGTTTCCGGAACAGCCGTCCGGTGAGTGCTTCCGTGCCGCGGAGCGGTTCCCGGGTGGGCACCCGCTGCAGTTTTCCGATGCCCGGAACGTCGAAGATGACCGAATCCCAGCTCGCGCCGACCACGTCCTTGCCAAAGCTCGAAACGCACTTCCCCCGGAAAAATGCACGGGTGTCCGATGGCGGTTCGACGACAGCACGGCTGATCGTGGCGTCGTCGACGATCGTCTGCATGCGGTCGCGGGAAAGCATGCGGTAGTACAGGCCCTTTTCGGGCCGCACATCGGACCACTGCAAATCGACGAGGCCCAGGCGGGCGTCATTCCATTCGAGGCCGTCACGGTTCCGGTAGCCATCAAGCAGGGACATTTTGGCCAGCCATTCGACCGAAGACGCGGCACCTGCGGGATTGCTCCCCAAGAGCCCCAACGTCGACTCCCACCGTTCCAGGACATCGCGGGTGTGGCCGTCTCCGCTGAAGGAATCCGAGACCCCGGTTTCCTGGCCAAGTTTGGCCGCTGCCTCGTAGTACATCCACTGGATATCCAGGGCTGTTACGCGCCGTCCGTCGAGAAGCCTGACCATGGCAGTCAGGGAAGTGTCGTGGCTGATTGCCTGCAGGCCTGCCACGGGCTCATGTACTTCTATCTTCGGAGCCTGGCCGGCTTCGATAAGGCTCAGGACCAACGCCGTCGTGCCGAACTTCAAGTAGTTCGAGACCTGGCTCAGGTTGGCGTCGCCGATGATCACATGCAGGCGCCGGTATTTGTCCGCGGTGGCATGCGGTTCATCCCGGGTATTGATAATCGGACGCCTGATGGTGGTTTCCAGCCCTACCTCGGCTTCGAAGAAATCCGCACGCTGGCTGATCTGGAATCCTGGCGTCGAACCGTCCTGGCCCTTGCCGAGCCGCCCGGCGCCGCAGATCACCTGGCGCGTGACGAAGAACGGCGTCAAGCCGCGGACAATATCCCCGAAAGGGACCGAACGCGGCATGAGGTAGTTCTCGTGGGAACCGTAGGACACCGATTTGTTGTCGGTGTTGTTCTTGTACAGGTTGATGGCCGGCAGATCAGGGTCGGCCGCCACCTTCCGAACCGTGGCCAGGGCAACGAGGTCGCCGGCCGCGTCCCACACGACGATGTCCCGGGGATTCGTGACCTCGGGACTGGAATATTCCGGATGGGCATGGTCCACGTACAGCCGGGCCCCGTTGCCAAGGACCATGTTCATGAGCAACGATCCTGACTCGTCGCCGCCGTCGGCTTCCAGCTCCTGCCGCCCGTACGCCAAGGCGACGGCCTCGGCGTCGAGCACGGGAGGCCTGTCAGTCAGCTGGCTCGGATCTGCTGCACTGCGCTCGAGTGTCCAACCGCGGGCATCGTGCAGGGGCTCTTCATCCGTGTAGTCCCAGCGGGTTTCAGCGCCCCCGGCGGCCCGCTGGCGCGTCAGGTTCGCGTAGGCCTGGATGATCCGCGCGGACATCATCGTGGCGTTCGCTCCTGGCGCGGAGGGCGCGTGGATACCGTATTCAGTTTCCGAACCCATGACCCGCATGGCCCCGCCCGCGGGAAGCTTGTCCGAAGGCAGGCCTTCCGGCCGGGCCGTCACAGGTACTGGCCGGTGTTGGGAGTCGTTTCGATCGACTTCCCGGGCTCCTGGCCGGCCTTGCCCTGGACGATGGTACGGATGTAAGTGATGCGTTCGCCCTTCTTGCCCGAGATGCGTGCCCAGTCATCCGGATTGGTGGTGTTAGGCATGTCCTCGTGTTCGCGGAATTCGTCGACGACGGCGCGCAGGAAGTGGTCGATCCGAAGGCCCTTCTGCTGGGTCAGCAGGAGATCCTTAATGGCGTACTTCTTGGCCCGGTCCACGACGTTCTGGACCACCGCGCCGGAGTTGAAGTCCTTGAAGTAGAGCATCTCGGTATCGCCATTGGCGTAAGTGACTTCGAGATACTCGTTGGACTTCTCGGTCGAATACATGGCTTCAACGGTGCGCTGGATGATGGCGTCGACTGTGGCCTGGACGTCGCCGCCGTGCTCCGCCAGATCCGTCGCGTGGAACGGAAGGTCGGTGGTGATGTACTTGGCGAAAATGTCGGCGGCCGCTTCGGCGTCCGGCCGCTGGATCTTGACCTTCACGTCAAGCCGCCCGGGACGAAGAATAGCCGGATCGATCATGTCCTCACGGTTCGAGGCGCCGATCACGATGACGTTGTCGAGCCGTTCGACGCCGTCGATCTCGCTCAGGAGCTGAGGGACGATGGTTGTTTCGACGTCGGAGGACACCCCGGTGCCACGGGTGCGGAACAGCGAGTCCATCTCGTCGAAGAACACCACCACCGGGCTGCCATCTGAGGCCTTCTCCCTGGCACGCGCAAAGATCAGGCGGATGTGCCGCTCTGTTTCGCCGACGTATTTGTCAAGGAGTTCAGGCCCCTTGATGTTCAGGAAATAGCTCTTCAGGTCTACGTTGCCGGCCCGTTCGGAGGCGCGGGCGGCGAGCGAGTTGGCAACGGCCTTCGCGATCAGCGTCTTGCCGCAACCCGGAGGGCCGTAAAGCAGGATGCCCTTGGGGGCTTTGAGACCGTGTTCGCGGTACAGGTCCGGGTGCAGGAACGGCAGTTCCACCGCGTCGCGGATCTGTTCGATTTGCGGGCCCAGGCCGCCGATGTCTTCGTACGTAATATCCGGGACTTCCTCGAGGACCAGGTTTTCGACCTCTGCCCGGGGCACCTTCTCCAGTGCGTAGCCCGTGCGGGAATCGAGCGACAAAGCATCGCCGACGCGCAGGTGCACCTTCTGCAATGCGCCTGAGAGCCTGACTACCCGCTCTTCATCGGCCCTGCCCACGACGAGGGCGCGGTCCGTGCCCAGCATTTCCTTGAGCGTGACAAGTTCGCCTGCCCGTTCGTAGCCCAGGCCTGTCACCACGAGGAGGGCCTCATTGAGGAGGACTTCCTGCCCAACGGCCAGCTGGTTGATGTTCACGAGCGGGCTGACGCCCACGCGCATCTTGCGGCCGGCATTGAAGATGTCGACCGATTCCTCGGTGGCCGCCTGGCCGGTGCTGCCTGCAGTCGGCTGGCGCCTTGGATTGATCTGCAGGATGGTCCCGAAGCTGTACGGTGGTTGACCGTCCTGCTCGAGGGCGCCTTTGAGTCGCAGGATTTCGGCCTTCGCCGTCTCCAGCATGGTCACGAGCTTGGTGTTGTTCTGGGTGGCGGCGGCAAGCTGACGGTCGATATGGCGCAGTTTGTCTCGAAGGATGTTTATCTGGCGTTCCGCGACAGTGAGTTCCGCGGAGTCTTCCACCGGTTGGATTGCCCCACCCCCGTGTCCCGCTTTTCCTTCAGTCACAGCCTTGTTCGATGGCTCCTCCGGCGTTGTTCGCCCGAAGTCATTGTTCGACGTATCCACGAAGCATCAGCTCCTTCCCGCTTTCTATAAATAGACCTTAGCCCTCAAAAGCGTTGGGTAACCTGTGACATCCGGAATGCGGACCAGTTTGTGATCTTTCCCTAGGGAGCGGGTGTGGGGTCGTCCTTGACGTTGGTGCCGGCAATCGCATCCCGCGCGGCCCGACGCAGTTTCTTGTCGGAAACCGCACGCTCTCCTACCGCCCCCGGAGTCCAGGCATTCAGGTCCTCTTCGCTGAACTCGGTCTTGGACGGTCGCCGTTTGACGGAGATTCCGGTCACGCCGTCGGCGAGGCGACGAGTCACCAAAAGGAAGCCGGTGTGGGCCACCATGCGGTGGTCGGGACGGACAGCGAGGCCCTCAAGGTGCCAGCCGCGCACCATGGACTCCCAGGCGTCCGGTTCCGTGAAACGGCCGTCGGCGCGGATCGCTTCGGCGGTACGGGAGAGCTGGGTCACGGTGGCCACGTAGTTGATCCACACGCCGCCCGGGGCCAAAACGGTGGCTACGGCGTCGAGGCATTCCCAAGGAGCGAGCATGTCCAGCACCACGCGGTCCACGGATCCGGGCTCTTCGCTGCGGACAACTTCCTCCTGGAAGTCGCCGAGCGAAATCTTCCAGGCCGGGTGCGGACCGCCGAAAATGGTTTCCACGTTGCCGCGGGCGATGTCGGCGAATTCTTCCCGACGCTCGAAAGAGTGCAGGTAACCGTTGTCGCCCACTGCACGAAGCAGGGAGATCGAAAGGGCGCCGGAACCAACGCCGGCTTCCACAACGCGTGCACCCGGGAAGATATCGGCCATGGTGACGATCTGGCCGGCGTCCTTGGGGTAGACCACTGCTGCACCGCGGGGCATGGACAACACGAAGTCCGAGAGCAACGGGCGCAGCGTCTGGTACTGCTGGCCGATGTTGTTGGCGACCACGGAACCGTCAACCTGGCCAATGATTTCGTCGTGGTTCAGGAAGCCGCGGTGCGTATGGAAGGCGCCGCCTTCCTCCAAGGTGATGGTGTTCATGCGGCCGCGTTCATCAGTGAGTTGAACCCGCTCGCCCACACGGAACGGCCCTCGGCGCCGTGCCGCACCAGTCGGCTGGATGGCGGTGTTGGCGGCGCCGGTGGCCGTGTAGTTGGCGGCGGTTTCGCTGCTCATGGGTGTTTCCTCGCTCCTGTACGGCTGGGCCGTCATTTGTTGCCGCAGTTACTGCTGAGTGATGCGCACTGCCGGCCGGGTTAATTCACGACCGGCAGGTAACTCTACCGGGAAGGTCCTACGGGCGTCCGCTCCGTCGGGCTACTTTACCTGTAATGGCTGTCACTACGGCCTGCTGCCGCAACAGGCCCATGACTGTGCCGGCTTCATCCACGACCGCGTATTCGGCGCCGCTGAGCTGCGCCAAATACTGGATCAGTTCCTGGCCGCTGGACGTCCAGGGCACGTAGGCCCCGTCGGCGAGCGGGGTGGAAACCGCGGTCACGAAGGTTGTGGATACCTCGGAGGCCGGCACGGCTGCGGTCGCAGCCGGATCGACCAGACCTTGTGGCCGGCCATCCGGTCCGCAGATTACGACGGCGGGCGTACCGTAGGGTGCCACGCGCAGCACGTCGGCGACCGTGGCCGAGTTCGGAATTCCGACGGCGGGTTCGGCCAAGGCGGCGGCACTCACCGAGGGGAGGCGCCGACGGAGCGTCGCCTGCTTGATCGCGCCCGAAGCGCCCATCCAGAGGAAGCTGCAGACAAGGAAAGTGACGAGCATCAGGCTGAGATCGGGCGCATTGCCACTCAGCACGGGCAGCACGACGAACCAAACAACCAGGACGATCACGATGACCCGTCCGGCCCAGCCAGCCGCCACCGTCCCCTTTTCCTGGCTGCCCGTCACTTTCCAAACCGCGGACTCCACCAAACGACCCCCGTCAAGCGGCAGGCCGGGCAGGACATTGAAGACGCCGATCAGCAGATTTGCCCACATGAGGATGTTCGTCAGCGTGTCCCATACCCCGGTGAAGACACCAGCCTGCAGCAATAGCCAAGCCCCGCCCGCAAGGACAAAGTTCGCGGCGGGCCCCGCCAAGGCGACAAGCACAGAGCGGCCCGGGGAGGCGATGAAGCTCTCGAACTGGGTGTGCCCGCCCCAGAGATTCAAAACGATCTTCTCCGTGGGCCATTTGAAGGCCTTGGCGCTCAAGGCGTGGGCGAGCTCGTGGACCAGCACGGAAAGGGCAAGTAGCACCGCATAAGCGAAGGCAACAAAGTAGGCGCCGATTCCCAAGGAGTGGTTTCGAATCAGCAGCGCAGGTCCATAGACGATCACCGTGAACGCGGCGATGATGAACCAGGAGTAGGCGAGGTACACGGGGATTCCCGCGATGCGGCCGAGTGGAATCCCGTCCTTCCTGCCGCTACGGGTGCTGTGGCCACCGTTCCGGGGAGTACTCACTTAGTTTGCCTGTCCAAGGAAAGCCGCGGCCGGCATGTTGGCGGAAGCGCGGGCGGCGACAAGCGCCTCAAGGTCGGCGACCTTGCGTCCCTCGAGGGTGTCCCAGGTTGCCCGGCGGGGGTCCCCGGGCAGTGGCATCTGGTGTGGAATTCCGACCGTGACCACTCCGGAGGCGATCGCGGACGCAACGCCGGGGACGGAATCCTCGAGAGCGACGCAGTGATCCACGGTCAGCGCGGGATCCGTGTCCTGGAGCCGCTCGACGGCGGCGAGGTAAGCCTCCGGGTGGGGCTTTCCTTGGCTGACGGTGTCCCCCGTGATGAGGAACTCGAAGTAGGGCTTGGGGAGGTTGGCGACGACTTCCCGCGCCATCGGGCCTTCGGACATCGTCACGAGGGCGCAGCGGACGCCGGATTGATACAGCTCGTCAAGCAATTCCTTGGCTCCAGGCCGCCACGGAACCTCGATGCGGAGACGGTCGATGACCTGGGCGCTCAAGGAGTCAACGATCTCCCGCTTTTCGAGGTTCACTCCAGCCCTTTGGAGGATGCCGGCCGAGTGCATCAATGACTGCCCTACAAGCTGCATGGCTTGTTCATGGCTCCAGGCGCCGCCGTGGGACTCCACGAGGGTGCGCTCTGCAGCAATCCAGTACGGCTCGGTGTCCACCAGGGTGCCATCCATGTCCCATAGCGCGGCTTTGAGCTCGGCTTTTACAAAGGGCTGGGTGGCTGAAGCAAGCATGCCTAAAGTCTACGTGGAAGGAGGCACGGCAATTGCCGCTCTACGCCCGGGGCGAAGTATGGCCACGCCGGTCCCCTTACGCCATGCATCCGTGGCGGTGTTGGACGTAGGGTGAGTGAATGAACAGTTTGGACGGAGCCCCTGACGGACAGGCCACTTCACCGGAGCCTGAGCGCCTTCTCCAGCCTGTAGCCGAAGGCCAGCGCATCACCGTGATGCTCGCGGCGTTCGAGGGTTGGAACGACGCCGGCGAGGCGGCCAGCGATTCCCTGCACTACTTGAACAAGTTGTGGCAAGGAAAGAAAGTGGCATCCGTTGATGCCGACGACTATTACGACTTCCAGTTCACCCGGCCGACGGTGCGTCGCACCGCAGCCGGAACCCGCAAGGTGAAATGGCCTTCCACGCGCCTGTACAAGGCCAGCGTCCCGGACAGCAACGTCGATGTCGTGTTCGTACTCGGCACCGAACCTTCCTATCGCTGGAGGGCCTACACGGCCGAGCTTCTGGTCCACGCCGAAACGCTCAAGGTCGACTACGTTGTGCTGATCGGCGCCCTCCTGGCCGATGTCCCGCACAGCCGCCCGATCCCCGTCAGCACCACCTCGGACGACAGCGGATTGCGGCAGCGCTTGAACCTGGAGGCTTCGCAGTACGAGGGTCCGGTAGGCATTGTGGGCGTGCTGGCGGAGTTCGCCCTGCTCGCGGGCTTGCCCACGGTGTCGCTGTGGGCGGCCGTGCCCCACTATGTCGCGCAGCCGCCCTCCCCCAAGGCGCAACTGGCCATCCTGAACAGGATCGAGGATCTGCTCCAGGTGCCGCTGGACACCCACGCCCTCAACGAGGAATCCGAGGCGTGGGAGCGCGGTGTGGACGAATTGGCCATTGAAGACCCCGAAATCGCCGCCTACGTGCGGCAGCTTGAAGAGGCCAAGGACACGGCTGACCTGCCGGAGGCCAGTGGCGAATCGATCGCGCGCGAATTCGAGCGCTACCTCAAGCGCAGGGGCAAGGAAAAGCCCTAACCCAACGCGGGGTCACTTACGGCCCGTCCAAGGGGACATTATGGGCCGTAAGTGACCCCGCGTTGTTTAGATATTAGAGCTCGACGCCGAGCAATCCGTTGATCGCGTCGCTCACCAGGGCGCTGTCCATCGCGCTGGGCTGGGCCCCCTCAGGATTGGCTCGGTGCGCGTTGCTGAGGGCTGCGGCGGCCCAGGCGTCCACGGCGGCGATCGCGCCGGGAGCATTGAGGTCGTTGGCCAGCTCGGCACGCATCCGCGTCAGCAGTTCCGCCGCTGTCCCCTCGGGAGCAATGTCCCGGGCGGCACGCCACGTGTTGAGCCGTTCCTTGGCCTGGGCGAAACCTTCATCGGCCCAGGACCAATCCGAACGGTAGTGGTGGGCCAGGATCGCCAGGCGGATTGCGGCAGGTTCTTCGCCCGCGGCACGGAGCTTGGACACAAGGACCAGGTTGCCCTTGGACTTGCTCATCTTTTCGCCGTCCAGGCCGACCATTCCGGCGTGTGCATAGTGGCGGGCCAAGGGAACGCCGCTGAGCGAATACGCGTGTCCGGCACCCATTTCGTGGTGCGGGAAGACGAGGTCCGATCCGCCGCCCTGCACCGTGAAGGGAGCCGGAAGGTACTTCTGGGCGATGACCGTACATTCAATATGCCAGCCGGGACGTCCGTCACCGAGGCTTGCACCGGGCCAGCTAGGCTCGCCGTCGCGGGCAACGCGCCAAAGCAAAGGATCAAGGGGATTCCGCTTGCCGGAACGGCCGGGATCGCCGCCGCGTTCTGCGAAGAGCTCCAACATTTCCACTTCGCCGAGCCCTGAGATGTCACCAAGGGTCCACGCGTCCGGGCTATCCGAGGCCTTGCCGGCCGCCTCGACGTCGTAATAGACGTCACCGTCAGGTTCGCCGCCGGTGCCGTGCACGCGGTAGGCGAGCTCGTCCGCGATCAACTTCTCGATGGCCGGGACAATCATCGGGATCGCCTCGACGGCCCCGATGTAGTGGCTGGGAGCGAGCACATTGAGGGCGTCCATGTCGGTCTGAAAGAGCTCAATCTGGCTCGCCGCCAACTCCCGCCAGTCAACGCCGGTGGCGGTGGCGCGCTCCAGGAGGGGATCGTCGACGTCGGTGACGTTCTGGACGTACGCAACCCGCTGGCCGCTGTCGCGCCATGCCCGGTTGAGCAGGTCGAAGGCGACGTAGCTGGCCGCGTGGCCCATGTGGGTGGCGTCGTAGGGCGTGATGCCGCAGACGTACATGGATTGCTCCGCGCGTGGCTCGACCTCCACGAGGGCCCTGAGGGCGGTATCGAACAGCCTCAACGGGGGCATGCTGCCGGGTAGTTCAGGCACAGGGCGGGAGATCCACGATTTCACAGCCTCAACCATAGTGCTAGGCGCTGATGACATTGAAACCGAGCAATACATAGAGGGCGAGTCCGAGGAGAATGCGGTACCACACAAAGACACGGTAGCTGTGGGTTGAAATGAATTTGAGGAACCAGCCAATGATGATGAAGCCCACAACGAAGGCAATGACCGTGGCCAGGGCCGTTTCCGGAAGACCGAAAGGTCCGGTGATTCCTTCCTTGGACACCACCTTGTACAGCTGGTAGAGGCCGCTGCCGAAGACAGCGGGTATGGCGAGCAGGAACGAATACCGTGCGGCAGCTTCTCGTGTATACCCCATCAAGAGGCCGGCTGTGATGGTTCCGCCGGAGCGGGAGACGCCCGGGATGAGCGCCATGGCCTGGGCCAGACCGTAAAGAATGCCGTGCTTGAAGGTCAATTGGCTCAGCTCGCGCTCCTGCTTGCCAACGGCGTCGGCCACCGCGAGGATCATGCCGAAGACGATGAGCATCGTGGCGACGATCCAGAGGCTGCGCAGCACGGATTCGATCTGGTCCTGGAAGAGCAGGCCGAGCACAATGATGGGCAGGCTGCCAAGGATGACCAACCAACCCATCCGCGCGTCGGGATCGTCCCTGGCCACCTTGCCGCGCAGCGATCCGAACCAGGCGCACACAATCCTGACGATGTCGCGCCAAAAGAAGACAATGACGGCCGTCTCGGTGCCCAGCTGGGTAATGGCCGTGAAAGCAGCTCCGGGATCTGCCGCATTAGGCAGGAACGAGCCGACAATTCGCAGGTGTGCGCTCGAAGAAATCGGAAGGAATTCTGTCAGGCCCTGCACGAGGCCAAGGAAGGCTGCTTCTATCCAGTTCACGTGAATAGACCCTACGTCATGATCTACGCGATCTCCCCGTAAGCTATCAGCTATGCAGCAGCGTTACGTCGGCAACAGTGGGTTTCGGGTGTCCACCCTTTCCCTCGGCACCATGTCCTGGGCGGAAGAAACGGACGAACAGGATGCGCGGGAGCTGCTCCATACGTTCATCGCCGCAGGCGGCACCATGATCGATACCGCGGCCTCCTACGCAGGAGGACAAGCCGAGGCTCTCCTGGGCTCCATGCTGGGCGACGTCGTGGCGCGTTCGGAGATTGTCCTCTCCACGAAAGCGGGCGTCTCGACGTCGGACGGCCGGCGCAGTGTCGATGCCTCCCGCGGGTCCATGCTGTCCGCGCTCGACGCCAGCCTCGCCCGCTTGGGAACCGACTACGTTGACATCTGGTTCGCGCACGCTTGGGACGGCAACGTTCCGCTGGAGGAAACCCTTTCCGCACTGGACCTCGCGTTGCGCTCGGGACGCGCACGGTACGTCGGTATCTCCAACTACAACGGTTGGCAGACCGCCAAGGCTGCGGCCGTCGCGGGATTCACCGTGGTGGCCAACCAATCCGAATACTCACTCCTGCACAGGAAGCCCGAAGACGAACTGGTGCCCGCCGTCGAGGATGCCGGCCTCGGCCTCATGGCGTGGGCACCCCTCGGCCGCGGGGTGCTCAGCGGCAAATACCGTGGCCAGATTCCCGCGGAATCGCGTGCGGCGGAGGGCCGCCTTAGCGGCTACGTCGAAAAGTACCTCGACGCGCGGGGAGCACGGATTGTCGAAGCGGTGGCAATGGCCGCGCGCGGATTGGGACGCTCCGCCGTCGACGTTTCGCTGAGCTGGCTGCTCTCCCGGCCGGGCGTATCCACGGCCATAGTGGGCGCACGCAATGCGGTCCAGCTCAAGGAGTTGCTCGACGCGCAGCTTTCGCCTCTTCCCGCTGAGATTTCGCGGGCGCTGGAGGACGTTTCAGCGATCTGAGCTAGCTGAAACCGCGGCCTACTGATCAAACCTACTGATCAAACCTACTGATCAAGGATCTCCAGCTCGTCTTCATCGAGGAGTTCATTGTTCTCCTCGTCGTCATCCTCTTCATCGTCGTCGAACACCTGAAGTGGTGTGACTTCCGAGTAGGCCTCGTATAGTGAGTCCTCATATACCTCAAAGGCATCTGCGACGGCGAAAAACGCTGCCTCCACAGCGGGATCTCCTTCGCCCCGGCGGGCGGAAGCGGCAATCAGGTGCTCTTCTAAGGCGGCTGTCAATGACTGAAGCGCGACACGCGGATCGATGCTCATGACTTCACGTTAGCCCGAAAAAGACGAAAATGGAGAGGGATGAGAGAACAATTTCTGAGCAGTTCAGTGGAGCGTCAGCGGGACTACGCAAGGCAGTACGAGTATCTCGTACTGACCGTTAGTCCTGACGATTCCTTGCCCGAGGCGCGACGTCGGCTCGTGGAGCACTCCGAATATGGCAAGTGGGAACTGGAGCGGAGCATCCTGTATATCGGCGGCGGTCGCCGGTTCTGGCTGCGCCGCAGAGTACTCAACGTACAACGCACCGTGTAGCAGCACGGCCGTTTTTCGGGTTCCCCGCTCCAGCTTCCGAGCGTTTCAGCTTTCGAGCGGACCAAGCCACGCGTTGGCTACAGTGGTGTGCGCTGATTCGTCATTGGACGGATGGAAGATCCCGGCCAGCACATCGCGGTACAGCCGTTCGAGTTCCGAGCCCCGGAAGTAGCTTGAGCCTCCGGAAACCCGGATAGCCACATCCACCATGGTCCGGGCATTCTCCGTGGCGCGCACCTTGAGCCCCACGAACTTGGGGAACCATTGCGCCCCGTGATCAACCAGCGCATCCACGTCACGGGCAACTGACGCCAACTGCGGCTGGATGGAATCCATTGACATGGCGGCGTCGGCGATCTTCCAGCGGATGTCCGGGTCCTGCGAGAAGCTCCGGCCGCCGTACTTGGCCGAGGTCCGGCGCTTGACGGCCTCAACCGCCAGGGTGAATGCCCGCTCCCCGATACCCGTATAGACCGCGGCAAGCAGTGTTTCGAAGCACGCGAAGATCGCGAAGATCAACGGATCCTGGTTTGGGCCCACCGGCAGCTTCCGGAAGATCCGTTCCGGCGGCACCATGGCACCCTGCAGGAGCGTGGTGTTCGATTGGCTGGCCCGCATGCCCAGGGTGTCCCAGTCACTCAGCGTCTCGTGCCCTGGGGCGTCCCGGTTGATGAAGCCGAACACCAGCTCCCCGTTCCCTTCCCGTGCGCCGCTGTCCTTGCCGAAGATGCCGAGGCGCGTCCATGCCGGGGACAGGCTCGTGAAGATCTTCCGCCCGGTGAAGCTGTACCCGCCGTCCAGCTGCGGTTCCGCAGTCGTGCCTGAATCAAAGAGCATGGAGTCATTTCCCGCCTCGGAAATCCCGAAGGCAAAGACCTCGCCCCGTCCTGACTCCTCAAGGACATAGTCAAGGGAGTTGTCGCCGCGGGCCGCAAGGACGTGCGCGACGCCGGTCCAGACAAGGTGCATGTTGACGGCCAACGCCGTGGCCGGGGCAGCCGTGGCCAACCGGCGCTGAAGCGCCGCCGCGGCTTCGAGCCCGAGCCCCAGTCCGCCGTCGGACTCCGGGACGAAGAGCTTCAGGTAGCCCGCCGCGGCGAGCTCCTCAAGATCTTCGTGGAAGAAGGAGTTGTTCTGGTCGTAGCCCGCGGCGCGCCCCCGGATGCGGTGGAGCAGCTCGTCCGTCAGGATCTCCTCAGGGGTCAAGGCTTCTCCCTAGTAGTTGCTCAGCAGGGTGTTGAGCACCCTGGATCCGAACTTGAGCGAATCAGCCGGGACACGCTCGTCAACCCCGTGGAACATCCCGGTGAAATCGAGTTCCTCCGGGAGCATCAGCGGGGCGAACCCGTAGCCTGTGATGCCGATCTTGCTGAGCGACTTGTTGTCGGTGCCGCCGGACAAGGTGTACGGCAACACCTTGGCGCCGGGGTCCTCCGTGTGCAACGCGTCGATCATGGCGTCCACCAGATTGCCGGCAAACGGCACCTCCAGGGACACGTCCTTGTTGACGTAGCTGACCTCCACGCCGTCGCCGGCAAGTTTTTTGACGGTTTCGAAGACCAGTTCCTGCTGGCCCGGGAGCGTGCGGCAGTCCACGAGCGCTTCCGCCGATTCGGGAATGACATTGTGCTTGTAACCGGAACTCAGCAGCGTGGGGTTCGAGGTGTTTTGGAGGGTGGCCCCCACGAAGCGCGCGACGGTGCCGAGTTCCTTCAGGAGGATCTCGGGGTTGTCAGGATCGAACTCGACGCCGGTCAGTTCCGTCACGCCGTCGAGGAATTGCCGCGTGGTGGGGGTCAGCTCGATCGGCCAGCGATATTCGCCGATTCTGGTGACTGCCCCGGCCAGGCGGGTGATCGCGTTGTCCGTGTTGATTTGCGAACCGTGCCCGGCTCGGCCGTGGGCCACGAGGCGCAGCCAGGAAAGGCCCTTTTCCGCGGTCTGGAGCAAGTAGGTCCGCTGGCCTCCGATGGTGGCCGAGAAGCCACCCACTTCGGAGATCGCTTCCGTAGCGCCGTCGAAGAGTTCCCTGCGGTGCTCGACGGCGTAGCGCGCACCGTGGTTGCCTCCGGCTTCCTCGTCGGCGAAGAACGCGAAGATGATGTCCCGCTTGGGTTTGCGTCCCGTGCGGGCGAAGTCGCGCATGACCGAGAGGATCATAGCGTCCATGTCCTTCATGTCCACAGCGCCGCGTCCCCAGATGAGTCCGTCCTTGAGTTCGCCGCTGAAGGGATCCACGGACCACTGGTCCTTGAGCGCCGGAACGACGTCGAGGTGGCCGTGCACCACGAGGGCACCGGCCGAGGGGTCCTCCCCCGCCATCCGGGTGACCACATTGGCCCGGCCCGGAGCCGACTCGAAGATTTCGGCGTCCAATCCCACTTCATTGATAAGCGCCGCCGTGTATTCCGCCGCGACGCGTTCCCCGGGACCGGAATCGTCACCGAAGTTCGAGGTGTCTATGCGGATGAGTTCCTGGCAGATCCGGACTACTTCGTCCTCGGGTCGGATATCAGTCATGGAACTCTCCTTGCTGGCTGGGATGGACGTACTCCGGCGGGAAGGCAGATGGTGCGGACGCTCCCCGCGCGCTTCCCTCAGCCTACCCACCGCATGCCCGTTTGGCCGCGCGCTTTCCCGCGTTTTGGCGCGGATTGGCGAGGCCCAATTGCCGTTGACAGCACCCTCCCCGGCTCCAGTTTTTTTATTTCCCAGAAACCGTGTTAGAGTTTTTCTCGCTGCTTCGGAGGAAAGAGAAGCGCCGAGAGGCGCAGAACGAAGGCTCCGAACACCACCTGCGCGGGTGGCGGAATGGCAGACGCGCTAGCTTGAGGTGCTAGTCCTCGAAAGGGGGTGGGGGTTCAAGTCCCCCTCCGCGCACAATTGCAAGGCCTGGAATTATGATAATTCCAGGCCTTGTTTGTTTAACTTGAATTTGCGTTTTCAGACACTAATGCGGCGTTCATCACATTTATTGAATTGCATTACCGGGAATTCGCCCACGGCAGTAAACCTGGCTCCGGACCTGGCTCTGAATCTGGCTCCGCCAGGCACGGCGACGGCGGCCTCCCACGTGGGTGACCGCCGTCGTCGTAGCTGTATTGAACCTTGAACCCGAAACCGGCACCCTACAGCGCCGTCACGGAGCCGCTGAAGTGCCTCCTGCCGCTTCGCGGGTTCCAGGCCACGTAGTCCGAACGCTCCCACGAGCCTGACGCGGACTGGGCGGTGCCGATTTCCAGGGCCACCCGCGCCGGGAGGAACACCGGTGCCTCGAAATTCACGTCCCATCGGAACCCTTCCGATTTCACCGAGCCAACGTCGGCCAGGGCCCGCGATGCAAGGTACATGCCGTGCGCGATCGACCGCGGCAGGCCGAGCGCTTTGGCCGAGAGGAGGCTCAAGTGGATCGGGTTGAAGTCTCCGGATACGGCGGCGTAAAGGCGTCCGGTATCCACGCCGAGCTGCCAGATGGCTGTTGGTGCGGGTGCCGTGAAGTCAGCCGGAGCGGCGGCCGTAGCGGCCTTGTCGACTCCCGGCAGGAAGACCCCCTTGGCCAAATACGTCGAGACGCCCCGCCAGAGCAAGGCCCCGTCGTTGCTCGACCGGACTTCGGCGACGACGTCCAGCTGGGTTCCCGCCCTGTGGCCGCGCATGTCCGCGGCCCAGGACCGGACGTCGAGCGGCTCACTGAACTGAACTGCCCGCAATTGCTCCACGTGGTTCTTCAAATGGATCATCCCCAGCAGGGGAAGCGGGAAGTCGTCCCGGTTCAGCACGCTCATGGAAACCGGGAACGCGAGGGCATGGATGAAGCCGGCCGGCAGTGCGTCACTCGCTGTCTCGCCGATCAGGTGCTGGTACGCGGTGAGGTTCGCGACGTCGGCCCGCACCCCGCGGACCTCGTGGCTCCCGTGGGGCAGGGTGGTGGCTGCTTGGAACCCCATCACCCTCCGCCGTGCCACCGTCGCCGCCGCATTCACGTACAGCTTCGAAAGGGACGGCAGCTCCCCCAGGATGAGCGGTTGTTCCGTAGTCATGCACCCACCAGGTTCTGTCCGCAGACCCTGAGCACTTCTCCGGTGATTCCAGCGGCGGCATCCGATGCCAGGAACGCAATTGCCTCTGCCACATCCCCGGGCAGGCCGCCCTGCTGCAGCGAGTTCAACCTGCGGGCGACTTCCCGGGTGGCGAAAGGGATCCGGGCGGTCATGTCGGTTTCGATGAAGCCGGGTGCGACCGCGTTGATGGAGCCGCCGCGTTCCGCCAGCAAGGGCGCCGTGGCCCTGACCATGCCGATCACTCCCCCTTTGGACGCAGCATAGTTGGTCTGCCCGCGATTGCCGGCGATACCGCTCGTGGAGGCCACTGACACGATCCGCGGGGTTTTGTGGAGCTGGTCCGAGCCCAGGAGTGCCTCGTTGATTCTCAACTGCGAGGCGATGTTCACGCCGATGACGGAATTCCAGCGGCCCTCATCCATGTTGGCCAGGAGCTTGTCCCGGGTGATGCCGGCATTGTGGATGACGATATCGAGGCCGCCATGGCGTTCCACCGCGTGGTCGATGATCCGCCTCCCGGCATCCTCGGCCGTGATGTCCAATTGCAGGGCAGTGCCATGGACCTCGTTGGCGACGGCGGCGAGGTGGTCCCCCGCAGCGGGAATATCCACCACTACGAGCCGGGCGCCGTCCCGATGCAGGGTCCGTGCGATCGCCGCTCCGATGCCGCGGGCGGCTCCCGTCACGACGGCGACCTTGCCGGCCAAGGGCTTGTCGGCGTCGGCGGGAAGCCGGCCGGTGTCTGAAGTGACAGTCAGGAACTGACCATCCACGAACGCGGACCGTCCGGACAAGAAGAAGCGCAGCGCGCCGAGCGTGCTGGGGCTCGTGGTGCCGGCACCGTCCCCGAGGAGAATACCGTTGGCTGTGGCACCCGCCCGGAGTTCCTTGGCGAGGGAACGCAGCAGGCCGTCGACGCCTTGACGGACCGCGGCAACAGCCGGGCTGGCGGCAGACGCGGACGTCCGGGAGATCGTGACGACCCTTGCGCCGGCGGCCAGATCACGGAGCGACGGAGCCGCAGTGAGAACCGGTCCGGCAAGCTCTTCCGGATGCTCGACGGCGTCAAGCACCAGGATGATCGCCCCCAGCTTTTCCTTGGGCAAGGCCGAACGCCGAACGTCGAGGCCCCAGCCCACCAGGGCGGCAGCCAATTCGTCGGCGCCCGCAGTTTTCCCGTTGCCGCTCCCGAGCACAAGGACCGGACCTGGAACCAGCGGTTCTCCCGCTTTGTACCTCCGGAGCACGGCAGGTTGGGGCAGGCCGAGCCTTTTGGCCAGGTCCTTGCCGATCCCGTGGCTGACGAACTGTACGTATTTGTCCGTCATACCGCCTACCGCCCTTCCGGAGCGGAGTAGGCCTCAAGGATCGCGACGACGCCCTGCCCTCCGGCTGCGCAAACGGAGATGAGTCCACGGGCGGGCCGGCCGTCCACCGGGCCGTTCTCGTGGAGCATCTTCGCCAGCGAGGCGACGATCCGTCCGCCGGTGGCAGCAAAGGGATGTCCGGCGGCGAGGGACGAGCCGTTGACGTTGAGCTTGGCTCGGTCGATCTTGCCGAAGGCACCATCCAATCCCAGCCGGGTACGACCGAATTCCTCGTCTTCCCACGCGGCGAGCGTGCTCAGGACAGTGCCCGCGAAGGCTTCGTGGATTTCGAAGAAGTCGATGTCTTCGAAGGACAGGCCGTTGCGGGCCAGGAGCCGCGGCACCGCAAAGGCAGGGGCCATGAGGAGTCCGTCCTTCCCGTGGACGAAATCGACGGCGGCCGCCTCGCCGTCGACGACGACGGCCAGCTTGGGCAGTCCCCGGGCGTCCGCCCATTCCTCAGTGCCGAGGAGCACCGTGGCGGCGCCGTCCGTGAGCGGCGTGGAGTTGCCGGCCGTCATCGTGGCTTCAGCCCCAAGGCTCTTTCCGAAGACAGGCTTGAGGGTGGCCAACTTCTCCATGGATGTATCGGGCCGGAGGTTCGAATCACGGCTCAGCCCGCGGTACGGAGTCACGAGGTCATCGAAGAAGCCACGTTCGTAGGCCGCGGCCAGGTTGTGGTGGCTATTGAACGCGATCTCGTCCTGCGCTTCACGGCTGATCTTCCATTGGGCCGTGGTCAGCGCCTGATGTTCTCCCATAGAGAGGCCCGTCCGCGGTTCCCCCGTGTTCGGAGCATCCGGGGCGAGGTCCTTCGGACGCAGCCGTGCGAGGACCTTGAGCCGATCGGGCAGGGACTTGGCGCGATTGAGGTCCAGCAGGATTTCGCGGAGGCCCTCGCTCACGGCAATAGGGGCATCCGAGGCTGAGTCGACCCCACCGGCGATGGCCGAGTCGATCTGGCCCAGCTTGATCTTGTTGGCGAGGCCCAGGACGGTCTCAAGGCCGGTGGCGCACGCCTGCTGGAGATCGTAGGCAGGCGTCTCCGCGGAAAGGGCCGAGCCTAGCACTGCTTCGCGTGTCAAGTTGAAGTCGCGGGAATGCTTCAGGACGGCTCCTGCGGCGACCTCACCGATTCGCTCCTCTTGAAGGCCGAAGCGTGCGATCAGCCCGTCGAGTGCCGCCGTCAGCATGTCCTGATTTGACGATTTGGTGTAGGCGCCGCCGGTCCGGGCAAACGGGATCCTGTTCCCGCCAACCACCACGGCTTTGCGGAGTGTGCCCTGGGTTGCCGGGGATTCGTGTGGTGCGCTCGCGGAATGTGCTGCTTCAGGCATGCGTTTCTCCTTATGATCACATCGAGTTACTGATACCCAGCGTACCTGATACGCTGAGTATCGTGAACATCCCCAGCCCCGGACTTCCTGCCGAACACGACGCCGGGACCCCGCCGCCCGCGGACGGCGAGGCTCCCGCCGTCGACGGCCGTGCCGCCCGCTGGCAGGTCCACCGCGAAGAGCGCCGGCGCGATCTCATCAAGGCCGCCCGCAAGGCTGTCCATTCGCTGGGCAGCGAAGCCTCCATGGAGGACATCGCGACGGCCGCCAGTACCTCCAAATCGGTGTACTACCGCTATTTCGGGGACAAAGCCGGCCTGCAGCAGGCAATGGGCGAAGTAGTGCTGGGACAAATGCAACGGCGAATGAAGGAAGCGGCAGAAAGCGCTCAGACTCCACGCGAAGGCCTGTTCGCCATGGTCTCCGCGTACCTGCAGATGGCGGAGTCCAGCCCCGCCGTCTACGCGTTCATCACGCGACTCTCGCAAGGCGAACCCTCTGCGCAAGACGCCATCGCCGCCTCGGGAGCCCTTGGCCACTTCTTCGAGTCGATCAGTGACATGATCGCCCGGCCCATGCGGGAACACCTGGGGGCGGAAAAGGAAGCATTGATCGACTACTGGCCCACCGCGGCGATCGGACTGGTCCGCAACGCCGGCGAGAGGTGGCTCGGTAGTCCCGCCTCCGCAGCAAAGCCCGACCAGGAAACCATGGCGGCCCAAATCACGGATTGGCTGTGCGTGGGAATCGCCCCGGAACTCAAGATCAACTCCCCTGAATATCAGCAATGACTCCACGTTGTTCGGAACCAAAGAAGGAATCACCATGACTGAAGTAGTGGACCGCACCTCCTCCAGCAACCGGGCGGCCGCGGGAACGGCTGCAACCACGCAGCCTGTTGCGCCCGCCCCTACGGTGGATGTAGCGGCTCTTGGCGAATTGCTGCTCGGCAAGTGGGCCCACATCCGGCACACGGCACGTGACCTCGCGGGCCGCCCCGAGGTACACAAGATCGAAGGCTTGACGCATACCGAGCACCGCAAGCGCGTATTCGGGCAGCTCAAGTACCTCGTGGACAACAACGCCGTGCACCGGGCTTTCCCCGCCAGCCTCGGCGGTTCAGACGACCACGGCGGCAACATCGCCGGCTTCGAGGAGCTCGTCACTGCCGACCCATCACTGCAGATCAAGGCCGGGGTCCAGTGGGGCCTCTTCGGTTCAGCGGTGATGCACCTCGGCACTGACGAGCACCAGAGCAAATGGCTGCCCGGGATCATGAGCCTGGAGATCCCCGGTTGCTTCGCCATGACGGAAACCGGACACGGCTCCGATGTTGCGAGCATTGCCACCACGGCCACGTACGACGAGTCCACCCAGGAGTTCGTCATCAACACTCCGTTCCGTGCCGCGTGGAAGGACTACATCGGCAACGCAGCCGAGGACGGCCTCGCCGCCGTCGTGTTCGCCCAACTGGTGACCCGCAACGTGAACCACGGCGTTCACGCGTTCTATGTCGAGCTAAGGGACCCGGACACCAAAGAGTTCTTGCCCGGAATCGGCGGCGAGGACGACGGCATCAAGGGCGGGCTCAACGGCATCGACAACGGGCGCCTGCATTTCACCGATGTCCGTGTCCCCCGCACCAACCTGCTCAACCGCTACGGCAACGTCTCCGCCGAAGGCGAGTACACCTCGCCCGTCGCGAGCCCGGGTCGGCGATTCTTCACGATGCTCGGCACCTTGGTCCAGGGCCGCGTCTCCCTCGACGGCGCCGCAGTCGCCGCGAGCAAGGTGGCCCTAACGACCGCCATCCGGTACGCCGCCGAACGGCGCCAGTTCAACGCCTCATCCCCCACCGACGAGGAAGTCCTGCTGGACTACCAACGGCACCAGCGCCGCCTGTTCACCCGGCTTGCCACCACCTTTGCGGCGAGCTTCGCACACGAGCAGCTCCTCGAGAAGTTCGACGACGTCTTTTCCGGCCGGCACGACACCGACGCCGACCGCCAGGACCTCGAGACCCTCGCGGCGGCCCTCAAGCCCATGAGTACCTGGCACGCCCTCGACACTCTGCAAGAGTGCCGCGAGGCCTGCGGCGGCGCAGGATTCCTTATCGAGAACCGTTTCGCCTCGCTCCGCGCGGACCTGGACGTCTACGCCACTTTCGAGGGTGACAACACCGTGCTGCTCCAGCTCGTCGCCAAGCGCCTCCTGGCCGACTACGCCAAAGAGTTCCGGAACGTCGACTTCGGCGTGCTTGCCCGCTTCGTGGCCGCCCAGGCCGCGGACGTCGCCATCAACCGCACCGGCCTGCGGCAAGTAGCGCAGTTCGTGGCGGACACGGGATCAGTCCAGAAAGCCGCGCTCGCCCTGCGGGACGAAGAAGGCCAACGCACACTGCTGACGGACCGGGTGCAGTCCATGGTGGCGGAGGTGGGCGCTGCACTCAAGGGTGCCAACAAGCTTCCGCAGCATCAGGGCGCCGCCTTGTTCAACCAGCATCAGGACGATTTGATTGAAGCTGCCCAGGCCCACGCCGAGCTCCTGCAATGGGAAGCGTTCACGGAAGCCCTCGGCAAGGTCGGCGATCCGGGCACCTTGAAGGTGCTGACATGGCTCCGCGACCTGTTTGGCCTCTCGCTCATCGAAAAGCACCTGTCCTGGTACCTCATGAACGGCCGCCTTTCCATGCAGCGCGGACGCACCGTTGGGGCCTATATCAACAGGCTGCTCGTCAAGATCCGTCCCCACGCCCTGGACCTGGTCGATTCCTTCGGCTACGGTCCGGAGCACTTGCGCGCGGCCATCGCTTCGGGGGCCGAAAAGGAACGCCAGGACGAAGCGCGCAGGCACTTCCGGGCGCAGCGGGCAAGCGGCCAGGCCCCCGCCGAGGAGAAGAGCCTCCTCGCCTTGAAAGGGAGGAAATCCAGCTAGCATCGTGCCGTAACAGGCCGGTGAACAGTTGCCGAATCCTTTAACGACGACGGCGCCGCACTCCCGCTGCTGGGGGTGTGGCGCCGTCGTCGTTCTTTCCCAACTCACTCGCAGTTGTTGTCGTTATGAGTCCTCAAAACGACACTTTTGCGGGGGCCCACGCCGCCAAGGTTCCCTGGCCGAGCTTGCGAGGCGAGGGGGGCGGTGGGGACTAGTTGGGATCTAAGCTTGGAGGGTCAGGGGGCGAGGACTGAACGATAGACCTCGAGGGTTGTTTCGGTGATCGATTCCCAGGAAAAGTGCTCCTCGGCCCGGACCCGGCCCGCGGCACCCATGACCTTGGCCCGCGCAGGATCGGACACAACCTCGTTGAGGGCAGCGGCGAAATCTGCGACGAACTTTTCGGGATCCAGCGGGGTTCCGGTACCGTCCGTGACCTGCTCGAGTTCCACTAGCAGTCCCGTTTCGCCGTGCTGGACCACTTCGGGGATGCCGCCAGTGGCACTTGCCACGACGGCCGCGCCACATGCCATGGCTTCGAGGTTGACGATGCCGAGGGGCTCGTAGATCGACGGGCAAGCGAAGGCCGTGGCATGGCTGAGGACCTGGATGAGCTCGTGCCTCGGAAGCATGCGTTCAATGACCAGGACACCTTCGCGCTTGCCCTGCAGGTCCTCGATGAGCCGGGCCGTTTCCGCTGCGAGTTCCGGGGTGTCCGCAGCGCCCAGGCAAAGCACAAGCTGGACATCTTCCGGCAGGCTGGCCGCCGCCTTCAGGAGGTAGGGCACGCCCTTCTGGCGGGTGTTGCGCCCAACGAAGACCACACTGGGCTTGGCGGGATCGATGCCGAGGGCACGAATTGCGTCTTCGCCTTCGTCCGGCTGCCACATGTCGACGTCGATGCCGTTGTGGACTACCCGGACCTTGGCGGGATCCACGTTCGGATAGCTGCGCAGGATGTCCTTCCGCATGCCGTCCGAGACGGCGATGATAGCCGCGGCAGCCTCATAGGCGGTCTTTTCAACCCATGAGGACAACGCGTAGCCACCACCCAGCTGCTCCGCTTTCCACGGCCGCAACGGCTCCAGGCTATGGGCGCTGAGCACATGGGGTATCCCATGCAACAGCGACGCCAGGTGGCCGGCCATGTTGGCGTACCAGGTATGGGAATGGACCAGGTCCGCTCCGGCGATGTCCGGCACGATGCGCAAATCCACCCCGAGGGTCTGGACGGCGGCATTCGCCGCCCCCAGATCATCCGGAGTGGAATACGACGTCACCGTTGCACCGTGGAAGTCCGCATCACGGGGCGCGCCGAAGGCACGCACCTGCAGATCCACGTGCTTCGCCAAGACGCGGCTGAGCTCGGCAACATGCACACCGGCCCCGCCATAGATTTCGGGTGGAAACTCTTTAGTCACAATGTCTACGCGCACGCTACCTAACGTAGTCCTTCCGGAGTATGTGTTCTAGTGTGAAAGGGTCCGGCAACCCGGGCTTTTTTCGGGGGCTACAAAGACGTACAGGGAGAGCAAACACCATGGCGTTGAAGAAAGTATTGTCAATTGTGTTGGCTGGCGGCGAAGGAAACCGCCTTATGCCATTGACGGCAGACAGGGCAAAACCTGCCGTGCCGTTCGCGGGGGGGTATCGATTGATCGATTTCGCTCTCTCGAATCTGGTCAATTCCGGGTACCTCCAGATCGTGGTGTTGACCCAGTACAAATCGCACAGTCTTGACCGCCACATCTCCGAGACCTGGCGGATGTCCACCCAGCTGGGAAGATATGTGGCCTCGGTTCCCGCCCAGCAGCGCGTGGGCAAGAGCTGGTTCCTTGGCAGCGCGAATGCCATCTACCAGTCCCTGAACCTGATTCACGACGCCAACCCCGACATTGTTGTCGTTGTCGGTGCGGACCACGTTTACCGCATGGACTTCCAGCAGATGGTCCAACAGCACGTGGCCAGCGGCGCCAAGGCCACAGTTGCGGCCGTCCGCCAGCCGCTGAACATGGCCAACCAGTTCGGCGTGATCGAGGTCGACAAGAACGATCCGCAGAAGATTTCGGCGTTCGTGGAAAAGCCTGCCGAAACGGAAGGCCTCGCCGCCGATCCTTCGCAGTTCCTTGCCTCCATGGGCAACTACGTCTTCGACGCCGACGCCCTGGTGGAAGCACTTCGCATCGATGCGGAGCGCCTGGACACCAAGCACGACATGGGCGGTGACATCATCCCCTACTTCGTGTCCCAAGGTGAGGCAGGCGTCTACGACTTCACGCTCAACGACATTCCCGGCTCCACCGACCGCGACCGCACGTACTGGCGCGACGTTGGAACCATCGATTCGTTCTATGACGCCCACATGGACCTGATTTCCCCGGTCCCCGTGTTCAACCTGTACAACTCGGAATGGCCCATCTACACGCGGCAGAGCATCTCGCCGCCGGCCAAGTTTGTCCGGGGCGACAACAACACGGTCGGCACCGCTTTGGACTCCATCGTGGCCAGCGGCTCGGTAATCTCCGGTGGAATCGTGGAAGGGTCCGTCCTCTCCAACGATGTTTACGTTGGACCGGCCAGCAGGATCCAGGACTCGGTGCTGATGGACAAGGTGCGCGTCGGTGAAGGCGCAGTGATCAAGCGGGCCATCATCGACAAGAACGTGAAAGTCCCTGCAGGGGCTGCCATTGGCCTGGATGCCGACCTCGACCGCGCCCGCGGCTTCAAGGTCACCGAATCCGGAATCACCGTACTCGCCAAGGGCCAGATGGTACCGGAACCTGACGCTTCCGAGCTCGCCCTGGCGGCCGAGCACCGCCGCTCGGTGCCGGAGGCGATCAAAGCCGCCACCGAAAAGTTCCCCGACATCAGGGACTCCGCCGAGCAGGTCACGAAAATCCAGGCTGCCTCGGTAGAGGTCTGACCCGGAACCCCGGAATTAGGACAGCCCCCGGCCTCCCGGGCGACAGCAGGCCTCCCGCCTCTGCCGCCCGGGAGGCCTTGCTGTGCCCGACCCTGTAAAATTGACCCAATGAGCCCCGCCGATTTGACGCCTGAAGAGATCCAGGCCTGCCTCAAGGTCTTGAACACCATCCACGCCTACGACGAGGAGCACCCGGACTACGTCGCCATCCGTCGTGCCACGGGAAAGATGTTCAAGGCCGTCAAGCGCCATCGCCGGGTCACCAAGCGGGACGAGATCGCGGAAGCCGATCGTGCTGTCATTGCGTTGACCGCCACCGCAGCCCCGGACAGGATCGACGACGAAACCCGCGGGAACAAGCTGGCTACCTCGGCCACGGGCGAAATCGCGGGCCACCTCATCCGGTCCAGGCCCTGCTACATCTGCAAGCAGCACTACACGCAAGTAGACGCGTTCTACCACCAGTTGTGCCCGGAGTGTGCGGCCTTCAGCCACAGTAAGCGCGATGCCCGCACGGACCTCAGCGGACGCCGTGCCCTCCTGACGGGTGGGCGCGCCAAGATCGGCATGTACATTGCCCTCCGCTTGCTCCGCGACGGCGCGCACACCACCATCACCACCCGCTTCCCCAAGGACGCGGCACGACGTTTCGCCGCCATGGAAGACAGCGCGGACTGGTTGCACCGGCTCAGGATTGTGGGCATCGACCTCCGGGATCCGTCACAGGTCATGGCGCTTACGGACTCCCTTAACGAAGCCGGCCCGCTCGACATCATCATCAACAACGCCGCCCAGACAGTCCGGCGTTCGGGGAATGCGTACAAGCCCCTGGTGGATGCCGAGGATGAGCCACTGCCTGAGGCCCTTCAGGCAGCCAATGGCGGTCCGGAGCTCGTCACGTTCGGCCATGCCCACGACAAGCACCCGTTGGCCATCACCCAAAGCGTCACCGATCATCCGGTGCTTGCCGGTGATGCGATTACCTCGCTCGCGTTGTCCACGGGCTCCGCGTCGTTGGCGCGGATCGCGACGGGCACCGCGATCGACGCCGGCGGCCTGGTTCCCGATCTGGCGGCCATCAACAGCTGGACCCAAGTGGTGGACGAAGTCGATCCGCTTGAGATGCTTGAGGTTCAACTCTGCAATGTCACGGCGCCATTCTTGTTGGTGAGCCGGCTCCGCGGGGCGATGAAGCGTTCCACCGCCCGCAGGAAGTACATCGTGAATGTCTCAGCCATGGAGGGGCAGTTCTCCCGCGCCTACAAAGGCCCCGGGCACCCGCATACCAACATGGCAAAGGCCGCGTTGAACATGATGACGCGGACCAGCGCACAAGAAATGCTGGACAGCGACGGGATCCTGATGACCGCCGTCGACACCGGATGGATCACGGACGAACGCCCGCATTACACCAAAGTCCGGCTCATGGAGGAAGGCTTCCACGCACCCCTCGACCTCGTGGACGGGGCGGCGCGTGTTTACGATCCCATCGTCATGGGCGAAAACGGCGAAGACCAGTACGGCGTCTTCCTGAAGGACTACAAGCCCTCCCCCTGGTAATCCAGGCGGAGGGCTGCAGTCCTGCTAGGCGAGCCGCGTGATCTCGACCGTCACGGTGAGGCCTGAACCGCCGCCGCCGGACAGGATGCCCTTCAAAGGAGGGACATCCCGGTAGTCCCGGCCCCGCGCCACGGTGACGTGGAGATCTCCGGCAGGCTTGTGGTTGGTCGGATCCCAGCTGCGCCATTCGCCGTCCCACCACTCCAGCCACGCGTGGGATTGGCCTGCGACCGTTTCACCGATCTCGGCCGTGGGCCGCGGATGGATGTAACCGGACACGTACCTGGCCGGAATGCCGCAACTGCGGAGCGAGCCGATGGCCAAGTGCGCCAGGTCCTGGCAGACTCCCTGACGCTGGTTCCAGGCTTCCTCGGCGTTGGTGGTAACGCCCGTAGTGCCTTTGACGTAGCTCATTTCGCCGCGCATCCAGTCGAAAATGGCCATGGCTGTCTCGTGCGGGTTCTTGCCAGCCACGACGGCGGGGATGATGCCGAGGACTTCCGCCCCCGGACCGCTGAGCTGCGACTGCGGCAACCAGTCGCTGAACTGGTCCCGGATCCCGTCGGAAGCAATGACGTCCCAGCCCACAATCTCTTCGTCCAGGGCCACACGCTCCACCCGGTGGACCTCAACGGTGGTGGTGGCCACCACTTCGAGGCGCTCGTGCGGCATCTGCATGTCGAAGGCGGTAACGCGGGTGCCCCAATAATCGCGGTAGGTGCTCACGGCAGCTTGCGACGGCGTGATCTTCAGCGAGGATTCGAGGACCACCTGTTGCGGATCCGTCAACGGAGTCATGCGTGCCTCGTTGTACGACAGGGTCACACGGCGGTTGTATTTGTAGGCCGTCTTGTGGACGATGCTCAGCCGGGTCATGAAACTTCTCCCACCCAGGCCAGTTCATCCGCCTGATTGAAGTACTTACGGGAAATCGCGTCGGAGGCCTGCGTGACGGCCTTCTGGACCCGGTCCATATGCTCGGGCAGCTCGGACATGAGATCGTCCGTGCGATGGAACTCGAGGAAGGTACGGGCCTGGCCGACGATCCGACGGGCGTCATTGATGAAGCCCACCCGCTGTGCGGAGGGATCCAGCTTGGCGAGGCACTCATCGGCGTCGCGCAGGGCGAAGACGATGGAGCGCGGGAACAGACGGTCCAGCAGGAGGAACTCGGCGGCGTGCTGGTCTCCGAAGGCCGCACGGCGGGTCCGAAGGAATGACTCGTAAGCTCCGGCGCAACGCAACATGTTCACCCAGGACATTCCCGCGGAGAGGACGTCCCTGGTGGACAGCATCCGCGCGGTCATGTCTGCACGTTCGAGCGAGCGTCCGAGGACAAGGAAAAGCCAGCTTTCGTCGTGGCTCACCGTGGTGTCCGCGAGGCCCCTGACCATGGCGGTGCGCTCCAGTACCCAGTTGCAGAAACGGTACGTACCCACGACGTCTTTACGGTGCTGGTTCAGCCCGTAGTACGTCGTGTTGAGGCTCTCCCACAATGAGGAGGACACGGTCTCGCGTGCCCGCCGCGCATTCTCACGCGCAGCCCCCAAGGAACCTGCAATGGACGTGGCACTCGTCTTGTCGTACGCGAGGGCGTGAAGCAGCTCCGGCAAGCCGAATTCTTCGCTCTGCGGCCGGGCTCCCATGACGGCCAGGAGTTCCCGTGCCACGCTGCGTTGTTCCTCGAGCGGAAGGTGGTTCAGGCGTTCAAGATGGACGTCCAGGATTCTGGCCGTTCCATCGGCACGCTCCACATAACGGCCGATCCAGAAAAGGGATTCAGCAATACGGCTCAGCATGGGGCTGTGCCTCCTTCGGGTCCTGCGTTGTGACGATGAATGTATCCTGCTCCGGCACCATGACGTGACGGATCACTGCTGCTGGTCCGATTGGCGGTCCCGCCAGTTGCTTTCGACGGGCCAGACCGAGACCTGTTCACGCACCGTGATGGAGGAACGCGGCAGTTCGACGGCCGGCAGTTGCGGGGAGTCCGAGAGTACCCAGGTGTCCTTGGAACCGCCACCTTGGGAAGAGTTCACGATCAGCGAGCCTTCCTTCAGCGCAACCCGGGTCAGTCCGCCAGGCAGCACCCAGACGTCGTCGCCGTCGTTGACCGCGAACGGACGCAAGTCCACGTGCCGGGGGCCGAAGCGGTCTCCCGAAAGCGTCGGAACGGTGGATAGCTGCAACACAGGCTGCGCGATCCAGCCGCGCGGATCCGACAACACCCGCTTCCTCAAAGCGTCCAGCTCGTCCCGTGAAGCATCCGGACCGATCACCAGGCCCTTTCCTCCCGAACCATCCACTGGCTTGACCACGAGTTCCTCGAGCCGGTCGAGGACCTGTTCGCGGGCTTCCTTCTCTTCCAACCGGAAAGTCTCCACGTTGGCAATCACGGGCTCTTCGTGCAGGTAGTAACGAATCAGGTCCGGCACGTAGGAATAGACCAGCTTGTCATCGGCCACACCGTTGCCCACCGCGTTCGCGATTGTCACCCCGCCTGCCCTGGCCGCGTTCACCAATCCCGGACAGCCGAGCATGGAATCGGAGCGGAACTGCAGCGGATCCAGGAACTCGTCATCGATCCGCTTGTAAATGACGTCCACCCGCTGCTCGCCGGCGGTGGTGCGCATGTAGACCCGGTTTCCGCGGCAGATCAGGTCCCTGCCCTCGACCAGCTCAACACCCATCAACCCGGCCAACAGCGTGTGTTCGAAGTAGGCGCTGTTGAACACTCCAGGCGTCAACACCACCACTGTGGGGTCGTCCACCCCCGACGGCGCGGTCTTGCGCAACGCCGACAGCAGACGGCGCGGGTATTCCTCGACCGGACGGATGTGCTGTTGCCCGAACGCCTCCGGCAGACCCTTCGCCATCGCCCGCCGGTTCTCCAACACGTAGGACACCCCGGAAGGCACCCGGACGTTGTCCTCCAGGACCCGGAACGTGCCCGCGGCATCGCGGACGACGTCGATACCGGACACATGTACGCGCACGCCGCCGGCGGGCTCGAAACCATGCACGGCACGGTGGAAATGCGCGCTCGTGGTCACCAATGCCCGCGGCACTACGCCGTCAGCGACCACCGCCATCCGACCGTAGACATCGTCCAGGAACGCCTCCAAGGCGCGGACGCGCTGCTTGACCCCACGCTCAAGCACATCCCATTCGTCAGCCGGAATCACCCTCGGCACGATATCCAGCGGGAAGGGTCTCTCCTCCCCCGCATAATCGAAGGTCACACCCCGGTCCAGGAAGGTCCGCGCCATCGACTCGGCACGGGCGCTCACATCGGCAAGCGAAAGCTCGCGAAGTGCGCCGTCCACCTGGCCATAGGACTTTCGGGCAATGGTGCCTGGGGCGAACATTTCGTCGTAGGCGCCGGAACGGGCGGCGGCCTCGGAGTAATCCCGGAATAGCTCTGACATGGGATTCAGACAATCACCTTTTCGATTACGAACGCATTTCGCGTTCTGCATGTTGCGACACCAAGTGTGAACCCGGTTCGCATTTGAGCGCTTGCATGCATCAAGGTTGACGAATGCACCCCAATCGTTTCCCGGCACCCGGCTCCCGATTGGGAGCCGGGATTGTCATGGCAGTGGCAGCCACTGGACTTGCCTTCATTGTCCATGCGCTGCTTCCCCCCATCCCTGCCATGACAGCCGCTGTAGCGCTGGGTTTGTTAGCTGCAAATATACCGGGGACGGCGGCATGGGCTGCCGGACGCGCCCGCCCGGGGCTGGACTTCGCCGGCAAGCACCACATGCGGGCGGGCATCGTGCGGCGCCTGGACCGGCGCTTCCGTGCACGACGTCGGCCAGGTGGTCGCGACGGCACAGACCGCCGGTCCCGTGGCGCTGGCGCTCGCCGTCGTCGTGAAACTGACCAGGGTGGTCCTGCTGGCCCCCATCGTTGCCGGAGCCGGGCTCACGCAACGATGGTCAATGCGTAGGAACTCGCGCAACTGCACCGAAGCGAGCGACGACGGCGGCAAGTTCCCGCCGATCGTCCCGCTCTTCGTGCTCGGGTTCATCGCGATGGTGGCCGTGCGTTCCTTGGGCTGGTTGGGCCCGGGCGTGCTGGACGCCGCGGGAGCACTCCAGGACATCCTGCTCGCCTCGGCCCTGTTCGGGCTGGGTTCGGCGGTCCGCGTCCGCACGCTGTTGCACACCGGTGGCCGCGCTGCGCTCGTTGCGCTTGGCTCCTGGTTCCTGATCGCACTGTTGGGCTTGGGCGCCGTGTTGCTCATGATTAGATAGCTGGGTGTCGAATCACAACTTGGCGCGCGCTGAAGCCGCCACCCGTTCAGCCCTGATCAGCACCCACAGCTACGATGTCTCCCTTGACGTCCGCCAAGCCGCCGATGCGGGCGTGCCAGGGTACACAAGCCGCAGCGTCATCAACTTTTCCGCACAGCCTGGTTCCTCCACCTTCCTGGATTTCATCCACGGCGGCGTGCATAGCGTCTTCCTCAACGGAAAAGGGCTTGACGTAGCCGAGGTAGTGGACGGCGACAGGATCCACCTCGACAATCTCCAGGCCGAAAACCAGGTGACGGTCACCGGGACCGCCCTTTACAGCCGGTCCGGAGAGGGCATGCACCGCTTCGTCGATCCCGCCGACGGGCAGTGCTACCTCTACACGCAATACGAACCGGCGGACGCCCGCCGCGTCTTCGCGAACTTCGAACAGCCGGACCTGAAGGCCGAATTCACCTTCCACGTCATGACGCCTTCCGCCTGGCAGGTGGCTTCCAACGGCGCCGAGCTCGCCCGGACGCAACTGACGAGCGATCCGGCAACGAGCCGTTGGGACTTCGCCACCACCAAGCGGATGTCCACCTACATCACTACCGTCCTCGCCGGTCCCTATTTCCGCGCTACGGACCACTGGAGCAAGACGCTCGACGACGGGACCAGCCTTGAGGTTCCGCTGGCGCTCTACTGCCGCGCATCCATGCAGGAGTCCTTCGACGCCGCGGAGCTTTTCCGGCTGACGAAGAACGGCCTGGACTTCTTCAACGATCTTTTCGACTATCCGTACCCTTGGGGTAAGTACGATCAGGCGTTCGTGCCCGAGTACAACCTTGGTGCGATGGAAAACCCCGGCCTGGTCACCTTCACCGAGAAATACGTCTTCACCTCGCGGGCCACGGATGCCCAGTACCAAGCCCGCGCAAACACCCTCATGCACGAGATGGCCCACATGTGGTTCGGAGACCTCGTGACCATGACCTGGTGGGACGATCTCTGGCTCAAGGAATCCTTCGCCGACTACATGGGCACCCTCGGCGTGGACAAGGCCACGGACTGGGACAGCGCCTGGGTTAATTTTGCGAACAAGCGCAAGTCCTGGGCCTACGTGCAGGACCAATTGCCCACGACCCACCCCATCGTGGCGGACATTCCCGACCTGGAAGCCGCCAAGCAGAACTTCGACGGCATTACCTATGCAAAGGGCGCTTCCGTCCTCAAGCAATTGGTGGCCTACGTCGGGTTCGAGGCGTTCATTGCCGGCTCGCGACGCTACTTCAAGGATCACGAGTACGGCAACACCTCACTGGCCGACCTCCTCGAAGCCCTGGGCACGGCATCGGGCCGGGACCTTGGCACGTGGGCCCGCCAGTGGCTGCAGACCACGGGGATCTCCACTATTGCGGCCGAAATCTCCGGGAGCGGCGATGCCATGGAGGCAGTCACCCTACGCCAGGACTCTGTGGACCCCATCACGGGCAAGCAGGAAGACCGCCCGCACAGGCTCAGGATCGGTCTCTATAACTTTGACGACGGCGGCCAATTGCTCCGCACAGAGAGCATCGAGCTCGACCTCGAAGGTGCCGACACTGCGGTGGAGGAACTCGCGGGCAAGCCGCGCCCGGCCCTGCTTCTCGTCAACGACGACGACCTCAGCTATGCCAAGGTGCGCCTGGACGCGGAGTCCGAGGCAACAGTACGTTCCTCCTTGGACCGGCTCAGCGATCCGATGGCCCGGGCGTTGTGCTGGACAGCCCTGTGGGATTCAGCGCGCGACGCCGTTACCCCCGCGGCGCTGTACGTCGCCGCCGTCGAACGCTTCGCCCCTGCAGAGTCAGGAATCGGCGTCCTCCTGAACGTTCTGGGCAACGCGGTGACCGCCGTCGAGCGCTACGTCCCGGCCCCGCAACGGGACGAGGTCCGCGAGAGCCTGATGGCGGCCAGCGCGATGGAGTTGCGGACCTCCGCACCGGGTTCGGACCAGCAACTCGCGTGGGCCAGGACACTGGCGGAGTTGTCGCGCCATGACGGCGCGTATGTCGAGTTCTTCCGCGGCATTCTCTCCGGAAGCGTGACAGTGGACGGGCTCACAGTGGACGCGGATCTCCGGTGGAGCCTGTGGCAAGCACTGGCAGCCAACGGAGCGGCCACGCTATCGGAACTGGATGCCGAACTCGCCCTCGACCACACCGCGGCGGGACGCGAAGGCCATGCGCTGGCTGCAGCTGCGCGCCCGGATGCCGCCGTCAAGACGGCCGCATGGAATGCCGCAGTCAACGACACCGGGCTCTCCAACGAGATTCTGAGCGCGACAATCGCAGGTTTCTCCCTTGCCCCGTCCGGGCTCCTGAATGGCTTCACGGAACCGTACTTCGACTGCCTGGAGGATATCTGGCAGTCCCGGAGCATCGAAATAGCGGGCCGGATTGTGCGCGGCCTGTTTCCCGCAGCCCAGGATCTGCAGACCGGAATGGCTCCGGAAGATCATCCGGTGCTTCGGCGCACGGACGATTGGCTGGGCGCCCGCATGGAAGCTCCGCGGGCGCTCCGGCGCATCGTGATTGAGCAGCGCAGCCATTTGTTCCGCGCCCTCACGGCCCAAGCGGCCGGTGCTTCGCATCAAGAAGCCGGAGCGCTGCAGCAGGGCTGACGCGGGAGCCGGCGATCCGGGGTTGACGAGCTGGCCCTGAACCAAGGGGATCGCCGGCATCGTCTTTAGATGCAAGCCCTGCGCTCCGCATGGGCCTTTCTTGAGGACGGTCATCATGAAGTTTCCTCGCCCCGTGCTTGCCGCCGCAGCGCTGGGCACCACCCTTTTGCTCGGAGGCTGCTTCGGCGGACAGCCGGCCGCTCCGGTGCCTGCAAGCCCACCAGCGAGCACCACGCCCGCCCCAAGCACGCCGTCACCCGCGCCGACGGCGACGCCGGTCGCGCCGCCTGGTACCCCACCCGCCGTCGTTCCGCCCGCCGTCGTTCTGCCACCCCCAGCGCCGCCCGCTGTCGTTCCGCCACCGGTACCGGCGCCGCCGGTGGTGGTCCCGCCGCCTCCGCGGCACCCCAATGGCGGCGACCGCGACGGCGACGATAACGGCGGACCGGACGACGGCGATGGAAACCGGTAGAGCGGTAAGTCGCGACAAAATAAGGCGGTTCGCCGGGCTCTCCCTCGGGATAGTTGCGATGCTGGCCGTCGCAGCTTGCAGTTCGTCTGTTCAAAGCCCGGGGACAAGCACCGTGCAGTCTGCGGAGTTGCCGTTCGGGTGGTTCACGGCAGCACCTGCCCCGGCTGGGTGGAAAACCATGGAACTTCCGGACGGAACGGGGGTCCTTTCGGTCCCACCCGACGCCAAGCCTGCGGAAAGTGACCCCGGCAGCGTATCCGCGGCCGTCTCGTCGTCAACGGGCGAACTGCGGATGTATCTCAACGCCACGCCACAGCAGGGCAGCGAGGCGCTGGACAATTGGAACACCTTCAGGCTCGATCACCTGGCGGACGAGAACTCCTCGCCACCCACCAAAATCGCCGAGCGAACCGGTATGGCTTTCCGCGGAGGTACGGGTTCCTGCGTGGAGGACAGCTATGTGACCCATGTCGGCAACAACCGCTACCGTGAGATAGCTTGCCTCGTAGCGGGCAGCAAGGGCAGCAGCGTCCTCATCGTGGCGGTTCCCGCCGATTCATGGCCGCTCTACGGTCCGGTCATGGAACAGGCAGTGGATGCGTACCGGGCCAGGTAACTAGGGAACACCCCGCAGTTAAGGAACACCGGCAGTTAAGGGACACCGGCAGTTAAGGGACACGGTGCAGCCATTCTTCGGTACCGAACTTTGACTGCACCCGCTCCCGGGCCGTTCCCAGTTCGGCGTCGGTGATGCAGGACTCCGCGGCGCCGTAGCGCTCGGTGAAGACCTCTTGCATGGCTTTGATGATTTCCGTCCGCGCCAAGCCGGTTTGCCGGCGGAGTGGGTCCACGCGCTTCTTTGCGCTGCGGGTGCCTTTGTCGGAAAGCTTTTCCTTGCCGATGCGCAGGACCTCGACCATCTTGTCGGCGTCGATGTCGTAGCTCATGGTGACGTGGTGCAGCATGCCGCCGTTGGCGAGGCGCTTTTGCGCTGCACCGCCGATCTTTCCCTGCTCGGTGGCGATGTCATTGAGCGGAACATAGAACGCGGTAATGCCCAGTTTTTCCAGGGCAGCCATGACCCACGCGTCCAGGAACGCGTAGGAGTCGGCAAAGCTGATGCCATCCACGAGGCTCTGTGGCACATAGAGCGAATAGGTGATGCAGTTTCCGGCCTCCATGAACATGGCTCCCCCGCCGCTGATGCGGCGGACCACCGTGATGCCGTGGCGCGCGACGCCGTCGGGATCCACCTCGTTGCGGAAAGACTGGAAGCTGCCGATCACCACTGACGGCTCTTCCCAGTCCCAGAAGCGCAGAGTGGGCTTGCGGAGACCGGCCCCGACCTGCTCGGTGAGGACCTCGTCCAGCGCTACGTTGAGGTGCGTGGGAAGGACCGACGGCGGGATGACCTCCCACTGGTGGTCCGCCCACCCGCTGGCCTTGGACAGCGCCCTGCGGACCGCTACGGCGACGGCGTCGGCGGAGAATCCGAACAGGACCGTATCGGCAGGCAGTGCGGCGGTGACGGCGGCGGAAATCTCTGCCGGCGTCGAACCTTCCGGAAGCCCCGTGACCGCCCGGTTGATGTCCAGCAGGGCCTCGTCCGGTTCCAGGAAGAAGTCCCCGCTCAGCGAGACGTGCGCGAACCGCCCGTCCACGACGTCGAGGTCGACCACCACGAGCTTGCCGCCGGGGACCTTGTATTCACCATGGAGCCTGGGTTCGTCTTGCTCGAAAGGCATGCTGGAAGTCATGGCTTCCATCCTGCCGGAAAACGCAAAAGCCCGCAGCCACCGATGATGCGGCGGGTGCGGGCTTTCACAGAAGCTTGGAGGTGAAGTTGATTACTTCTTGCCGCCGAAGCCCTTGAAGCGAGCGTTGAAGCGCTCGACGCGGCCTGCAGAGTCCATGATGCGCTGCTTGCCCGTGTAGAACGGGTGGGACTCCGAGGAGATTTCGACGTCGATGACCGGGTAGGTGTTGCCGTCTTCCCACTCGATGGTCTTGGAAGAAGACACGGTGGACTTGGTCAGGAACTTGACGCCGGAAGCCAGGTCGTTGAATACAACAGCTTCGTACTTCGGGTGGATATCAGACTTCATAATGGGACCTTTTGTTCACGCAGCTGGATTTTGCCAGCTGCCAGGTATGAATGGAGGTGGTCCGTTGCTGCCATTTGCAAATTTCAGCGGTCGGGCCAACAACCAATCATAGCGGAAACCGCGCCTTGCTTGAACCAGTACACGAGCACGGCGTCCTGGCTAACGCGCCAGCCGGGTCTCCTCCTCCAAGTGGCCGAGCTTGTCCGGGTTCCGCATGGCGAAGATTCGTGCGATCCTGCCGTCCTCCACCACCAGGCTAATGAGTGACGGACCGCCCGCTTCGTCGTCGATCCGGATGCCGAGGCCGCCGTTGAGCCAGAGCAGAGCGATTCTCGGGTTGAGCGCGGCCTCCGGGAAGGACCGCAGCAGATTTGTTACCTTCTTCGCACCGTACACCGGCACCCGAACCGCCTGCGCGACGCCGCCGCCGTCGGCGATGAGTACGACGTCAGGCGCCAACACATCCATCAAGCCCTGCACATCCCCGGTGGTGACCGCCGCCAGAAACCGTTCGACGACTTCCTGCTGCTCGCTGCGATCCACGCGCATGCGGGGGCGGCGCGCGGCCACATGAGAGCGCGCACGGCTGACGATCTGGCGCACGGCGGCCGCTGACTTGCCCACGGCCTCGGCAATCTCCTCGTAGGGCACGGCGAAAACCTCCCGTAGTACGAAGACCGCCCGCTCCACAGGGGTGAGGGATTCGAGAACCGTGAGCATGGCGATCGAGACGCTTTCGGCCAGTTCCACGTCCTCGGCGACATCCGGCGCGGTGAGCAGGGGCTCGGGCAGCCATTCCCCGACGTAATCCTCCCGCCGTCGTGACAGCGCGCGGAGGCGGTTGAGCGCTTGGCGGGTGACGATACGGACGAAATAGGCCCGCGGGTCACGCACCTCAGCGCGGGCACCGGGGCCCAGGTCAGACCACCGCAGCCAGGCCTCCTGCACCACGTCCTCGGCATCGGCGGCGGAGCCGATCATCTCGTAGGCGACGGTGAAGAGCAGGCTGCGATGGGTGACGAAAAGGTCCAAGCTGTCGGCGACGCCGGAGCTGCTCATGCCCGCCACGCTACCGCGCGCCGCTTCGTGCCGCGAGCGGCTTCAAGCCACAGGCATCCGCGAAACCCTCGGACTCAATGCCGAGGGCGACGTTGCCGCGGGTCGTGAGGTTGGCGTAGCCGATCACGCTGGTCAGCTCAACTAGGGCCGCTGCGTCGAGCTGCTCCAGCAGCCGGGAAGCGAGCTCGTCAGTGACCGTTACGGGGGTCGTGCTCATCGCTTCGGCATATTCCAGCACGTCCCGCTCCAGGGGCGTGAAGACCCCGGAATCACGCCAGCGCGGGATCTGCTGTGCCTTGTCCAGGTCGAGGCCATGGTTGTGGGCCATGAAGTAGTTGAAGTCCAGGCACCACGTGCAACCGATGAGTGAGGCCACAGCCATGTGCGCGTAGGACTTCAGCGACTCGTCACAGCTGTTCCACTTCTGCAGCTTCTGCCCCATGCCCATGGACGCCTTGAGCACGGGCGGGTTGTGCCACATAACGCCCAGCGACTCCGGGACTTTGCCAAACATCTTCGCGCTGAACTTCTTGATGAGTGCGCCGTAGAAACCGGTGATCTCTGCGGCCGGGATGCTGCTGGTCATGACTCCTCCTGCGGGTCGGTTCTGGGTCCTACGACATGAAGACACCGCCCGCGACCGATCTGTGACAGCGACGCCGTGACGATGCCCGGGAAACCACCTACTTGGCCGCGACCGGCGACCGGATGGGCCCGGAGAGTGAGGCGCTCTCCCCCGTGATGCATATGCCCCACCTGAGGATAGCCAGGGTCGGCACCACCTCTTATCTCAGGGATGGGTGGCCAAAGTTCCCGCTGAACAAGCGCTTTGCCTTGGAATCAGGCGCGGCAGGGCTGCGAGACCCATCCCCTAGATTTTGCGCCGCTCATTGTTGAGTTAGGAGGTGGGTATGCACAAAGCAGAATCTCAAGGCCTGTCCAGGTAGAATTCCACTGCCTGCTGAGTCACCGCATGTCCGAGCTTGAGGGACTTTGCCTAGTTGGAACTTGGTTCGGGTTGTCCCAGTCTCCGTCGTATCGAGGGGCATCAAGAGCGCCTCCTGTCCGCTTTGACTCTGCCGTTGGGGAAGGACCTCGATGGGTCGTTTCTGTGTCCCGGTCGCCGCCCGGGGTGTGGCAAAGTTGGGTCATGCGTATTCGACTGGAGGCCGGAGCCGATCACGTCGAGGAATTGGCTCACGTAACCGAGATGTGTTGCGTCCTTTTGAATGTGGCAGTTTGATTCAGGACCGGCGTGACGGCTTGAACCAGAACCACCCACGACTCGCCGGTTGCTAGCGTCTCGCCCGCACCATCGCCCAACAAACCGCAGACTAAAGTTCAGCGGCGGGACGCCGGCTCGTCTGTGCAGATTCTTCTGCCTCGGCCTTGGCGGCCTGAACGATCTTAAGGAAATCCGCCCGCTGGAGGCAGCGCTTGGAAGCCGCTTTCCCTTCTCCTTATGTGCTAATCGGGGTGTCTCATGAGACACCGTGGGGAATTGCCGTCACGTCAGCCTGTATCCCGAAGCATCCGCGTTTATCCAGATTTCCGGATAAAGCGCCGTTCGTTGCACGGCCAGCACCGTTGGCTGCGTCAGCAACTGCAGCGATCCTGCGCACCCCTTTCTGGTCCATCCGCAATGAGAGTGACGGCCGGAGTGAAAATGCCCCCGGGGTCGTTAGCCCGAGGGGAAAGGGCTCTGCCCGCTACGTCTTCGGGTGCAGTTTGGCCTGCTCCACGAGTTCTGTCATCCAGGTCCTGTGCCCGCGGTGGAACACGATGCCTTCAGGTAGTCCCTGCACGGTGGGGACGGAATCGGCGATGTCGATGGTGATCCGGCCGCCGGCCAGGGGCGCGTTGGTGATGTGCAGGTCGCCGTAGGACTTCGGGAGCACGGGATCCATCCAGAACCCTCCGCGGGACACGTGCGTGTCATACCGCATCAGGCTCGTCACGGGCAGGATCGGTGTGGTCGCTGCCCACGCCTGGGGTGAGCAGGCGGTGGGGTAGGGCACCGGGGCGGCGAACTGGTCACGGCTGAAGCCGCAGAACAGCTCTGGCAGCCGGCCGTTCGACTGGTCGGCAGCCTCCAACAGGGCTGTGGCGATCCGTTGTGCCTCAGCTATGAAGCCGTAGCGCAGCAGGCCGGCGGCGATGATGGCGTTGTCGTGGGGCCAGACGGAGCCGTTGTGGTAGCTAGCGGGGTTGTAGGCGCCCATGTCGCTTGCCAGGGTGCGTACGCCCCAGCCGCTGAACATTTCAGGGGAAATCAGCCGTTCGGCCACGTACGGCGCCTTGTCCTCGTCGATAAGGCCGTGCCACAGGCAGTGGCCCATGTTGGAGGCGCACGCGTCGACCTGCCGCTTTTTGCCGTCGAGGGCGACGGCGTAATACCCACGCTCGGGCATCCAGAATTCCTCGTTGAACCGTTTCTTTAGCTGCGCGGCCCGATCAGTGAACTCTTCCGCCAAGGCAGCGTCACCGGCGTCGTACGCCATCCATGCACGCGATGAGTAAGCAGCGTATACATAGGCTTGGACTTCGCAGAGCGCGATCGGCGGCTCGGCCAGGGTTCCGTCGGCGAAGTTGATCCCGTCCCAGGAGTCCTTCCAGCCCTGGTTGATGAGCCCCCGGTCGTTGAGGCGCTCGTACTCGACGAACCCGTCACCGTCCTTGTCCCCGTAGTCCCGGATCCAGTCGAGTGCACGGTCCGCATGGGGCAGCAGCGCGGTGATGGTGTCCTTGGCGAACCCCCAGCGACTGACCGCGCCGAGGATCATTACAAACAACGGAGTCGCGTCGACGCTACCGTAGTAGGTGGACTTACCGCCCAAGGACAATCCGCTGGAGACATCGAGCCGGACCTCGTGCAGGATCTTGCCCGGTTCCTCCTCGCTCATCGGGTCCACCACAGTGCCCTGGCGGTCCGCCAGGGTCTGTAGCGTGCCCAGGGCCAGGGAGGGATCCACGGGCAGCGCCATATGCGAGGCCCACAGCGAGTCCCGGCCGAACAGAGTCATGAACCAGGGCGCGCCCGCGGCGACCACAACACGGTCCGGATGGTTCGGGTCCTCGATGCGCAGGGCTCCCAAATCGTCATAACTGCGCCGCAGGGTCCGCTCGATGGACCGGTTTCCCATCTGCAGCACCGGAATTTTAGCAACCCACTCCCTCCGGCGCCGGTCCCGGGGAGATAGTCCCTCCCGTTCAGGATGGACGAAAGCCGCCCCGCGGCTGGCTCCCTCGATGCCGGGCACGACGGTCAAGATAGTGCTCCAGTGGCTGTGCGGCGGGACGGTCACCCGGTATGTGAGGGCCTCCGGCGTAATGTCTGCTCCGGGGGCCTGGATGGCGACTCCATTCCGGATATTTTCCCAGACGGCCCGGATGGTGAGCGCGTCGCCGTCGACTTGGCGGGTTTCGTCCCAGCGCCGCTGGATTCGCGCCTCCTTAACCTCGAAAAGGTCCGCGAAATCCGCCTCAACCTTCAGGGCGATCACGCATTCGGCCGGCTCCAGGGAGTAATTGCGAATGGTGATCTGCTCCTGGATCCCGGGCCCCACTTCGCGAAGCCGCTCCACGATCAACGAGCTGTCCGCATGCCCGTCCGTGCGGGGAACGCGCCCAGCGAACAGCGCCCGGTACGGCTCCTTCGTCTCAGCTGCCAGCGACTCCAGCGGCTGGCCGTTGACGGTGAGCCCCCAGCCGGACAGGATGCGGGTGTCGTGGACGAAAAGACCGTGTGGAAGTTCGGCATGGATATCCCCATTCTGCGAGGAGATACAGAAGGACGATCCCTCGACTAAGGTGACCGCCCCGGCCCCCAACGGACCGGCCGCCGTATCAGCATTCCATCCAGCCATTTCGGCCCCTTCAAGAGACCAACGCCGGCTTGACTTGGCCCTTGACGAGTGCGCTGCGGCCGATCGCTGCCGTTTCTCCAACCGACGGTACTCCTGCTGGCTTCAGGACGCCAGACCCAGGCGAGCAGGGCTCCATCTGGCGCAGATGGTGCGGAACTTACCGTGAAGGTCATCCCACCGAAGGCAACACGCTAGACTCAACCGGTGGCCTCGGCCGCGGTCAGTTCTGCAGAAACCACCGAGCAGCCTGCGGCCGCCGAACGCGCGTGCGGCGGCCATGACAAGCTGGTCTCCGTCATCAAGCTGCCCCTCGCGGAGTAGCCGCGCCGGCGGGACATCGTCGCGCTGTGGTTCATGCCCTGGAACCAGAGGCCTGGACCGCTGCCGAGCGCGTGGAAGAGCTCAGGGCTTCGGCCATCCAACGCATCCTTGACGCAGGGGCCACCGGTCTTCATCGCCCACATCGACACCCCCGGGCAGGCCGGACTCGCACCCCGATCCGTCCGCTTCTACCAACCGGGTTCAGGGTCGCAGGTGGCACCAGCTGCGCCGGCCGATGGGGGGACACTCCCACAGCCGGAAAACCTCACCTCCGGCAACGTCACAGCACCGTGCATCCCCCAACTCGAGAGCAAACCCGCCATCGACAACGTCGAGAAAATCGCAGCAACGGACGGGTCGCCGACCTCAGCAGGGACATGGGAACAAGGCCCACCGACCCCGAAGTCGTCCGGTTCTACCTCCACATTTGGTCAGCCCGACGGCCAGCAGCAGCGTGTCGCTATGTCCGGCTCCGATAATTGAAACTTCGTGCACGGGTTTGATTCCTCAGGTGGGGCGGGTGCCTCGGACGTTGAAGTGCTGCACATCACAAGGCCTTAAAGAAGTCTAGATTTGCCGGTTCGGCCCCCGGAATCACTCGTTCGGGCGGCGTGAGTGCACCCCCAATCGGAGGGATGAACCTCCGCAGCCCGCACAGATCCCAGCGACCCTGCAGGCTGCCGGATAGTCAGGAAGGCTGACGCCCGTCTTTCCAACGTGTGCACAGCCATCCCACGAGACCGCGGCCAGGAGAACGCCCGGGTCACGGCGTTGCTGCCGCGCCGGTGAAGCAGAGGCCAAAAAGTGACATGCTCGAGCCGTCCACACCGGCCAATAGCGCAGGAAACTCGCATGGATCGCCCCGCGTCTTCCGCATGCCTATGCCGAAGACTTTTTGCATGCAGGTCATCTGACGGACGGGAGACGGAAGCCGAGCACGTCAATAGGCAGCAGATGAAGGCTATTCGGCGGTGGAGGGGTGCTTGGCTAGGGGCGTGACCTTTATGTCCATGTAGGGGAAGAGCGGCAGACCGGACAGCAGCATGTGCAACTCGTCGTTGTCCACGACGTCGAACACCGAGTAGTTGGAGTACTCGCCCACGACCCGCCACAGATGCGCCCAGCGACCGTCGCGCTGGAGCTTTTGGGAATACTCCCGTTCCTCCGCTTTGATGGTGTTGGCGCGTTCTTCGGTCATGTCAAGTGGAATATTGACATCCATCCGGACCAGGTACAGCATGTGGTTCTCCTTGCGGTGTGGGACTTTCTGAGGGCAGAATGCGGCCGCGTCAGGCCTGGTCCTGCCGGTACTTTTGCAGCTTGTCGGCGTCGATGCGTGCCCCGACCCCGGGGACATCGCGGACCAGGATGGCGCCGCCGTTGATTTCGAGCGGCTCCGTGAGCAGGTCGTCCGTCATGTCCAGATAGTTGGAGAGCTCCCCGGCCCGTCGGGAGCTGGCCTCAAAGGCCGCGCCGAAGGTGACCGTCGCGAGGCTGCCGACCTGGGTGTCGATCTGGTTGCCCATCGTGACGTCCACGCCGAGGCCTTCGCAGAGGCCGAGGATCTGTTTGGCTTCGGTGAAACCGCTGCGCGCGGTCTTGATGCAGATCGCGTTGCTGCCGCCCGAGAGCAATTCTCGGGAGACGTCGCCGAGGGTGGGGACGCTTTCGTCGCCCACGATTGGGATGCTGGAGCTCTGCACAAGCCGGCGCCGGCCCATCGCCTCTCCGGCATCGCACGGCTCCTCCAGCATGGACAGGCCAAGACCTTCGGTCCGGCGGAGGACCTCCATGGCCTCGTTCGCCGTCCATCCGCGGTTGGCGTCGAGGTAGATCTCGGTGTCCTCACCGAGGCCCTCCCGCAGCACATTGCAGGCCTCGACGTCGAGGGAGAGCGGCCGTCGGCCAGTCTTGAGCTTGAAGGTGTTGATGCCATAAGTTTCACGGAACCGTAGCGCTTCCTCGAGGAGCTCGGCGGCGGGCTTGAAGCCCAGCATGTGAGAGACCCGCATGCTGTCGGTGAAGCCGCCCAGTAGTTTGTGCACCGGCGTGCCCAGTGAGATTCCAATAGCGTCCCAGAGCGCAATGTCTAGGGCCCCCTTGGCGGTGGGGTTGTTGACCGTGCGGCGGAGCAGCTGCTGGACCTTGGAGCGGTCCAGCGGGTCCAGCCCGATGAGCTGCGGAGCAAAAACCTTGGTCACCACCGACACGATCGAATCCTGCGTTTCGCCGTAGGTGTAGGGTCGCGGCGGGGTATCCGCGATGCCGCAGATGCCGGTGTCCGTGTAGATCCTGACCAGCACGTGCGCGGCCGAGGTCACCTCACCGCTGGCGAACTTCAGCGCTCGCGCGTAGGGGATCGAATAGGGGATGGCCTCAATACGTTCAATTTTCACGGAGTGGTTCCTTTGCTGCGGATGCGGGGCTGGGAATCGGGTAGTGAATCGACTAGGGTCGCGAAGCCGTGCCGAGGCCGGTAGGCACCGCCGCTGAAAGACCCTCCTGCCGTCGGCTCGCACAAAACTTCTTCCGCCGCCCGGCACGCCGGTTTCAGCGTCTGACCGTCAGAAGATGACGACGGTCATGGCCGAGCCAAAGTGGCTCGATTTCAGGCGGCAGCGACACCGGAGTCCGGCTGTGACGATAGGTCTGAGCGGACCCCGGCGATCCGGCGGGGTCCGCTCAGAGACTGCAGCGTCCCATGGTGCTAACTCCTGGTGCGTGAATCGCAGAACCAGGGCCGCCCTTCAGAGGACCGGCGTGATCCCGGGTGCAGCTGCGGACTAGTCTGCATGGTTACGGGATGACTCAATGGGCTGTGACTTCTTCGTTCTGATCTTCGAAGTCTGCTGTGCCTTCGATTTCCTTCAGAGCTGCTGTGCCCTCGATGAAGTCGGTTCCTGATCCCTCCGGGAGGATCGTCCGTCGAAGGACCACGTACAGCAAGGGAGTGAGCACGAGGGTGACGAGGAATCCCAGGGGGAAGATTCCCGTGATGGTCAAGAGATAAGAGGTTCCCGACCCGACGATCAGGGCGATGAGGCCTGACCAGTTGAATCGCTCGACGAGCGCAGTGTGGACGGCCTGGCGCTTTCGTACGATGTAGAAGTCTGCGATTACGAGTGCGGCAAGCGAGAAGGTCAGGATTCCCAGGAGGCCGAGGAACTGCAGAAGCACACCGAGGATGTTGGCCCACACCGAAACGAGCGCAATCACGTTGGCCAGAACAACCATAAGAATGCGGTTGGGCTTCCTCCGCAGAACCGCATCAAAGAGGTTGGACAGCGCGAGGGATCCTGAATAGGTGTTGATGACCTGGGCCTTGATCTGGGCGGCGTACATGACCAGGAACCCGACGATCCCACCGAGGATGATGAAGTATGCACCCGGGTTTGAGTGGGCCAGGTATTGGACCTTTTCAAAGATTGAACCGCCCAGCTGGGCTTTGGCAACGTCGGAATTTCCCGGATCCGTCAGGAAGCGGGCAACGACCGTGTCGCCGGCCTGATAGAGCAATGCGCCCAATGAAACCACACCGAAGTTGACAATGATGTTGCCGCCGATGGCCATGATACGGACGTCTTTGGGCGATTTGGCGTAGCGGGCGAAGTCGGCGCCCACGAGGGACAGCGCACCTGCCATACCAATCATGCTGCTCAGGACTACCATGATTTGGACGGGGCCGATTGCGGAGGGCTGGGCGCTAAGCACGCTCTCCACGGAAAGGTCCGACTGTTGAAAAGCGAGGAATCCAACCCACAACATGAGGGCGCCGGCGATGATCGTCAGTACGAACGACGTCTTCTGCACGACTTTCATGCCAAACATCGTCAGTAGGATCCAGAGCAGGGTCAGGACGCCGTAAATCAGGACGGCATTGCCAAGGTTTGGTGACCAGCCCAGCATGAAGAGCGTGCCGTAGTAGAGAAGGACGTTCTCCAGGGCAAGGAATCCCAGAATCATGAAGGCAAAAATCAGCGATGCGAGGGCGGATCCGGTTGCCCCCAATCCGTGAAAGCGCATCGTTACGGTCGATGACATACCGGTACTCTGACTGACCCGGGCCGTGAACGTACCGACCAGGGCACCAAAGATGGCTGATACCGCCGCCATCGCAATTGTCCACTGCACGCCGACGATATAACTGGCGGTCCCACCGATAATCAGCATGGCGAGGGTCGTTCCGACTCCGGCCGTGTTGGAAAGAAGGGACCAGCCGCCAACGCGCAGGTTCTCTGCGACAGGATTCAGTACGTTGTCCTCCATTTTTTGCCTGAGGCTTGGTGATGGTGTCTTCGGGGTTAATTCAGAAGTCATTGCGTTTCTCCTTTGAATACAATTTCCTGTGGCTGATTGCTGCTGGTCTCGGCACTGGTCCGTCGTTCGAATTCCCGCTGGAACCCAGCAGATCGCAGCTGGATTCTCGATGGGTTCACGAGCGCATTGGAGAGGTCGGGCATGGTCCAGCGCCGGCATCGCTTTTCCGACAACCGGACTGTGCGTGGGTTCTTCTACGTCGAGCTGGCCTCGGGCCGGGGCCGGGAGGCGGTAGCTATGTCGGAGCTGGGCTGGTTCCTTTGACTGAAGGGCTGATCGCCCCGACATAGGAGTCAGATGAGATTCAGTCGTGCCTTGAGCGTTTCCTTCTGGTCCCGGAGGTACATGACAAATGAGCCGTTTTTGTCGACAACGGTGTTGTATTCGTCGAGGACCACAATCGTGGTCGTGCCCAATTCGATGATGGCCGGACCTTCCACCTCTTCTCCCGGGCCCATCGGCCCACCCTGGTGCACGTCGACTTCCACCATGCGGTGCTGCTTGGGAGACCAGATGTTGCGGCGCTTTGGCTCCCGAACGGCATCGGAGGAGATAGTGCCGGAAAGGGTCACCCGGTCCTTGGGCGTGTGGCCGATTGCGGAGAGCCGGATGTGAAGCAAGTCGATCGGCATCTCCAGGTTGTTGTACCCGAAAAGCACCTCGTGTTCGCGGTGGAAGACTTTGGCGAATTCTACGAAGTCGGGGGTGTCCAGATTTGAGGGGTTTACCTCGATGTTCAGTTCATACCACTGGCCCTTGTAGCGCAGGTCAAGGGAAGGGATGAAGGAGATGTCGGTTTCAGGGACCCCTTCAGCCAGCAGTGTCTTTCGGCCCTCCTCTGCCATCCCTTTCCATACGCTGACCAAGGTCTCGCCGCTGAGGGTGTGCAGGCGCTGGTTGGCGCTCTGGACGTAGTCATGTTTGAAGTCGCAGACCAGCATGCCGGCGGCGCAGAAGATGGAGGAATCCCGCGGCGTGATCAGCACCGGAATTTCAAGTTCACGGGCGATGGCCGCTGCGTGCACCGGCCCGGCGCCTCCTGCGACGACGATCGGGAAGTCTCTTGGATCCAGACCGCGGCGGACGGTGATGTCCCGGACACCCGTTGCCATGGTCACGTTGACGACCTCATAGATACCTGCCGCAGCTTCCTCCACGCTGAGGCCCAAGGGATCGGCAACATCGGTCTTGATGGCCTGGATTGAGGCCTCCCGGTCCAGACCGATCTGGCCGTTCATGAAAGTGTCCGGATCGATGTATCCCAGGACCACGTCGGCGTCGGTAGTGGTTGCATGCACCCCTCCGCGGCGGTAGCAGGCAGGTCCAGGCACGGCCCCGGCGCTCTGCGGGCCAACCCGCAGCAGGCCGCCTTCGTCCACCGTCGCGATGGATCCGCCGCCGGCGCCGATCGTGTGGATGTCCACTGCCGGCAGGGCCAGGGACCAGCGATCAATCTCTCCGTCGGTCATGACCAAGGGCTTGTTGTCCTTGACGACAGCGGCGTCGAAGCTCGTGCCGCCCATGTCCACGGTGATGCAGGAATCCCAGCCGTGCGTGGCGGTGACGAGCAGCCCTGCTGTGGGTCCGGAGGCCGGTCCTGACAACAGTGAAAGAGCGGCTCGTTTCGCCAGCTGGTCCGGGGTGGCGACGCCGCCGTTGGACTGCATCATCAACAGAATGCCGTCGAACTTGACCGCGGAGAGCAGCTCCAGCAGCTTGGTCAAATAACTGCTGATGATGGGTCCGGCGTAGGAGTTCAACACGGCGGTGCTCGTGCGCTCATAGTAGCGGGCTTGACCCAGCAGCTCGGAGGACTTGGTGATGTAGGCGTCCGGCATGATTTCGGCCACGATCTCTGCCGCGCGGTCCTCATGAGCCGTAGCGGCGTGCGAATGCATGAAGGAAATGGCAACGGACTCGACGTCCTGCTCCTGCATGATTCCGACGGCTTCCCGCACATCCTGCTCGGACAGTGGCGTGACCTCGTCGCCCTTGTAGTCGAACCGGCCGCCCACCGGAAGGCGAAGGTGGCGGGGCACCAGCGGATCCGGCTGCTCAAGGCGATTATCGTATGGCTCTTCGCGGGTGCCGTGGCGCATCGGCAGCACGTCCCGGAATCCTTCCGTGACCAGCAGCGCCGTCTTCGGCCCTCTGCGTGTGAGCAGGGCATTCGTGGTCACGGTCGTGCCGTGCACAATTAGCTCTACGCCGGCCAGGAATTCCTCGATGGGCTTCTTGTCCAGCGCGGCGATCTCCTGCAGTCCGTTGTAGACCGCCAGCGGCGGGTCCGAAGGGACCGAACTGGTCTTGTGGATGCGCCGTTGGCCTTCGGGGTAGATGACGAGGAAGTCGGTGAAGGTGCCGCCGACGTCGATACCGATTCTGATGCTCATGGTAATTGACCTTCCAACTAAGCTGATGCGCGGAGCGCTGCGGTCTGTGCGGTGTCGACGGCGGTCCCGTCGGCGGTGAGAATGACGCCGTAATCCGAGCGCGCTTTCTCTGTGGAGAGGATGCCGTCCCGGACTTCGGCGAGGACTTTCTCGGCGGGCCGGTTGAATGGGTCGCCGTATCCGGCGCCACCTCCGAGAAGTGACTCGATGCGGGTGCCCGAGGGTAGAGCGATGATTTCTTTGGACCCCCACAGATGTGACGTGCCGTCCGGGAAAGTGACGGTCAAGTCATTTAGGCCGGAGTCCTTGCCGCCGAAGAGACCCTGCGCCGGAACCGCACCCTCGCTGCGGACGTTGTCACCGAGGGTCACGCCGTGCTGGTTCTCCCCGTAAGTGACCCACGCGGAACGTGTGCCCATGCCGCCACGGAATTCGCCGGCGCCGGCTGAGTCTGGCAGATACTCGTGGTATTCAAGGAAGTGTGGGGACGTCAGTTCAAACATCTCCGGGTCAGGGGCACGCATCTGCCCCGCGGTGCCGGTGAAGCCGAGTGCGTCCCAGCCGTCGGTGCCCTGGACGCCTCCGGGGCCGGTCCGTTGAAAGACGGTCAGCGTGCCGAATTCCTCGTTCGTGCGGGGGTCCACGCCGTTGGTGGACGTGCACATGTACTTGTTCCATCCTGCTGACACACGGTCCGGGAGTATGCCGGCGAGTGCCGTCATGATGCACTCAACCACTTCGTCGCACATCTGGTTGCCGAAGACCGTGGCTGCAGGGAATCGCGGATTGAGCACCGAGCCTTCCCGGAAGATCGTTTTGATGGGTTCGAAGAGTCCTTGGTTGGTGGGGATGTTGATGTCGCCGCTGGCCATCAGCATCAGAAACGCGATGCGCACGGCGCCCTTGGCCGAGGCCGGGGGCATATTGGTGATGCCGGGTGCCTGATCATCGCTATCGGAGAAGTCAAACGTGATTTCGTCGCCCTTGATTTCGATGTTGCAGGCAATCTTGTAGCGCTTGGTGGTGTCGAAGCCGTCCGATACCATCCAGCTTTCACCGTAGTAGTTCCCGTCCGCCCACCGGCTTACCTCGGCTCGCACCTGGCGTGCGGAACTCTCAAGGATGTAGTTCATGTGGTTTTCGTAGACCGGCAGCGTGTAACGTTCAATCAGTTCGACCAGACGTCGGCCGCCGATCGTGCAGCAGCCGATCATGGACTTGACGTCTTCCATGACGAAATCGAAGCGGATGTTGGCGGAGATGAAGTCCCAGACGTCCTTGCGGAAGACACCTTTCTCTGCCACCTTCACCGGGGGGATGCGCAGGGCCTCCTGCCAGATGTCCCGGGCGTTTGGGTCGTAGCCGCCGGCCGTCATCCCGCCGATATCGGCCATGTGGCCTTTGGCCGCGGTCCACCCGACCAGCTGTCCGTTGGAGAATACGGGCATGAAGATGCCGGTGTCAGCGTTTTGATTGCCACCATGGTAAACGTCGTTGTGGATGATGACGTCACCCTCGTGGATGTCGTCCCCGTAGTACTTGATGATGTATTCAAGCGCCGGGTGGGCACCGAAGGCGATGATGGCCGCGAACTCGGCCTGGGCCAGGGTGTTGCCGTTCTTGTCGAAGACCACGGTCACCAGGTCGCCGATTTCGTTGAAGATCGGTGAGCGGGAGGAGCGCATGAGCATGGTCGCCATTTCCTTGGCGATCGCGTCTACCCGACGCTGGAGAACGGACGCGGTGATCGCGTCGATGGTGCTCTCAGTATTCGTTGACATTTACTTCACCTTTCGAAATTCGATACAAGCCTGTCGGGTGCTCAGAGAGCTTGCGGCTCCCGGAATCGTCGATAACAAAGGAATCGGCCATGTAGCCGCTGGCCCCTGCAGCGTCGTCCCGCACCATGGGGTGCACGGCCAGCACATAGCCTGCCTGGATCATGGTGTCGTCCGACTGGGTGCCGTCTTCGACGACGTCCAGGCCGATCCAGGGGTGTTCCAGAACGTCCAGGCCGAGTGAGTGCCCGGACCAATAGGAGGAGCTCGCGCCTTCGGATTCAATGGCCTTCAGCACGGAGCGCTGGATCCGTGACGGGGAAGCGCCCGGCTTCATTTCCATGGAGGCGGCAGCCAGGCCTTTGGTGACGGCGCGGGCCATGCGGTCGTAGTCATCCGTGGGCTGGGCAAAGGTGACCATCCGCGAGAGTTCGGTCCAGTAGCCCTTTGGGCCAACGATTTCAAAGGAAAAGGTGTGAATGTCGTGGGCGTTCAGAACGCGGTCCCGCGGCGGGCCGAACGTGGCGTTGGTCTGGCCACCGTCGGTCTCTGTATACATGGTCAGGAACAGCGGGTCTTCGCCGCCAAGCTGGTGTCCCACTTTGTACATCTCAGCGCCGATTTCGCGTTCGGTTGTTCCGGGCCGGGCAATTTCCAGCAACCGGCTGAAGCATTGGTCCAGTATGTAAGCCGATTCTTCGGTCCCCCGGATTTCCGCGGCGCTCTTGACGGCCCGGATCAATTCAAACTGTGCGGAGTAATCGATAAATTCCACCTGCGGGTAAGAGGTGGTCAGAGCAAGGTACTCGTCGACCTTCATGATCTGGCCCAGGCCGACAATGCCGACCCGGGTGAACTTCTTTCGACGTTTGAGGGCATCCACCAGGCCCTGGGCGATGGTCCCGGGGCACCGGTAGTCGCTGACCCATCCTGTTGTCGCTTTGCGCGCGCCACTCAGGTTCCCTGACAGGACCAGGATCGGCTCCTCATCCTTGAACATGACTGCATTGCCGGAGCGGTGCGGCAGGTTGTAGTCGGCCACGTACCGCAGCGCCCCTTTGTGGCCGCGGTAGTCATTGGCCGAAAAGATCAGGGCATCGACGTCGTTTTCCTGCATGGATTTGTTGAGCAGATCCCATCGGCGGTTCCGCTCGGAGAGTGAGTTGGGCATTTGTCCACCTTTCGCATCCGGTGAGGAATGCCTTTTGATCATGTACTGAGGACACTGCTACAGAGCCCGCTTTGTGGATGTGAAGCGAGTGACCGAGCTTTTCTAAGCCGATGTGCCGGCCGTAGGCGCGACACGGGAGGCCGAAGCCGGAGATGTGATGCCGATCACTGGTGTCGGATGAGAAAACTGTACAAGTGCATTTCCCATGCGACAACAAGTTCTGTCATTATTTCCCTATGCGAAATGATGAACAGGCTCCCCCGCTAGATTCCGTCCACAGGGCCTTGCAGTTGATCAAGGTGCTGCGTGCAGGAAGAACCCTAGCGGTGAAGGATGCCGCCGAGTTGCTGGAGGTGGTCCCCTCGACCGCGTACCGCCTGCTGGTGGCGCTTTGCTACGACGGCTTCGCAAGCCAGGACGGGGACCGCCGCTATCGCGCAGGCCCGGAAATCGCCGGCCACCACCACGGCACGCTTTCGCCGGGCCAGCTTCGGATCGTTCTCCGGCCAGCAATCGAAGAGCTGAACAGGACACTCAACGAGACAATCCAGGTGTGGGTTCTGAACGGTCCACGCGTCAGCTACATCGACGGACTGGAAAGCACCCAGCCGCTCAGCGTGCGAACCGGCGTCTGGGATCTGGTGCCCGCCTATTCCTCGGCAGGCGGCAAGGCTCTGCTCGCGGAGCTGGGACCCGCGGAACTGGAGTCCATCCATTCCGGAGGCCTTATACCGTGGCGGTCAGCCAGGATCACGACTCTGCAGACCCTCAAGCGCCATCTGGTCACCGTCCGCCAGGACGGCTATGCACTAAACCTCGAGGAGGCTGCCCAAGGCATTGCGGGCATCGCCGCGTGCGTCAAGGATCCGGCCGGCTATCCCGTCGCCGCCATCTCCGTGGCCATCCCAAGCATCCGCTTCAGCCGGAAAAAGATCCCGGAATACGCGGAGGCACTGCGCACGGCAGTCGATGTTGCCGAAACGGAGATTGGCAAGCCTCAGGAGATGTTCACCGACACTCAATAGCCCACTTATGCAGTACGGGAAACTATTCGCACAGCTTATTTCCCTGAGGGAAATAACAAACAAGACTGTAGACGGACCTAAAACGGGGGCCCTACGCTCAGTTGCAACCCATCTGCCAACCAGTTATCTGGATCACATTGAGGAGGCACTCTGATGGTGGTTACCCCTGAAATCTCACGCCACACGGCTGAGGTATCACCAGAAAGCCCGTGGAACGCTTACGTCCGCCAGGACCGGGTCCACCGGACCCTGTACACCGATGAGCATGTCTTTAACGAAGAGATGGTCAAGGTTTTCGGGCATACCTGGGTGTACTTGGCCCACGAGTCGCAGCTTCCGGAGCCCAATTCGTTTGTGTCAACCAAACTGGGTTTGCGGCCGATTGTCGTCACCCGTGACCGTCACGGGGAATTACACGCGGTCTTCAACCGTTGCGCACACCGCGCGGCAACGGTCTGCCGCGAGGAAGCCGGCGTCGCCAAGAGCTTTCAGTGTCCCTATCATGGCTGGACCTTCAAGAATACCGGGGAGCTTGTCGGTGCGCCCTGGCCCCAGGGATACGGCGCCGATTTCGACAAATCCAAATTCGGGCTCGGCAAGGTCACCAGGGTCCAGTCATACCGCGGGTTTATCTTCGGCACCCTGAGCGAGTCGGCCCCGTCGCTGCCCGACTACCTTGGTGAAGCAAAGCCTTGGCTTGACTACTGGATCGACCGCGCCCCGGATGGTGAGGTGATCGTGCGAAGCGCCGCTCACCGCATGGGCTACCGCGGCAATTGGAAGCTTGCCTTTGACAATGCGGGGGACGGCTACCACCCTTCGTTTTCCCATCGTTCGTTGCTGGAGATGGCGTCGCGAATGGGCGACAGCAAGGACATGTCCTACTTCGGCAAGACTCCCGACGACGGCCCCATGAAGGTCTACTCGCTGGGCAACGGTCACAGCGTCATCGACCAGCGGCCAAACTTTGAAGGGCCGGGCAGTATCTGGGCAAATCAGCGTCCCCAGCCCGGGCGGGAAAAGTTCGAGGAGCTGATCCGCAGCAAGTACCCTGAAGACGCCGAGCGGCTGCTGGACGTCAGCGCCGGCGCACAGATCAATTTGAGCATCTTCCCGAACCTTCTGCTCATCGGGAACCAGATCCAGGTGATCGAACCTTTGGGCGTGGAACGGACACAGCTGACTTGGAATGCAACATCGATCGGCGGAGTCCCCGAAGAAGTCAACACGATGCGCATGCGCACCCAGGAAGATTTCCCGGCCTTCGGCGAGCCTGATGACCAGGCCAATTTCGAAGAGGTCCAGCGGGGACTTGCGGTCTCTGAAGAGGAATGGATCCTCATGAACCGCGGCCTGAACGTGGAGGGCTGGCAAACCATGGACGAAAACGGTGTCGTCGTCACCGCCGTGACCGATGAAATCCACATGCGCGGTTACTACGAAGAATGGTTGCGCCTGATGAACGGGGAAGCCAAATGAGCCAGAAAATCCAGGACTACTCCGACACGTCGAGCTGGTCCTACCATGTGGATGAATCGTTTTACGCGGATCTGGACAACTTCAGGGACGTTCTCAACTCCGGCTGGCCCGTGGCCGGCGTCGAAATTTCCCGGCGGGGCGAAGGATTTCTGGCTCAAGAGGCACGCCTCATCGATGAGGGCCGCTTTAACGATTGGCTCGAACTTTTCAGCGCGGATTGCCTTTACTGGGTGCCCATCACTCCGGGCGGAGGGAACCCCCGTTTGGAAGTCTCACATGCCTTTGATGACTGCCGCCGACTCACCGACCGGGTTTATTGGCTCCGGACAGGGCTGGCGTTTAGCCAGATACCTCAGTCCCGGACCCGCCGGGTCATCAGCAATGTAGAAGTTCTGGACGAGCCCTCCAAGGGGCTGCGTTTCATCCGGTCCAACTTCATCGTCAACGAGTTCCGCGCCGGGGTCCACAAGACCTACAGCGGATGGTACGGGCACGTGCTGACCGCCGGGGACGCAGGCTGGCGTATCCGGCTCAAGCAGGCCAACCTGCTGGACTCCGAACACATCCATGAGAACCTCACACTGGTTTTCTAGGGTCGGCGAAGAAGAAATGACTGAGCACAACCAACTATCCGCTGAATTGGAATCGCTGCGACGGGAAAACGGTAAGTTGCAGCAGAAGGTACGGCGCCTGGAGCGCGAGGCCGCAAGCATGCAGCCCGTTGTAGCCGAGGTCAAACGGCTGAAAATCTGGGATTTCACTCCGTACGGGGTCATACCAGACGATTCCTGGCTGGCTCTGGACAGGGCCAGTGCCACAGACCTGATGCGGGCCTTGGCCGGAACTGACCACTGGCGCCCTTGGCAGTCCAGGATAGAACCAAGGCCCCAGCCATAAGCACGTTCGGCCGGGAGGTCCTGGTGATCACTCACTTTGACGGCGCGGACTTGTCCTGGACAAACCGGCTCATCCGGGAGCAGGGCATGGAACCGGTGCTGGTCCGGCCGTTTGCAGGCGAACTGCTGCCGGAGCCGGAAAACGCGGCGGCGGTTATCTGCCTCGGCGGTCCGCAGAGCGCCTTTGAGGACACGGAGCATCCGTTCCTCATCGACGAACAGAAGTTTCTGCGGCGGGCGGTTCAGGAACACGTTCCCGTGCTGGGAATCTGTCTGGGCTCACAAGTCCTGGCTAAAGCCCTCGGGGGCCGGGCGGTCCCTGGCACCCGGGGCCTGGAATGCGGATTCATCGATGTTTTGCCAGCACCGGACCAGCCGGGGAGAGAACCCGTCGGGCTTCAGGGCCGGTTCTTCTCCTTCCATACAGACACGTTCGTGTTGCCGGCCGAAGCAGAACTGCTCGCCACTTCGAGCCAGTACCCCCAGGCGTGGCGCCTCGGGTCGGCACTGGCCATCCAGTTCCATCCGGAAATCTCCCCGGCGGGAGTCCGGCAATTAGTCTCCGTCGAGGAAACGAAACTGCGGGAGCACGGCGTCGACGTTGACGGTCTCATGGCCGAGGCAGTGTCGGCACACGATGCGGCCTGGGCCGAGGCCCAGCGGGTCGTCGGCGGCTGGCTCGCCAACACCAAGAATTTCTAGAAACACTCAACCCGGCAGCGCAACAGCGCCTCAATCGCTGTGCCTACTTCTAAGGAAGCGTCATGACCAGTAGCAGTAAGTTCATCCAGAAATACGGCCTCTACAACGAGCAGCAGCTGGAGGCCGCAGAACGCAGCCGTCAGGCCCTGGACACCGAGGGGATCGAGATCGTCCGGCTCGTCTTCCCCGACCAGCACGGCCTGCTCCGTGGTAAGTCCCTGACCAAGGACGCCTACTTGGCAGCGCTGGAATCCGGAATCGACATCACCATGGCGCCGTTCTTTTTTGATACGGCCAACGCGATCGTCATGAACCCGTTCTCCGCTGACGGCGGATTCGCCATAGAAGGTCTCGGCGGAAGCCCGAACGTCAAGATGGTCCCGGACCCCGGCACCTTTAAGGTCCTGCCATGGGTGGAAGAAACCGCCGTCGTCATCTGTGATCTGTACATGTCGAACGGTGAACTGTTCCCCTTCGCCCCTCGCTCGATCCTGAAACAGACACTTCAGAAGATGGCCGAGAACGGTTACCGGCTGATTGCCGGCATCGAAATGGAATGGTACCTGACCAGGATCGTCGACGATATGCTCCAGAGCGGATCTCTTGGCGCACCGGGGTCACCGGCTGATCCGCCGAAGGTGGCACCCGTCGCCCGAGGGTATAACTACTTGCTCACCGATCATCTGGACGAGATCGATGACATCCTGCGGCCGATCCGTAAGGCGCTCGTATCCATGGGTCTGCCGTTGCGTACCCTTGATGACGAGTGGGCACCGAGCCAGGTGGAGACAACATTCGACATCCTCGAGGCCCTGGCCGCCGCCGACGCCGCGGTGCTGTTCCGGATGACGGTCAAGCAGATTTCCAAGCGCCACGGACACCTCGCATCGTTCATGTGCACGCCAGCCATCGAGGGGTTCTATGCCAGCGGATGGCACCTGCACACATCGGTCGTCGACCTGGAGACAGGCGAGAACCTGATGGTGCCGCTCCTGGACGAGCCGTTGTCCGGCCTGGGCCAGAACTATGTCGGCGGCACCTTGGAACACGGCATTGCCGCCTCCGTCTTCACTACGCCCACCATCAACGGTTACCGCCGCCGGCGGCCGTATTCACTTGCACCCGATCGGCTGACCTGGGGCCAGGACAACCGCGCAGCAATGATGCGTGTGATCTCAGCCCCCGGTGACCGCTCATCGCACGTCGAGAACCGCGTGGGTGATTCCGCCGCCAACCCGTACCTCTACATGGCCGCCCAAGCAGCCGCTGGTCTGGACGGAATCCTGAACAAAACCGAACCTGGCCCGCTCAGCGAAGACCCCTACAGCCAGGACGTTGCGCAACTGCCGACGACACTGACGGAGGCAATCGATGCTTTGGAGGCCGACACCTTCTACCGGGAAGCCTTCGGCGACGCGTTCATCGACTACCTCGTCGCCATCAAGCGGAGCGAGGTGTCCCGTCACGGCGCCTGGATAGCCGAGAACCCCGACGCCGAGGGGTACGTCAACGGCGTGACGGACTGGGAGCACCGCGAATACTTCGAGTTGTTCTGATCCGTTCCAACAGTGCTAGAGCGTGCCGGCGCCTCCCCCACTCCCGAAGGTGCCGGCACGCGCCGGACAGATAAGTAGGTCTGAACACATGCCCAAGATCATTCTCCGTTCCCCGGACGGAAGCGAACACACCCTCGATGCCCGGCTCGGGGCATCGGTCATGGAAACTGCCGTGAAACATGGAGTACAGGGAATCGTCGCCGAGTGCGGCGGGGCTCTCTCCTGTGCTACCTGCCACGTCTACATCGCTGAACCATTCGTCGGTATGACTGGCCCGGCGGACGATTTTGAAGACGAAATGCTAGACGATGCAGCTGCCGAACGTAAACCCAACAGCAGGCTCTCCTGCCAGATCCGCATGACCGACGAACTCGACGGTCTTGAACTCGACATCGCTCCGGAACAGTGAGAATTTCATGACCAACTACCAGCCCGGAACCCGCACCGCCGGCACGCTCATCGTCGGCGCCGGCGAAGCCGGACTGCAGCTTGCAGTCTCCCTCCGCCAAAAGGGTTACACCGATCCCGTGACTATTATCGGCGCGGAGGACCAGGCACCGTACCAGCGCCCCCCACTCTCCAAAGCCTTCCTGAGCGGTGACATGGACGAGGTCAATCTTGGCCTGCGCACTGAGGAGTTCTACTCGGAAAACGAGATCGAGGTCCTGACCGGCTCCCGCATCACCGGTATCACCCTTGAGGAGGAAGGGCACGGCGGCGTGGCGACAACCTCCCGCGACCACGCCATATCCTTCACCAAGCTCGCCCTCACCACCGGATCCAGACCCCGCAAACTGAACCTGCCGGGCCAGGACCTTGACGGTATCTGCTACCTCCGCGGCATCCCTGATGCCCGGAACCTGCGCACCAGACTGGCCAAAGCCAGCCGTGTCGTGGTCATCGGCGGCGGATTCATCGGGCTCGAGGCGGCTGCGGTGGCCCGTCAACGCGGTCTTGCCGTCACTGTCGTTGAGACCTTTGACCGGCTCCTTCAGCGGGTCGCTGCCCCTCCCATCTCGGACTTCTACAAGAATGCCCACGGGAAACGCGGCATCCAAATCATCCTCGGATCCGGGGTCACGGCTCTGCATGGGACCGACAAGAAGGTCTCCGGCGTGGAACTGTCCAACGGGATAATCATCCCGGCGGATCTCGTCATCGTCGGTGTCGGGGTCGAACCCCGCACGGAACTCGCCGAAAAGCTGGGCTTGGATTGCGACCGCGGAATCATCGTAGACAACGGCGCACGCACCAGCAACCCGGCCATCGTCGCTGCCGGCGACTGCACAATCCAACCCCATCCCCTATACCCCGCCGAGAAAATCCGCCTGGAATCAGTCCAAAACGCCGTGGACCAGGCCAAGGTGGCAGCCTCGTCACTTCTAGGTGAACCGCGTCCCACACCCGCTGTTCCCTGGTTCTGGTCCGATCAGGGAGACCTGAAACTGCAGATCGCCGGTCTTTCCAACGGATACGACGATTTTCTTGTCCGGGGCGAGCCTGACACCGAACATTTCACCGTCCTGTACTACCGCGACGGACGCCTCATCGCCGCAGACGCCGTGAACAGTCCCCACGACTTCATGGCCGCCAAACGGGCTCTGACCGCGGGTTCGACCATCGACCGTTCCAGAGCCACAAACATGGACCTTCCGCTCAAGACCCTCATCGGGGAACCAACAACAGAAAGCTTGAGGAATTAGCAATGTCACACGAAGTCACCGAAGTCAAAGCCACGGCCGCCGAGTCCGGAGAAAAGGCCACTGAACGCTTTATTGAGAACCACGGCGCCAACCTGGAGACACCCAAGGAACGGGTTAGCCAACTGGCCACGGAGGTGCTGACGGCGGTCCATGATCTGATCCGCCGGCACAAGGTCACCTACGACGAATACCAGGCAGTGAAGGGATGGCTGATCCAGGTTGGCGAGGACGGCGAGTGGCCGCTGTTCATGGACGTCTGGGTTGAACACGTGGTTGAGGAGGTTGCGACCGACCACCGCGAGGGTTCCAAGGGATCCATCGAGGGGCCATATTATGTACCCGGCTCCCCGAAACTGGCGGCAGCGTGCACCCTGCCGATGCGCGAAGACGAGCCTGGAACCCCCCTGCTCTTCCAGGGACAAGTCACCGATGTCAGCGGCCATGCGTTACCCGGCGCCAAAATCGAACTCTGGCATGCAGATGACTTCGGGTTCTACTCGCAGTATGCACCCGGACTGCCGGAGTGGAACCTGCGCGGAACCATCATCACCGATGACAACGGCCATTTCGAAATCAACACCATTCAGCCGGCACCCTACCAAATCCCGACTGATGGTTCCTGCGGCAGACTGATTGAGGCCGCCGGCTGGCACGCGTGGCGTCCGGCCCACCTGCACCTCAAAGTCTCTTCACCCGGACACGAACTGCTCACCGCCCAGCTCTACTTCCAGGGCGACGAACACCTGGAGGATGACATTGCCACGGCAGTAAAGCCCGAGCTGATCATCGCTCCGAGCCCGAAGGCTGACGGAACAGGAAACGAGGTGTCCTACAACTTCACCCTGGATCCTCTGGGCATCTGACAAAGGCACACCAACCGGCTCGGAATCCAACTGCGTGGAGGCGATCGATGGAGATCCGGCACCTCAGGTACTTTCTGGTCCTGGCGGAGGAACTGCACTTCAACCGCGCGGCGAATCTACTTCATATTGCGCAGCCGGCTCTCAGCCAGCAAGTGCGCCTCCTCGAAAAAGAACTCAAGGTAGAACTCTTCACCAGGACCACAAGAAAGGTGGAACTGACGCCCGCTGGGGCTTCACTCAGGAAGCATGCCCTGGAGATTCTGACGAACGTGGAGTCCGTGAAGGATCTTGTGGCAAGAGTGGCCACCGGCGAGGCGGGAAGACTCACCCTGGGGTTCACCGGTTCGGCGACCTACGATCTTCTTCCACGGATCGCGCGCGCCGTCACGGAAAAGATGAGCGGTGTTTCGCTGGTGCTGCGCGGCGAGATGGCCACAGCCAGTCAGATCGAAGCGCTACGGTCAAACGCCATCGATATTGGATTCCTGCGTCCCCCCATTTCCGAAGAGTTCCATCAGAGAGTTGTACGGACCGATTACCTGTCGCTCCTCATTCCTGCCTCCCATCCGCTGGCAGGCGAAGATTCGATCGACTTGGCACACATGGCCAATGAGTCGTTCATCCAATACAGCCCCAGCGCCGACCCAGCCACTTTCACCATCGTTTCGAGCGCGTATCAACAGGCCGGCTTTGAGGCGGTTGTACACCAGGAAGTCGATGCGACCTCAGTCATGGTCAGTCTGGTCGCGGCTGGCCTGGGGATGGCACTGGTGCCAAACTCGGTGAGCCACGTGCGGGTCGACGGCGCCGTGATCCGGCCCCTGTCGAGTCCGATTATCCCGATGAACCTGGTGGCCGCCTGGCGGGTCGGAAACGATCTGCCGGCCATTTCGCGCTTTCTTGAAATAGTGGATCAAGAATTCCCAGTCGGTGCTTAGCGGTTTGCATTGCCTGATTGATAACTTGCGCTTATCAATTCTCTGCTAATCGATACCTATAACCCCTTGTTGAGACACCCTGTCTCCTGATGTACTTTCATCACCCTCGCCGGGCGCGATCGAATTAATAGCACCGCACCTCGAAGTATTTGCAGCTTCGACGACTTCAGTGTCGGATCCCTGCGGAAAATGTCGTTCTGAATGTATTCCTCTTGAAGGACTATCAAATTCCAGAGGCGTTTCCGAAATCAAGATTAAACCTATTAAGGACGGACAATATGTTCCGCAAAAAAAGTTATCTGGCCGCAGCCGCTCTCGCCGCGGCCCTGTCCCTCGGGCTGTCGGCCTGCGGTGGGACCACGAACGCCGGCACCACCTCCGGACAGCATGTCTTCACAGTGGGAATGACCCTGCCGACGGCGCAGAATTCGACCATCCAGGCCATTGCCGATGGCCTCCGGGCCGAGATCGAACAGCACGGCGGAAAACTCATCACGGCTGACAGCCAGTTGAGCATCGACAAGCAGATCGGTGACATTGACCAGTTCATCACGCAGAAGGTCGACGCCATTATGGTGTTTCCCTTGGACCTTCCCACGCTAAAGAGTGTGCTTGGCCGGGCGGACAAGGCCGGCATCCCGCTGTTTGCCCACGACGCGCTGATGGAGGACACCGGCGCCCAGGCCCTTGCCCCCATTCGGGCAGAGGTAGTGACCGGACGGAAGCAGCAGGCTCAGGAGGCAGCCAAATTCATCGCGGAAAAGACGGGTGGCACCGGTGAAGTCGGCGCGATCGGCATCGCGGCCCCGGTGACCACAAACATCTACCTTCTGGACCAGTTCAAGGAGCAGCTGAAGGCGCACAATGGGCTGGCTTTCGCGGGTCAAAAGGGCAACCCGACTGACGACGCCGCTGGAGCGCGGCCGTTGGCCGAAGCCTTCCTGACGCAGTACTCGGCTCTGTCCGCGATCTATACGTACAACGACCCAAGTGCCATCGGCGCTGCAGCTGCGGCCAAGGCAGCGGCCAAGTCCAAGAAGATCATCGTGACCGGCTTTAACGCCAGTCAGGACGGACTCGATGCCGTGAAGAACGGAACCATCGATGCAACCTGGGACTACAAGCCGGTAGAGGTGGGCCAAACCTTGGGCCGTCTGATCCAAACCTCAGTGGTGGAAAAGAAACCGATCGGGCACTTCTACCAGATGGACGTAAACATTGTCACACCGGAGAATGTTGCTTCTTTCGTTCCGTGGTCCGAACGTGTCAAACAGATCGTCGAAGGAAAATACCTTGGCCTCCCCATCAATTAGTGCCCGCCGTTCCAGCGACTCGGAATAACCATGATGCTCGAGATCAATAGCTTGGTAAAGACATACCCGGGCACGACGGCGTTGAACGGCGTAAGCCTTTCAATCTCTCCCGGCGAAATACTCGCCATCGCCGGGGAAAACGGCTCCGGGAAATCAACCCTCATGAAGATTATTGCCGGCCATTTGCCACCCAATTCCGGCCAACTCCAGGTTGACGGGAAGGCAGTGAAGTTCACCAGTCCCAGTGATGCGGTTGCGGCGGGCATAGGACTTGTGGAGCAGGAGCTGGCTGTCGCGCGTCACCTGACTGTTGCCGAGAACATCCTGCTGGGCGCCCTTCCCACGCGGCGCAGAATCGGTTTGGGAGTCGACTGGACGCAAGTCCGGAAAAGTGCCAAGGAGATTCTGGATGTCCTCGGGGTTGATGTCGATCCGAAGGCCATCGTGGGGCAACTACCCATCAATATTCAACAGTTGGTGGCGATCGGCAGTGTCCTTTCGCGCCGCCCCCGCCTGATGCTGCTGGACGAGGCAACCAGCTCGCTGTCCGAAGATGAGACCGACCGGCTGCTGGGTACCTTGCGGCGGCTCACGGACAACGGCATGGGGATTCTATTCATCTCCCACCGCATGCGTGAAATGCGCGAAATCGCCGACCGGATCGTCGTCCTTCGGGATGGGTGCGTCAGCGGCGCGGCCCCCATGCGGGATGTCTCCGATGGGGACGTCGTCAAGATGCTGGTCGGGCGCGTTCTGGATAATGTCTTCACGTCAGAACGGACGGTCACTGAACGAATCGTCCTCCAGACTGAGGCCTTGTGCGCTGCCGAATTCCTCGAAGACGTGACCATGACGGTGCACGCGGGCGAAGTGGTTGGCTTGGCCGGGCTGATGGGCTCCGGCCGCTCCACTCTGGCCCAGACCATTTTCGGCGCCGTCCCCCGGACCTCCGGGGCCGTCAGGATTGATGGGCGTGAGGTCAGATTCACGCACCCAGCCCAGGCGCTGAGGGCCGGGGTCGGGTTCGTCGGGGAAAACCGGAAAGCTCAGGGAATCTTTCCTGGCAGATCCGTACGGGAAAACATGTCCGTCGCCAATCTGGCCAAGAACTCCCAGGCCGGAGTCATGTCTGCGACCCGTGAAAAAAGTCTCACCCGAAAGGCCATTTCAAAATTTGGCGTTAAATGCGCCGACATTGAGGACAGCATTGAGGCGCTTTCCGGCGGCAATCAGCAAAAAGTACTGCTGGCTCGTTCTATCGTTCGGGAACCGAAACTCCTGATCCTCGACGAGCCAACGCGCGGAGTTGATGTCGGCGCTAAGGCCGAAATCTACGAACAGATCGCCCAGGCCGCTGCGAAGGGTATGGGCTTTTTGGTGGCCTCATCCGAGCTCACAGAACTGCTGGGCCTGTGTGACACCATCTACGTCCTCTCGCAGGGACGAATCGTGGGACGCCTCGATCGGGAATCAGCAACAGAAGAGCGGATTGCTGCGTTGGCCTTTCATTCAGAACAAGCTAAGGAGGTGGCCTGATCATGGCAATCTCAACACCGCAGACCACGAATTCTGCCAAGAACAGCCCTGCAGCCCAGAAGCCGGCAGCAAAGATCGTTTCCTTCAGCCCAAAAGTTACGCTCTCCATTGTCCTTGTGCTGCTGACCATCTTTTTTGCCTCATTTCAGCCCGACTTCCTGACCGTGGAAAACTTTGTGAACATCCTGCGTCTGCAAACGGTTCCCCTGATATTGGCCGTGGGAATGACAATGGTCGTTCTGACTGGTGGCGCTGATCTGTCGATCGGATCCTCGCTGGCACTCTCGGGAATCCTCGCGGGAACGATGTATCTCGCCGGTGTCCCCGCGGTGGCCGTCATCGCCATCACCCTGGTCGCCGGCATGGTTTTGGGCCTTCTTAACGGCATGCTGGTGGGCGTCCTGGGCATGTCATTCTTTGTGGTCACCCTGGGAACGCTGTCCGGATATCGAAGTCTTGCCCTGGTGGCCTCGGAGGGGAAATCCATCCAAACCGGGGATGCGCCACTGTTCCTCCAAATTGGTGACGGAAGCCTTGGGCCCGTGCCCATTCCGGTGCTGATCGCCGCCATCGTGGTGGCCCTTGGCTACTTTGTCCTCGCTCATACGAGCTGGGGGCGCAAGATCTACGCGGTCGGCTCCAGCAGGGAAGCGGCACGGTTGGCCGGCATCCGGGTCCAACGTGTCCTGCTCTCCGTCTATGTGACTTCTGGCCTGCTGGCTGCACTGGCGTCCATTATTCAGATGGGCAGACTCACATCAGCCTCCCCCGTCGTGGGCACCGGAATCGAACTGCAGGTCATTGCCGCCGTACTGCTTGGCGGGACCATCATGTCCGGCGGTTCCGGCGGGCTGGGCGGTACGGTCATGGCCGTCCTCATGATGGGTGTGCTTCAGAACGGCCTGACACTCTCCGGGGTCCCGGACTTCTGGCAGGGGGCCATCACCGGAACCATCCTCATCGTGGCCGTCTACATGGACCACGTACAGCGACGCCGCCGTGGCCTGGGTGCCGTTTGACGACCTTCCTGAGTCGGTCGCCGCGATATGAAGAATTGCTGAAAATCCTGAGGTTTATCTAATGAGGAGCTTGAAATAATGGTTACATCATGTTTGCTGACTTCGACTTTTAGTCCGCTAAAGAAGAAGATACGGGACGGCCGGATCGAGGCCCTGTGGGCAGAGATGAAGTCTGAAGGTCTGGGCGCACTGATCGTGGCAGGACGAGGACTTATCACCCAGTACGGGTATCTCGAATACGTGACAGGTTACTGCCCGCAGGTTCGTCTCGCGTATGCAGTGGTCGTCCCCGGCGAGGAACCGATCATGGTCCTGCCCACCACCTCCGATGCGTGGTTCGCCAAACAGGCCACGCAGTTAGCAGACGTCAGGGCAGCGGGCCAGGGTGATGTGATCTCTGAGCAGGACAGCCTTCCCCAGGTGATTGCCGCCGTCGTCAACGAATACCACGCCGACGGCGGGAAGATCGGGGTGGTCGGCCTGCGCCATATCGTTCCCGTCGGAGACTACGACATGCTGCGGGCCGCCCTGCCAAGCGCGCAACTGACTGACGCAACCGCACTGGTGGGCCGGATCAAGGCCGTGAAGGTCCAGGAGGAAATCGATGAAGTCCTGCGGTCCGCAGTCATTGCCGATGCAGGCCTGCAGGTCTTCCACGAACGCGCGGGCGTGGGGGTTCCCGGCTGGGAGTTGTGGGGGGACATGCAGCGTGAGGTCCGCCGGAGGGGAGCGCGTGAGGTCCTGATCATGGTGGGGACCAAGCCGTACTTCAACGACGTTCCAACGGCTGATCCGCTCGTTGAAGGCGATCTCGCCAGCGTCTATGTGGAAATCACGGGGCCCAACGGGTTCTGGGTGGAGAAGGCGAGCCTGTTCGCCGTCGGCCAGATCAGTAGCGAGAAGCGCCGTATGGCTGAGACCACACTGGCCGCCCACGAGGCTGCGCAAACCCAGATGCGGGTGGGCAGGACTGCAGCTGACGTAGCAACCGCGATTGAAAAGATTGCGGCGCCGGAAGGCGTCGATTTCGGGATCTGGCACGGTCATGGCGTTGGTATCGACCATGACACTCCTGTCCTGACCGAGAGCGACAACACGATATTGCTCGAGGGCATGGTCCTGGCTTTGCACCCGAATTTCGTGAATTCACACCTGACTGAAGGGGCAAGCGTCGCAGATACCTTCGTCATCCAGCAAGGCGCTCCCCTGCAGGCTTCCAACATTGCTCAACAAATATTCCAGATCGGAGAGGGAAACTAATGTCCTATCAAGTCGGAGTCGACGTCGGCGGAACGTTTACGGATTTCCTGCTGGTCAATCAGGCAACGGGCGTGAAGCGCCAGCACAAGACCTCGACGACTCCTGCGGACCCCTCCAATGGGATCCTGAACGGCCTGTCGGAATTAGCGGTTCTCGAAGAGCTATCGGAACAGGATTTCTTTTCGCAGATTGAGCTCATCGTGCATGGCACTACCGTAGCCACAAATGCGGTCTTGACAGGGCGGGGCGCCAAGACGGGGCTCATCACGACAGAAGGGTTCCGCGACATCCTGGAGATGCGCCGCGGCATCCGCAGCCGTAAGCACCTTTACGACAACAAGTATGTAGCGCCAGCACCGCTTGTGCCCCGGGATCTGCGTAAGACTGTTTCCGAGCGCGTAGATGTGGACGGCAACGTCGTGACACCCCTGGAGGTGGAATCACTTCGTCAAGCAGTCGGGGAACTGGTCGCCGAGGGCGTTGAGGCCATCGCCGTCTGTTTCGTCCACTCCTATCAGAACGCAGGACATGAGCAGGAAGCCCGGAAGATCATCGAAGAATGCGCGCCGGGTGTCTTCCTGTCCATCTCCGCCGAGGTGCTGCCGCAGATCCGTCTCTACCCACGGATCAGCACCACGGCAATGAATGCCTACCTTGGCCCTGTGGTTCAGCGGTACATGAAGAAAATTGTTGGACGGTTGGCCGAACGTGGCGCCCACGGGACGCTGATGGTGATGCAGTCCAACGGCGGAATCACCTTGCCCGCGACCGTGGCCCATCTGCCAGCATCAATAACGATGTCCGGGCCTGCGGCAGGTCCGGTGGCCGCATTGGCCTACGTGGCACAGCGCGGCTGGGCAGACTGCACAGTGGTTGATATGGGAGGAACAAGCTTTGACGCCTCGCTGGTCAAGGACGGTGAAGTCCAGATCACCCGTGAAGGCGAGATCAACCGCCATGTGATCTCCCTGCCGACAACGCACGTAAATACGATCGGCGCGGGCGGCGGATCCATCGCCTGGATCGACGACGGCGGCATGTTGCGCGTGGGTCCGCAGAGCGCCGGCGCCGATCCGGGGCCCGTTGCTTATGGCAAGGGCGGTGAGGAACCAACAGTTACGGACGCCGGCGTCGTCCTCGGGTATATAGACCCCGACTATTTCCTGGGCGGCCGGGTAAAGCTTCGGAGTGATCTTGCAGCAGCAGCCATTGCGAACAAGGTCGCCGGTCCACTGGGCCTCACTGTCGAAGAGGCCGCTGCCGGTATCTACGAGATGGTCAACCTGGAAATGGCGGCGGGAACCAAAAACATTTCCGTCGAACGGGGCTACGACCCCCGGGAATTCCCGATGGTTGTGGCCGGCGGCGCCGGACCCGTCCACGCGGGCATGATTGCCCATGAGCTCGAGATACCTGTAGTGGTCATCCCGCGACTGTCCTCCGTACTGTGTGCAGCGGGTATGTTAATGGCCGACCTACGACACGATTTTGTCCGTGCTTTCAGTACCAGGTTCTCGCAGATCGACCTGAACCGGGCCCACGCGCTGATCACGGAAATGTCCCATGAGGGCGACGCACTTCTGGACCTCGAAGGGGTTGCCGCTGAGGATCGCGCCGTCATCGTTTCTGCCGACATGCGCTACATCGGACAGCACCACGAGGTGATTGTCAGCTTCAACGCCGGAGATCTGGATCCGGCGGATCCGGCGGGGCCGGGCAGGGTTGTGGAGCTTTTCCACTCCCGGCATGAACAGCTGTACGGTTTTTCAGCCGCCGGTGCCGATCTGGAGATGCTCAGCCTCCGGGTGGCAGTGGTCGGCCGCAGGCCGGCGCTCGACCTCACTGAGACGGCTACCGGGTCCGGGTCTGAAGCTCCTCCCAAGGGGCGCCGCGACGTCTACCTCAAGTCGCTGGGCCGGAAGGAATCGGTGCCGGTTTATGACGGGCAATCCCTCCCTGTGGGACAGCAGATTGTAGGCCCGGCCATTGTTGAGGAACCAACGACGACGGTGTTTGTTCCGGAATTCTTTGACCTTGAGCTCGATGGCTCGGGTAGCTACGTCATGACGCGAAAAAACTTTGACGCCTCGTCTCTGCTCACGGAAGGACAAAAGTAGACATGTCACAGGTACAAGCACAGACGAGGAAAGCCCTCAGCCCGATTCTTACCTCAGTCATTGCCAGCCGGATCAAGGCTATTGGCGAGCGTATGGGCGTAGTGGTTGAACGCAGCACGAGATCCCCTCTGCTGGTGGAAGGCCGCGACTTCTCGTTGGGCATTTATGACCAGGACGGGCGGCTTATCGAGCAGACGGAATACATTCCCATCCTCGGCTATGCCGCTGCGCCGGCAATGCGGCATATCGCCGAAAAATTCAAAGGCAGAGTCAAGCAGGGAGACGTGATTCTGCACAATGATCCGTATACCGGCGGCAACCAGGCCTCCGACTGGAAGGTCACCAAGCCGGTCTTCCATGAGGGGGAGCACATTGCCTGGGTTGTCATTACAGCCCATCAGGCCGACGTCGGCGGCGCGGTTCCTGGGTCATACAACCCCAATGCCACGGATCTCTGGCAGGAAGCGCTGCGGCTGACTGCAGTTAAGGTCTACGACGGCGGCGTGCTGCGTGATGACGTGTGGGACCTGATCTTCGGTAATGTCCGTCTTGGCGTCGTTGAAGAGGACATTCGCGCAATGATCGGCGCTTGCACGGTGGGCGAACGCGAGCTGCAGGTGCTGGTGGACCGCTACTCTGTTGAGACTTTCAAAGCCGTGGTCGAGAGCATGCTTGACTCTGCCGAGGCCATGGCCCGTCAGATCATCACCAGGATGCCGGATGGTGTCTACAAGTCCCAGTGGCAGGTTAATTACGACGGCATCAATCCTGACAGCACCATGCAGATCAGGGTTGAGATTACTGTCAAGGGCGACCAGCTCGTCTTCGATTTTGCCGGAACGGATCCTCAGACACCCGGGTACGTCAACGCACCTTTGGCTGTGACCCTCTCCTCTGTCATGATTTCCTTCTTCATGTTGGCGGATACGGAAATTCCGCACAACGACGGCATCATGCGTTGCATCGAGGTCAAGGTACCCGAGGGCAGCATCCTGAACTGCCAATATCCGGCGGCGTCAGGATTCGGTAACCACCTTTCAGACCAGATCTGTTCAGCCATCATGCTGGCCTTCTCCGAGGCCCTTCCGGACCGGGTAACCGCGGGCTGGAACCCACTGCTGTGTTCCATTCTGAACGGGCAGGAAGATCGGAACGATTCACCGTTCGTGGACATTCTCATCAACGCCTGTAAGGGTGGCGGAGGCGGGACCCAGGGTGCCGACGGTTATGACCATGTGGGGCTCATCGCTTCCGGTGGTGCCCTGGGTGCGCAGGACCCCGAGATGTTCGAACTGATGATGCCCATCTTCATTCGTAAGTTTGAATACCTGCAGGACTCCGCGGGCGCAGGAGAGTGGCGCGGAGGACTGGGTGTTGAGTCGATCTTCGAGTTCAAAGCCCCCAGTATCCAGGCCAGCATCTTCGGGGACGGCGATACAGACGAATCGGCCGCGCCGGGGCTCAACGAGGGGATGCCCGGGTCGGTTAATCTGATCGAATTCACCTATCCGGACGGTGACGTGGTCGTCCCGAAGTCCAAGGACCTGATCACAGGGCTGCCGGCCGGGACGCTGTATCGTCAGCTCGCCGGCGGTGGTGGCGGATTCGGCAATCCCCGAGTGCGCCCAGCCGAACGGGTAGCGGAAGAAGTCCGTTTCGGATATGTGTCCGTTGCCTCAGCCCGTGAACACTACGGTGTTGTTGTCGATGAAGCCGGGATAATCGACCAGGAATCCACTGACGCGCTTCGCGGCGTCGCATAGCAGAGAGTTCCGGGACACCAGCCGCTGGCCCGGGCCCCACGGTCCGGGCCAGCACGTTGAAGTATCAAATTCGTTCGGTTGATAAATGGAAATGGCCAAAGAGATGTACCGAGCCGGCACCGGCCCCTGATTGATTGTGTCAGCTTGATTGGAGCCCTCGAGGCGGCTCGAATGGTACCCACCTGTGAACGTTGCTGCGTTCATCCTGACCCAAAACCCGCCACCCTGTTTGGAGCGCGCAACCTGGGGATCGAAGTCAGTGACCAGGAAGGAGTAGACGGAAGCCAGCTACAAGCAGTGGGGTGATGGTCCCGGCTCGTCAGCCGGCTCCAAGGAGTCGACTGTCAGGACTGACGCTGTAACAGCTCGCGAAAGAAGTCGGACAGCATTTTTGCTGCCGCGGGCCGATCGACGAATTCGTGGCCGCCGAAGCGGTACACCTCATAGCCGGCAAGTCTGAGCTTGCGGTCTTCGGACACCATCGCGGCGTACAGGTCCGGCCGGGGTTTCCCGTTCGCCGCGTAGTGCGTCACGCCGTCTAATTCGAGTACGATGCGGCGCCTGTTCGGTAACAACAGCAGGAAGTCCATCCGTTGTCGCGGCAGGGTTGCCCCGGTTCGCGTCGTATAGGGATCGTAGTGCAAATACACCTGTGGAATCAGCGCGGGTAGCTCGTAGCCGTGGGTTCCGTAGAGGGCGCAGTAATGCTTGAACAGGAACTCCTCTGCCCCGTTCCCTGCCAACGATGCGAACAGCCGGTTGTAGAGCACTGCTGCTATTGCGCGCTCGGAATGAGGCGGCACAGTGTCAGTTTTTGCCCACCAGGCGACCGATGCGCGCCAAGTCGGTCCCTCGGGAGGCAGAGCCCTCTCGTACACAAGGCAATACTGCGCGTTCTCGATGATTTCGACGTCGTTGTTCACGGCATCTCGCAGGACAATCTTGGGCTTGGGTCCGTTCTCGGCGAAGATCAGGTTCTTCAACTCTCCCGATACTCCCCCGGCACCTGCCAGCTTCAGGACGTGCTCAAGCTCGGCCGTCGGGTACTCCGCTTGGACGCGGTGGCCAAGAACAATGAGCTCATGCAATGTCCGGTTCTTGAGCTTGCTCTCGGCGTAGCGGATTTTGCTCTCACCAGGATCCTCGCCGTCCTGCTGTGGCTCGAGTCCGAACCGGACGCACTCATCCGCGAGGTCGTATGCCCTGACCTCGTAAAGTGCCCTGGCGATAGCCATTCTCGTCGTCTTTAGGTTCGCCTGGGCCGGCAGTGTCGGCGGTGCAGTGTGCTGAAAGATAGACGAGACAAGGTCATCAAAAGGATACGGACCGGACGGATTGAAGGAGGAACTCACACCAACAGCATCTCAGCCACGGCGCGCCCAAACACGGTGATGCCAACACTGATGTACCCTCAAATTGCGCGGCGCAGCTGCGCCAATTCCCAGCCGGTCAACACGACCGGCTTTTTTCATGCCTTCACGCAGAAACTTCATGACTCCGCAACAGGAACCGTTGCGGTTGACTGTCCAACTGACAATTTGGACACAACCCCGAGGGGAGGTCGCGTTTTGGAAATTCTTGCAAACATTGCAGGACACCTTTTCGCACCTGCTCTGTTCGTCTCAGCCGGACACTTTGTGCTGAGGCTTCTTCCCCTGGTCTCGGACCGCGTCAATTCATGCGCAGTTCGGCTGGCCAAGGCGAAGAACAAGCAGGGCAAGTAGGCGAAAAAACGCGCCGTAGCCGAGGGTAGGGGGAAGTCTGCCCAAAATCAGGGCCAGATCCCTTCAGAGTGCCTAGAATTCAGGCTGTGATTGAGCTCCAGGTAGATGATGAAGATGAAATCCAATACAGCCGTCTGATCATGGGGCTTTTTGAAAAGACGGCACAGATCGGCGCCTCTCTGGAAACCTGGATCGACCCCGCGGAGGGTGCGCGCCTTTTTCTCGATGACGCCAGATCGCCGCACTACACCGTTTCCGGCTATGCCATCGGTCAGTTGACGGTAGCGACAGGTTGCATTGCTTCTCTGAAGCAAATGACGGTCCGCGAGACAGAGGACACCGTAAACATGATCGTCAGCCCGTTTGGAGCCTACGCCGTGGTCCGCAACGCGCTGGATGCTGCGGCCACCGCACTTTGACTGCTGGAACCGGGCAGCGGAACCTTGCGGATCAAGCGAAGGCTCCTTCTCGGTGTCGATGAACTGAACAAGGGCGATGCCATGCGGCAGGCATTGGGCGAGCGGTCGACGAAGATCGATCGAAGGGCCAGATTACAGGAGGTGGCCGGGCTTGCCGGCCTGGGGCAATGGGACCCGCTTCGTGAAAAGCTTCCCACCATGACGCCCAAGCAACTACCGGGGGCGCAGTCCCCAAAACGCCAAGGCAGACGCCGCCGCGAGGTTGAGCGGGTCCACGCCGGCGCACATGGGAATCTTTATCGCGAGGTCGACGGCGGCGAGCTCCCTGGGTTTGCGCCCGGCCAGGATGTCAAGCCCTTCATCAGCGAAGATTCCTGCAATCTGCGACCATTCACGTTCGCAGGTGTTGCAATCCGTTAAGAGCACGCCCAAGGGCATGACCACGGCCGCTCATGCGGAATCTCAGCGAAATGGCTTGCCGAAGGCTTCTGTATGCGGATGAGCCCGGCCCGGGCATTGTGCCGGGGCCGGGCTCCTCATTGGCCGGGCGTGTCAAAAGGGGCAGCAAGCGTTCTGGCTAGCTTGTTTCCCTGTAGTCGTGGTGGACGTCGTTCGGCAGGGACTCTGCCCCGTGTGAGCGGAGTTCTGCTTTCAGCTTCCTCGTCTTCTGGATCTGTATTTCGTTGAGCATCAGAGGAATGAGCACAAAGAGCGGGAAGACGAGCCGCCCGAAGACAGGGAGGTCTTCGAGGAAAATCGCCCAGAACACTGCGAAGACGAATACAGCACTATAGACGTACCGGAAGACAAGCATGTTTCTCCTTGTGCGTTATGCGCAGTCGCGGGCTGGCATGGGTATGGCCCCGGCTCCAGGATTCCAAATCCGGAAGCCGTAGCAACCCCACAAGAGAAGCCCTGAGCTGGACTGCCAGACGTTTCCGATGTTACGGACGATGTCCTTGGCTGAGCCGAGGCCGACGAGGGAGCAGATGGCGGTGAAGGCTTTCCCGACCCAGCCGGTGATGCCGATTAGTGTGCAGGACGCGCCCGGGCCGGCCACGAGAATCGAAGCCGTCATCTTGCCGATGGTCTCGGCCTCCCAGCCGTACATGGCGACGACCGGGTATGGAATCCACTGGATGGAGGGGTCCGCGACGATCGGATAGGCAGCACCGTTGGTGTTGACGTGCTGGGTGATTTTGGACCCGTTGACGGTGTACGACGTCGGGAGCTCCTTGCCGTTGGCGTCGAGTGCCCATGGGGCACTGATGAACGGGATCACAATTCGGGCGGACTGGTTGCGGAGCTGCACGCCGCCGTCGTTGGTGAGTTCTGCGACGTACCCGTCCGGGATCGACATGGAGAAGTCCGCGGAAGACTTGCCCTGGTCGAGGACCATGATCATGCTCTGGGTATCTTTTGTGCTGGCGACCACGGAGTTTTGCAAGTCGTCGGCGGCGATGGCGGCGACGAGTGGTTCGGCTTCGCCGTGGACTTTCGCAGTCCCCACCATGGTGCCCTGCTTCTTGACGACGGCGTCGCCGTTGAGAAGGCCGGAAGCCTTGGCGGTGATCCTCTTGACCGTCTGGACCGCGTCCTTGACAGACTGCGGTTCGGCGGCATTGGCAGGTGCGGCGAGGCCAACGGACGCGACAAGAACTGCCGCTGCCGCGGCTCCCGTCACTAACTTCTTCAATGCATTCATCAAGACTTCCCCCTAGCCTCTGATTGACTTGTAATAAGCAAGACCAAAAATGATGGTCGTCTTTCACTTTATTTCTGCGGCGTCGACGGAAACATCATCCTCGGGGACTAGATTGTGCGCCGATTCGGTTTTGCCTGGTCCACCTATCGGATGAGCCGGATAACGACGCAATAGGTTAGGGATGGGTGTTGCAAGCCGAGACGTTCTGACTGGAAGCGAATCAGGTGACTTCCTGTGATTCGCTACCTCGTCGCGTAGAAGGCCACGGCCGACGACGCAGCAACGTTCAGCGAGTCGACGCCGTTCATCATCGGAATCGTCACTCGGGCATCAAGCAATCGATCGGTCTCGGGCTTCAGCCCGTCGCCTTCGGTTCCGAAAACCAGCACCAGGTTTTGATGATCCTGGGCCACCAGCTCATCCAGAGTGATGGCTCCCTCCCCCAGGGACATGCCTGCCACGAAGTAGCCCGCCTCTTTCAGCTGTTCGATGCTAGCCGGCCACGGATCGATCCTCGTCCATGGCACCTGGAAAACGGTGCCCATACTGACCCTGATCGAGCGCCGATACAACGGATCGGCGCATTGGGGCGACACCAGCACGGCGTCGACGCCGATCGCTGCGGCACTGCGAAAAACCGCACCAACGTTCGTATGGTCGGTTAAATCCTCCAAGATCGCGATCCTCGACCGATGCGGTGCTTTGGCCGCGCCGACTTTCGTGTGGTCAACGATGCTCTCCCAAACAGCCCCGCGGTGTGCCCCGGCGAGAAGTTCTTCGAGGGGCACCGGTGCCGGGCGATGCATGGCAGCCATGGCACCGCGGTGCAAATGGAATCCGGTGATTTCCTCAAGCAAGGAAGCCTTGCCGATGTAGACCGGAACCTCGGGGAACTGTTGGAAAACGTCGTCGAGGTCCTTCAGCCACTTCTCTGCCAGGAAGAAGGAGCGGGGCTGGTGGCCGGCCGCGAGGGCGCGTCGCAGGACCCTGGACGATTCGGCGATGTACATGCCCTCTGCAGGCTCGCGGAGCTTCCGCATGTGGACATCCGTCAGTTGTGTGTAGTCGGCAACACGGGGGTCGTCGGCGGACTCGAGGTAGTGGAAAGTCACGGGTTCCTATTTCAGCAAGTTGGCGATCATGAAGCCGAGTGCCACGATGCCGAGCACGAAGATCACGATGCGCAGCGCGAGGGGCTTCAAGCGCCGTCCCACTTTGGAGCCCACCAGTCCGCCGATCAATGAACTGACCGCGATGACTGCCACCACCGGCCATTCGATCCGGCCAAAGGCAAACAGGAGGTAGGAGCATGCTGCCACCACGTTGACGGCCAGCACGAGGATGTTCTTCATGGCGTTGGCGTTCTGCATGGTGCCCGTCATGAAGACACCCAGAATGCCGACGAGCAGGATTCCCTGGGCAGCGACAAAGTAGCCGCCATAGACCCCGGCGAGGTACACCAACACCACGAGGATCACGGTGTGGCGCTTGTCGTGGATAGCGTGCTCCGGGTTGCCGGCCCTGTCCTGGACCCACCGTTGGAGTTTGGGCTGGAAGAGCACCATGAGCAGCGCGACCACGATCAGGATGGGAGCGGCGTAGTAGAAGACCTTCTCCGGGAGATGCAGCAGCAGCCAGGCGCCGGTGATGCCGCCAAGCAGCGACGCCGGCAAGAGCCTGAGCAACTGCCGGCCCCTGCCCCGGAGTTCGTGGCGATAGCCCCAGGCCCCGGTTACGTTGCCTGCCACAAGCCCCATGGCGTTGCTGATGGTCGCCGTGACAGGCGCGTAGCCCAGGGCGATGAGGACCGGGAACGTCACCAGCGTGCCCGAGCCGACCACGCTGTTGATGGTTCCGGCCCACAAGCCCGCGAAAAAGATCAGGATGCCGCTAAGGATCTCCACTGCTTATCGCTGCCCCGGCCTAGCGGCGGGCAGTGGCCGTGTAGCGGCCCGAGTTTTCGGTCACGTCTAGGGGCAGGCCGAAGGTGTTGCTGAGGTGTTCTGCGGTCAGGACTTCTTCGATGGGTCCCGCGGCAACCACCCCGCCGTCGCGAAGCAGCATGGCGTGGGTGAATCCTGGAGGAACTTCTTCAAGGTGGTGCGTCACGAGCACCATGGCGGGAGCGTCCTCGTCGCGGGCGAGCTCACCGAGTTTGTGGACGAGCTCCTCCCGTCCGCCCAGGTCCAGGCCGGCGGCCGGCTCGTCGAGCAGGAGCAGCTCAGGATCGGTCATGAGGGCCCGGGCGATCTGCACGCGCTTCCGCTCACCCTCGGAGAGCGAGGAGAAGGAGCGGTTGAGCAGCGGCCCCATGCCCCACTCGTTGAGGAGGCCGAAGGCCCGGCGCTCGTCGTCGCGCTCGTATCCCTCGCGCCAGCGGCCGGTCACGCCGTAGGCAGCGGTGACCACGACGTTCAGCACGTTTTCCTGCTCCGGGATCTGGGTGGCCAGGGCCGCGGAGGAAAGGCCGATGCGCGGACGGAGCTCAAAGACGTCCACCCGGCCGAGCGTCTCGTCAAGGATTCCGGCTTTCCCGCTCGTGGGATGCATGCGGGCGGCGGCGATCTGGAGCAGAGTGGTCTTGCCGGCACCGTTGGGACCGAGGATGACCCAGCGTTCGCCTTCATTGACCTGCCAGTCGACCTTGTCCAGCAGGGTCTTGGTACCTCGGACAACGCTGACGGAAGCCAATTCAAGAACATCACTCATAGGAGTAGACACTAGGACAAAAATGGGGGCGATAGATAACCGGAACTTCGGTCACACTGTTTGCGAGCCGCCATGAATGAAACACGAGTTCGGGGGGCGGTTCCGCGCTCGCTAAGATTGCAGCCATGAGTTCGAACTTGACCGCGGTCAGCTATGGCGTGAATTTGTCCCTTTCGGAGCTTGAACACCTGCGAAAGGTGCTGTCCGGCTCGGGGGCTTCCTTAACGTCGGAGTCGCGCTCGGGTGACGATCGCTTCGGGGTCTACACCATTGGCCTGGCCGTTGACGGGGCTACCGTCGCCGACTTGTCAGGCCTCCGGCGCAAGGTCGCCGACGCCGCAGCGCCGGGCATGGACACGGCTATCGTCGCCGACGCGCTGCGTGACGCTTCACGGAAGCTGCTGATCATGGATGTGGACTCCACCCTGATCCAGCAGGAAGTCATCGAACTGCTGGCCGCGCACGCCGGCAAGCGCGAGGAAGTCGCGGCCGTGACAGAGGCCGCGATGCGCGGCGAACTGGACTTCGCGCAAAGTCTCCACGCCCGGGTGGCGGTCCTCGCAGGCCTGCCGGCCGCCGTCGTCGACGCCGTCCGTGCCGAGGTGCGCTTGAGCGAGGGCGCGGCGGAACTCGTGGCTGCTTTCAAGGCCGCCGGCCATGCGGTGGCGGTGGTGTCCGGCGGCTTCAACCAGATCCTGCGGCCCATCGCGGAGGAACTCGGGCTCGACTACTGGATCGCAAACGAACTTGAAATCGTTGATGGCTTCCTCACGGGCAAGGTCCTTGGCGACGTGATCGACCGCGCCGCCAAGGAGAAGTACCTTCGCGAGTGGGCAGCCGCCGAGGGAATCGACCTCGAGCACACCATCGCAGTGGGCGACGGCGCGAATGACCTCGACATGCTGGGCGCGGCGGGGATTGGTGTCGCGTTCAACGCCAAGCCTGCCGTCCGGGCGGTAGCCGATGCCGCCATCAACATGCCTTACCTGGACGCGGTCCGGCATATCGCCGGCGTTTAGGCGGGATTTCAGGCGTAACGAAAAAGCGGCCGGGACATTGCGCCGGCCGCTTTTTCGTGTTTGCAATCTAAACGGCGCTCTTGCCGAAGTAGTCGGCGCCGCCGACGTACTCGGTGTGGCCGCTCTCGACGTCGGCCGTAACCATCTTTGCCACTTCGGCGGCGAATTCCTCCACCGAGTACAGCTTGCCGGCCTCGGTCCGGCGGGCTTCAATGGCGCCCGGGTTGGAGCGGTCCAGCAGGGTCGCCGTGACGGTGCCCTCAATCATGTCGCCGGAAACCACCACGAGCGAGATGCCCTTTTCGGCCAGGTTCGGGAGCAGTTCGCGCAATGCGACTTCGCCGGCGCGCTTGCTGCGGGCAACGGGCTCGTACTCGGGCATCGTGGGAACGGTCTCGACGAAGTGCGCCTGGTGGCTCGTGACGAAGACCACGCGGGAGCCTTGCGGCATCAGCGGAACAGCGGCGTTGAGCATGTTGATCTGGGCATCGCGGTTCAGCTTGAGGGCGTAGTCCTCCTCCATGCCGGATTCCATGCCACCGGAAGCGTTGAGCACCAAGACGTTCAGCGAACCGAATTCCTCCATGGCCGCACTGGCCAGCGCCTGGACGCCTTCTTGCGTCGTCAGGTCAGCGCCGACGGCCACTGCACGGCCGCCGGCTGCCTGGATCTCGCCCACTACTTTGTTGGCCCGGGGGGCCTTTTGGCGGTAGTTGACGACGACGGCGGCGCCCTCGCCAGCCAGGATCTTGGCTACTTCAGCGCCGATGCCGCGTGAAGAACCGGTGACGATTGCCGTCTTGTTGTCCAGCAGTCCCATTCGTGCTCCTTTATTCAAAGCGTCCAACTTGTTCAAAACATCCAAGTTCTATTAGTCCCGAGTCAATCATGCCAGCGGGAACCTTGATCTAGTGGCCCATGCCCAGGCCGCCGTCCACGGGTATGACAGCACCGGAAATGTATGCGGCTTCGTCACTGGCAATCCAGCGCACCACGTTGGCGACCTCGGAAGCCTCGGCAAAGCGGCCCGCCGGAACGCTCGCCAAATACGCCTTCTGGGTGTCTTCGGGAAGCTCGGCGGTCATGTCCGTGTTGATGAAGCCCGGTGCGACCACGTTGGCCGTGATGCCACGGCTGCCAAGTTCCCGTGTGAGGGAACGGGCGATGCCCACCATGCCCGCCTTCGAGGCTGAGTAGTTGATTTGTCCCGGGGCGCCGTAGAGGCCCGACACGGAGGAGATCAGCACAACCCGGCCCTTGCGCATGCGGATCATGCCTTTCGAGGCCCGCTTGATGACCCGGAAAGCGCCTGTGAGGTTGGTGTCGATGACGGAAGTGAAGTCGTCCTCGCTCATGCGCAAAAGGAGCGTGTCTTTGGTGATGCCGGCGTTGGCCACCAAAACCTCCACCGGCCCGTGGGCAGCCTCGACTTCCTTGAACGCGGCGTCAAGCGAGGCCTCGTCCGTCACGTCGGCCTTGACCCCAAGGATGCCCTCAGGGAGGGGTGTTTCGCTGCGGTACGTCACGGCGACTTTGTCGCCGTTGGCGAGGAATGACTCTGCGATCGCCAGGCCGATGCCCCGGTTTCCGCCCGTGATGAGGACACTGCGGGCGGTTGATACTGCTTCAGACATGCTGCTCTCCAGAGTTCCGCGACAGGACTGTGCCGCTTGAAAGTGGGTGATTTCCTGCATCGATCTTAGCCGCCGGGTGCCCCTGGCCGCGGGCAGCTGCGCCCGGCGCGGTTTGGGAGGCCCGTTCCGGGGTGAGAGAATTGAAGGAAGCCGTTGGAGCGTGATGAATCAGCCGTGACAAGAGATAGCAGTCCCCTGCAGGCGCCCGGGGACCCGGACGCCGTTTCAGGTGACCCCGTGGTGCACAGTATTACCGACGCCGCTGCCGCACACTCGGACGACATGCGCGAACGAATGATCAAGTACGCCTTGGCGATGGGTATCCGTTTGGTGTGCCTCTTACTCATTTTCGTGGTGGATGGCTGGTTCAAGATCATCGCGGTAGCTGGGGCCGTGTTCCTGCCCTGGATTGCCGTAGTGATCGCCAATGGCAGCGACAAGGCCGAAGTCCATAGCGAGGCCTTGCTGGACTACGTCCCGGCCTTCGAGCTGGAAGCGTCACCACCTGCAGAAGGGGAGCCCGCCGAGGCGCCCGCCACCGTGTTGGAGGGCGAACTCATCGACGACGACTCCACACATCAGGACGCCTCGCGCCCGGAACCACATGACAACACCGGCGCCAGCCAGCGCCGATATCCACTCGACGGGGAAGAGCAGGCGGCTTCATGAATATCTTCGCTATGGGCGGCCTTGGGCTGGAGAATGAACAGCATGCCGGCCAGGGCGAGGCGCCTCCGGCTGTCTGCTCACGCAAGGCATGCCGCGCCGAGGCGACGTGGCAGCTCTTGTGGAACAATCCGCGCATCCACACTCCCGAGCGCCGCAAGGTGTGGCTGTCCTGCGAGGAGCACCGGGAGTGGTTGGAAGACTACCTGCAGACCCGCGACCTTTGGAAAGAGACCATACCGTTCGCGAAGACCACTGACCCAGGCGAGGCCCGCTGAATGTACCGCTTTCTTTTTTCCAGCAAGTGGCTGGGCTATTTCGTCCTGGCCCTGATCTTCGCCACCGGCTGCGTTTTGCTGGGCCGCTGGCAAATGGACCGCAGGGCCGAAACGCTGGCCGAGATCAACCGCGTTGTCACCAACTACTCGGCCACTCCCCTTCCCTTCTCCGCCGCCAAGGCGGAGTTCCAGTCCCTGGACCCCGAACGGGAATGGGCACAAGTTGAACTTCACGGCAGGTATGACGTTTCGGGCCAACGCGTCGTCCGTAACCGCCCCCTCAACGGCCAGCCGGGGTACGAAGTAGTGGTCCCGTTCCGATTGTCGAGCGGCGAAGCGGTAGTTATTGACCGCGGATGGTTGCCCATCGGAAACAAGACTCCCGGCCACCCCGACAGCATTCCGGCCCCGCCGGCCGGCGAGGTGACCGTCGTCGCCCGCCTGAAGGCCTCTGAACCGGATCTGGGCCGCGGCGCGGTGGACGGCCAGCTGGCATCCATCGATCTTCCTTCCTTTGCCACGGAGCTTGGTTATCCCATCATGACCGGCGCCTACGGGCAGCTCGCCACTGAGTCGCCCGCCGTCCAGGCGATGCCCGCGCCATTCGCCAAGCCGGCAACGGACGAGGGCACGCACCTCTCCTACTCTTTGCAGTGGTTCGCCTTCGGCGTGCTGATGTTCGTCGGTTTCGGCTACGCGGCCAGGCAGCAGGCCCGCAATGCCCGGATTGACGCCGAGGACGAGGAAGAAGAAATCAGCGCGATGCCTCGTCGCAAGGCACCCGCGCCACGGAAATCAAAGCGGCCAACGGCCGAAGAAGAGGAAGACGCCATCCTGGATGCACAAGGCTACTGAAACGATCCCGGCCCCCGTGCTGAATGTCAAGTCAGCCCTGACCGCGGCCGGTGCGCAAGACACCGTGCGCACCTTCGACGACGATGTCCCCACCGCCGCTGCGGCAGCTTCCTTGCTGGGTTGCGATATCGCGGCCATCGCCAACAGCCTGGTCTTCGAACTCGACGGCGCTCCCCTGTTGATTCTCGCGAGCGGGGCCGCGAAGGTGGACACGGCCTTGGTAGCGGCCTCCTTGGGGACAGCCAGGATCCGCAGGGCCAGCCCGGACTTCGTCTTGGAACACCGGTCAGGCCGTAGGCGGCGTAGCTCCCGTTGGACACCCGCAGCCCATAAGAACCATCCTCGACATTGCGCTCCAGGAGCATCCATTGCTCTGGGCAGGCGCGGGTGACCATAACTCGATGTTCTCCATCAGTTACAGCGAACTCCAGCGGATTACGGCCGCCCAGCCCCTCAAGGTCCGCTGAGTCGGTAGTCCGCCGGGCTATTGATCCGGCGGGTCATTGATCCCTTCCGGCCTGGGGCTAGGCTGGTGAGCATGGCTGAATACACCTACGTCACGTACATCGAAGGCACCCCGGACCAGATTTGGACGGCACTGACGGACGCAGCCCAAAGCGCTGAGTACTGGGGCCACGCGAATGTCTCGGACTGGAAGGTAGGTTCGCGCTGGGAACACCGGCGCACGGACGGCTCCGGAACCGCCGACGTCGTGGGAACCGTCCTGGAAGCAACGCCGCCGGCGCGCCTCGTGAACACGTGGGAGGATCCCGCGGTTCCAGCGGTGGTGAAGCCCGACGTGGTCACCTTCACCATCGAGTCACATGAGGGCATCGTCAGGCTGACGGTCCATCACAGGAACATCGCCGACGACGAGCAATTGGCGATTGCCGGCCGCGGCTGGTCGGCGGTCCTGTCCAATTTGAAAAGCTACATTGAACTAGGCCGCCCACTTGCCTCTGTGCCGTGGGAAATGCCTTGACGGGGTGGGAATTGCCCTGACGGCGTCGACATGCCCAGACCCTCTGCCCTAAGCGAGGGTGATGAGGTCCAGGTAGTCTTCGTTCCAGTGGTCCTCGACGCCGTCCGGGAGCAGGACCACGCGTTCCGGGTTCAGCGCCTGCACGGCGCCTTCATCGTGGCTGACGAGCACGACGGCGCCGGAATAGTTTCGCAGTGCGCCAAGGATCTCGGCACGGCTGGCGGGGTCGAGGTTGTTGGTTGGTTCGTCCAGGAGCAGCACGTTGGCGCTCGAGGCCACGATCGTGGCGAGGGCCAGTCGCGTCTTCTCACCACCGGAAAGTACACCCGCCGGCTTATCGACGTCGTCACCCGAGAACAGGAACGACCCGAGGATCCCGCGGACCTCTGCGTCTTTCATGTCCGGAGCGGATGAACGCATATTCTCCAGGACGGTGCGGTCGTGGTCCAGGGTTTCGTGTTCCTGCGCGTAGTAGCCCACTTTGAGCCCGTGGCCAGGGACGATGTCGCCGGTGTCCGGCTTGTCCACGCCGGCGAGCATCCGCAGGAGGGTAGTCTTGCCTGCACCGTTGAGGCCCAGGATGACCACCTTGGAGCCACGGTCGATTGCCAGGTCCACGTCGGTGAAGATTTCCAGTGAGCCGTAGGACTTGCTCAAACCCTCTGCCGTGAGCGGAGTCTTGCCGCACGGAGCAGGATCCGGGAAACGCAAGGCTGCCACGCGGTCATTCTCGCGGACGGCTTCCAGGCCGCCAAGCAGACGTTCGGCGCGCTTCGCCATGTTCTGCGCAGCGACGGCCTTGGTGGCCTTGGCACGCATTTTGTTTGCCTGGTCCATAAGGACCTGGGCCTTCTTTTCGGCATTGGCGCGTTCGCGCTTGCGGGCGCGCTCGTCGGTTTCGCGCTGTTGCAAATAGCGCTTCCAACCCATGTTGTAGAAGTCGATCTGCGCCCTGTTGGCGTCCAGGTGGTAAACCTTGTTGACCGTGGCTTCGAGGAGTTCCACGTCGTGGCTGATCACAATCAGCCCGCCCTGGTGGCTCTTCAGGAAGTCGCGGAGCCAGGTGATGGAGTCCGCATCGAGGTGGTTGGTGGGTTCGTCCAGGAGGAGGGTCTCGGCGTCCGAGTAGAGGATCCGGGCCAGCTCCACGCGGCGGCGCTGGCCACCGGAGAGCGTCTTGAGCGGTTGGTTCAGGAGCCGCTCGGGAAGGGCCAGGTTGGAGGAAATAGCTGCGGCTTCGGCCTCGGCCGCATAGCCGCCTCCTGCGAGGAACTCGGCTTCCAGGCGGTCGTAGCGGTTCATCGCTTTGCGCTGGACAGTGGCGTCTTCGCTGGACATGTCTGTTTGGGCCTGCTTCAACTTGCCCACCACGACGTCCAGACCGCGGGCGGAAAGGATGCGGTCGCGTGCCAGCTGTTCCATATCCGGGGTCCGCGGATCCTGGGGCAGGTAGCCAATCTCACCACTGCGGGCAACTTTGCCGGCCGCGGGCAGTCCCTCACCGGCAAGGACGCGTGTGAGGGTCGTCTTGCCTGCACCGTTCCGGCCCACCAGTCCGATTTTGTCCCCCTTGTCCACGCGGAAGCTCACCTGGTCCATGAGCAGGCGGGCGCCGGCGCGCAGTTCGAGTTCCTGGACGGTAATCAATTCGGGGGATGCCTTTCAATGGGGAACACCCGCAGCACCGAGTCACGGCGCGGCTGAAGTGGAGGGGCCGAACAAACGGCCTTTACGATTCTACCGCCCACCAGCTCGCTCGCTCGCCAGCGCCAGGGGCGCCCGCGAATGAGCCCGGAATAGTAAGTACGCTTGCTACTATTTTCGGCTCGTGGTTAGGTGAAGGTAGGACGATTGCAAGGGAGACTCTCGATGAGCAGTGCAACAGGATCCGATGGTAAACACGTCCGGGCTGACGGCGGCCAGGATGAAATCCCGTACGCCGCCGAACCACGGCGGGACCGGGTGGACGATGTACCTGGAAATGGCCCCGGCTACGCTGACGACGGCTACGTCGGAACCACGAGCAGCTATCCCGTGGTTTCCCCCGCTTCAGACCCAAACGCCGCCACCCGCGAGACAGTCATCGCCCGCGAAAAGGAGCAGTTCGGCGGAATCAAGATCGGCTCGGCCTTCTTCGGTTGGCTGACCGCCACGGGGATGGCCGTGCTGCTGGTCGCCCTCGTGGCGGCGGCGGGGATCGCTGTTGGACTCGCGAACAACGCTAACGTCAGTGACGCAGCGAACCTGGCATCATCGCAGCCCGTTGGCATTGCCGGGATCATCGCGCTTCTGGTGATCCTGTTCCTCTCCTACTATTGCGGCGGCTACGTTGCCGGACGCATGGCTCGGTTCAACGGCATCAGGCAGGGGCTCATGGTCTGGTTTTGGGCAATTATCGTCGCCGTGCTGGTCGCGTTGCTGGGCTTGTTCGCCGGACCGCGGTTCAATATCCTCGCCACCGTGAACAGTTTCCCGAGAATTCCGGTGAATGAGGGACAGCTGAGCACCATCGGGATCATCGCCGCCCTGGTAGTGGCAGCAGTGACCCTCATCGCCGCGGCACTGGGCGGACTGGCTGGGATGCACTACCACCGCAGAGTTGACCGCGCGGGCTTCACTCCGACGGCAGAGGACGTCGAGGCTTAGCCAAGGCGGCTCCGGCAGCCAACAGCGCCGCTCTTTGTACCTTGGCCCCAAGGCCTTACTGTGCTGCTCGTGGACACCCTACAAAATTCCGGGTCAGGCTGCTCTGTAGTGTCGGATTCAGGGGATTCATTCCGCCCCAGGCACAGACAGGACCCACCATGAGCAGCACCGAAACCGCACCCACGCGACGAACCTCTCCCCGCGCCCGATGGACGTCCACGGACATCGGCCTCATCGCCGTCTTCGCGGCCCTCGTGGCCGCCTCAACGATGATTCCGGGCATTCCGGTCGGCGCCTTGGGCGTACCGATCACCCTGCAGACCCTCACCGTCGTCCTCACCGGCCTCGTGCTAGGCGGCGGGCGGGCCTTTGCCGCCGTCGGGCTTTACACCCTGCTCGGTTTCGCCGGACTGCCGATCTTCAGCGGGGGCCGGAGCGGGCTCGGTATCCTGGCAACACCGTCGGCCGGCTACATCATCGCCTTTCCCTTGGCGGCGGCCGTCACCGGCTGGTTGGCGGCGATCGTGATCCGCAGGACCGTCAAGTACCGCGCCGTCCTCCTTTTTGCCGCAGCCATGATCAGCACCATCGTCCTCATCCACGGCCTCGGAGTGCTTGGCTTCATGGTCAATGGCAAGTTCGACTTCGCCAAGGCGTTCCTGGCCGACCTTCCCTACTACCCCGGGGACACTATCAAGAACGTCCTGGCTGCGATCATCGCCGTCTCGCTCCACAAGGCCTTCCCGGACATCCTGGTCCGCCGCGTCAAATAGAGCGGGAACAATCAGTTCATGAACACCATCATTCTGAGCGACGTCTCAGTGCGCGTAGCCGTCGATGGCAGCGCGGGGCCCAAGACTTTGCTGTGGGACGTCTCGTTGGAACTCACTGAGCAACGCATTGCGGTCATCGGGGCCAACGGCTCTGGAAAGTCCACCCTGCTGCGCTTGCTCAACGGCTTGGTGGCTCCCAGCGAAGGTACTGTCAGCGTCAACGGCGCCGACAGCTTGCGGGACGTTCGCCAGGTCCGCAGCCAGGTGGGCTTCGTCTTCACCGATCCCTTGTCGCAACTGGTTATGCCGACCGGGCGGGAAGACGTTGAACTCTCCTTGCGCCGCTCCATCAAGAATTCCAAAGAGCGTGCCGCCCGGGCAGAAGCTGTCCTGCAACGGTTCGGGATCCTGGAGCTCGCGGATCAGAGTATTTACGAGCTTTCGGGCGGCGAACGCCAGTTGCTCGCCCTCGCGGCCGTCCTCGCAGTGGATCCCGCCGTGCTGGTCCTCGACGAGCCTTCAACGTTGCTGGACCTGCGCAACCGGGAGCTGCTCAGGCGGACGCTTGCGGGCCTCGAGCAGCAGATCATCATGTCCACCCACGATCTCGACCTCGCCCTCGAAGCGGACCGCGCCTTGGTGGTGGACGGCGGCCGGATAGTGTTCGACGGCGGAGCACCCGACGCCGTCGAACACTACCGCGCGCTTTGCGCCGCTGAGCCCGCACAAGGCAAGGTGCAGGCGACGTGAGGGGCCACGGGGTCCTGATCCCCAACTATGTGCGGGGCGACTCGATCGTGCACCGCACGCCCCTGTGGCTCAAATTTCTCTTGGTTGCCGGCTGCGGCCTGGCATCGTTCCTGATTGTCGATTGGCTTGTCTCGGCCGCAGCGCTTGGCGTGATGTGCGGACTTTTCCTGCTGAGCGGCGCGGGACTCAAACGCCTCGCGCGTTCCGTGTGGCTCGTGACGCCCATCCTCGTTGCGATCGGCGCCTTCCAATGGTGGCAGCTGGGCGGCCCCGTTGCCGCGCGGATCGTGCTCAATGTGCTGGTCTGCGTCGTCGCGGCGTCGGTACTCACGGTCACGACTCCGGTGCAGGCACTGCTGGACGGGGTGGTTGCCCTGTCCAAGCCGTTCCAGCGTTTCGGGGCGGACCCTGAGCGCTTCGCGCTGACCATCGCCATCATGCTGCGCAGCCTTCCATTCATTGCCGGCGCATTCTCGGATGTCCGTGACTCGGCCCGGGCGCGTGGCCTTGAACGCAATCCCCGCGCCCTGGTCTTGCCGGTTTTCATCACCACGGTTGCCTATGCGCGGCAGACCGGCGACGCCTTGGCCGCGCGCGGCCTTGGCGAGCCCGGCGACTAGCCCGGGTCAAGCCTCCTGCAGCTGCGAGTACCGGAACATTGCAGCCGTGCCCATTCCACCTGCGATGCTGATCATCGCCAGCGCCAGGCTCTCCCGGCCCGGCTGCTCTTCGGCCATCCTGCGGGCCTGGGCCAGCAGCCGCGTCACCAGGACAGCCCCCGACGCACCGTAGGCGTGTCCCAAGGCCAGCGCTCCGCCGTCGAGGTTCGCCCGTGCCGGTTCCACACCCAACGCGTCAAGGCAAGCGAGGGTCTGCGAAGCGAATGCCTCGTTGAATTCCACGAGGTCCAGTTCTCCGGGCTTGAGATGAAGCTCGGCCAGCAACCGTTTCGCCGCCACTGAAGCTCCGATGCCCAGCAGTTCCGGGTCCACGCCTGCTGTGTCGCAGCCCAGGACGAGCAATCCGTCGGCGGCACCAAGTTCCCGTGCCCGCTCCAGCGAGGTGATCACGACGGCGGAGGCCGCGTCAGCGTCGAAGCATGAGTTTCCGGCTGTCACAGTTCCGCCCGGTACGAATGCGGGCGGGAAGCGGGCCATGAGTCCGGCCTTCAGGGATGCCCGGGGTCCGTCATCCGCTTGCAGCACGGCGCCCCCGGCTTCCAGGGGAACAATTTCCGGGGCGAACGCGCCCGCGGCAGTGGCTGCGACCGCGCGCTGGTGACTGCGCAGGGCGAACTCGTCCTGCTGTTCGCGGCTGATGCCGCACTCGAGTGCCACGTTCTCGGCGGCCACGCCCATGTCCGGGTCCCCGAACTCGGGCGGTACAAAGGCGGCCCGGGTGTAGAAGTCCGGCTCGCCGTCGGGGTCTGGATTTCGCCTGGCACGCAGCGGGGCAGTGCTGATACTCTCCACTCCCCCGGCCAGGTAGATGCCATTGCCGCCCGCGGCCACGAGCCGGGACGCCAGGGCAATGGCGTCGAGTCCGGAACCGCACTGCCGGTCCACCGTCAGTCCGGGGACCCCCACGGGCAGTCCCGCGTGTAGTGCGGCATACCGGGCCAGGTTTCCGCCTCCGCCCACCGCATTGCCGATCACGACGTCGCTGACGTCCGAACCGGCAACACCCGTGGCTGTCAGGAGTGAGCGGAGGACAGGAGAGAGGAGTTCTTCGGCGCGAAGCGACTGCAATCGTCCGTTGGCGCGGCAAATAGGAGTCCGCAGGGCGGCGATGATCACCGGTTGGCGCGAAGGGTCCAGCCCTGTGCCCGGCTCGCGGCTAGGCAAGGGGTTTCGCCCGCGGATCGTTGTTCTCGATCCAGTCGAGCAACATTTGGCGGCTGACCTTCCCGCGGTCCGTCACGGGCAATTCGGACAGCGTGAAATACCGCAGGGGCCGCTTGTCCCGGGCGAGCAGACCGTCAAGGCCCGTCTTCACTTGGGTTGCGGTCACGGAACCGTAGGCGGGAACGATTCCGGCGACAACTTTCTGGCCGCGGACTTCGTCGAGCATCCCGGCCGCGACGGCCGCCGAAACCCCGGGAACCGATGCCAAGGCGAGCTCCACTTCGTGAGGATAGACGTTCCTCCCGGAAGTGATGATCATGTCGGACCGACGGCCGAGGATATGCAGGGCACCGGAATCCACATAGCCCTGGTCCCCCACCGTGTACCAACCGTCAAAGCAACGCAGCGCCTGGCCGTCGTCGCCCCAGAGATACCCGTTGCTGACCATGCCGGAGCGGACGCAGATGTTCCCGTCGGCGCCTTCGGGCCGCTCCGCGCCGTCGTCGTCCATGATCTTGAGTTCGACGCCGGGAAACGGTTGGCCGATTCCGGTGCCGCCGGCGTCGAGCGGCTCCCCGGCAGCGAGGCGCGTTCCGGAAACGAAGCTGAGCTCGGACGCGCCGTAGTACTCGAAAATTGCAGCATTGGGCGCCCAACGCCTGGCCGCTTCGAGGGTGCGGGCGTCCAGCTTCGAGCCAGCGCAGATGATGCTCCGCACGCCGGATGCATCCACGCCTCCTGCCAGTCCGCGCTCGCTCAACAGGCGCAGCATGGTGGGCACGAGGACCAGGCGGGTGACGCCGTCGTAACTGATGGCTGCGTGGACATCGCCGACGTCGAAGGTCTCCATGGTGTGGAAGGCCGCCCCGGCGTACAGGCATTCTGACAGGGCGTACAGGTTCAAGCTCGCGGCCAGCGGCCCGGGCGCGAGAGTCCTGTCCTCCGGTGTGAGCCCGAAGAATTCGATGGAGGCATCAAACGAAACCTGCCACGAACGCCGTGAACGGGTGAAGGCCTTGGGAACGGACGTGGTTCCGGACGTCAGGCCGATCAGGAACGTGGTGTCCCCATGGCCGTCGGCCAGCTCGTCGCCCAAGGCGGGCAGGAGGCCGGTGGCGGGCCCTGCTTCTCCGATCCTCTGGGTAACCTCATCGATCATGGCTTTCGGCCACAGCGGGTCGAGCACGGCGCAGCACCGTTCGCCGGCGACGGCGGCCGTGTACGCCACCACGAAGTCCAGGGAATTGGGCTCGGCGAGTACCGTCGTCGCGGCCGTCTCCCCGAGGCGCAAGGTTGCGGCGTCCCGAAGGTCAGCCCAGTCGAGCCGCTTCCCGCCAACGACGACGGCCGTGTCGTCGGGGCGTTCATCGGCCCAGAGCTGAAGTTTTTCCAGAAAAGGCATCATCGAATTTTAGCCCCTGCCACGGGTCCGCGGCTTTCTGTGACGCCTATCTCTCCGATAGCGCACTTTCGGGGCGCCAAATCGGCAATATCTCAGCGTACGACGACGGCCGGCCCCCTTCGCTGGAAGGTGACCGGCCGTCGTCGTACTCGTAATCAGGGGCCTCCGCCGCCGAGGGTTCCCTGGCCGAAGCGAAGCGAGGCTAGGGAGGCGGTGGGGACCTAGATATTGAAGCCGAGGGCCCGCATCTGGTCCTTGCCGTCGTCTGTGATCCGCTCGGGACCCCATGGCGGCATCCATACCCAGTTGAGGCGCCAGTCATCGACGATGCCGTCGAGCGACTGGCCGACCTGCTCTTCGAGGACATCCGTCAGCGGACAGGCCGCGGTCGTCAACGTCATGTCGATGAGCAAAGCCCCGTCGTCTTCCGAGTACTTCAGACCGTAGAGCAGCCCAAGGTCCACCACGTTGACACCGAGTTCCGGGTCAATGACATCCTTGAGCGCCTCCTCGACGTCCTCGAGGCTGGTGCGAGCCGCGTTGATTTCGGTCATGGCGGGAGTCCTAACTAGGCCTGTGCTGCTGCGGCAGCAGCAATGGTGGCTGCGCCGGCGCCCGTGGCGTAACGGTCGTAGCCTTCTTCTTCGAGGCGGTCGGCCAATTCAGGGCCGCCCTCTTCGACTACCTGGCCATCAACAAACACGTGGACGAAGTCCGGCTTGATGTAACGCAGGATGCGGGTGTAGTGGGTGATGAGCAAGGTACCCATGTTGCCCGTGGCGTGGGCGCGGTTGACGCCCTCGGAGACGACCTTGAGCGCGTCGACGTCCAGGCCGGAGTCGGTCTCGTCAAGCACTGCGAACTTCGGCTTGAAGAGTTCGAGCTGGAGGATCTCCACGCGCTTCTTCTCGCCGCCGGAGAACCCCTCGTTGACGTTGCGCTGCGCGAAGTCGGCGTCGATGCGGAGGAGCTGCATGGCCGCCTTGACGTCCTTGGTCCAGGTGCGGAGGGCAGGTGCTTCGCCATCGATTGCCGTTTTGGCGGTGCGCAGGAAGTTGGTCATGGTGACACCCGGAACCTCTACGGGGTACTGCATGGCCAGGAAGACGCCTGCACGGGCGCGCTGGTCAACGCTCATGGCCAATACGTCTTCGCCGTCGAGCGTGATGGTGCCCCTCGTGACGTTGTAGCGCGGGTGGCCGGCAATGGTGGACGCCAGGGTGGACTTGCCCGAACCGTTGGGGCCCATGATTGCGTGGGTCTCGCCGGTCTTGATGGTCAGGCTGACGCCCTTCAGGATCTCTTTGGTGCCCTGCTCCGTCTCGATGCTGACGTGCAGGTCCTTGATCTCAAGAGTAGACATGCTCTTCTTTCTTTCGTAAGTCTTTAGGCACTTGGCGCTCAGTAGTTCTGTACTGAGGCGCCGTTCACAACGTTGGTCACGTCCACGTAGACGTCGTCACCGTCGAGGGTGACGGCGAAGACCGGGACGGGGTCATAGGCAGGGAGCTGCAAGGGCTGTCCGGTGCGGAGATCGAACTGGGAGCCGTGGCCCCAGCATTCGATCGCGCAGCCTTCGATCTCACCCTCGGCGAGAGAAATGTCCGCATGCGAGCAGGTGTCGCCGATGGCGTGGATCTGTCCCATCGAGTCCTTGACGATGGCTACGGGATAGTCATCGATCAGGATGCGCAGCGCCTGCTTGACCTGGATCTCGTTGGCGTTGCATACCAGTTCGCCTTGTGGCTGTTCGCTCATAGTCTGTTTTCCCTGCTTGGCTTGAATTAGTTGTCGCTCGCGGCGAGCTCGCGCTCAACAGCTTCGGTGAGGCGCTCTTCGAGTGCCGGTACCTTGATCTGCTGGATGATCTCGTTGAGGAAGCCACGGACCACCAAACGGCGGGCGACGTCCTCCGGGATGCCGCGTGCCATGAGGTAGAACAAGTGCTCGTCATCGAAGCGGCCGGTGGCGCTGGCGTGGCCGGCACCCTCGATCAGGCCGGTTTCGATTTCCAGGTTCGGCACCGAGTCGGCACGTGCACCGTCCGTCAGGACCAGGTTGCGGTTGGCCTCGTAGGTATCCGTGCCTTCGGCTTCCTTGCGGATCAAGACGTCGCCAACCCACACGGTGTGCGCGTTGCGGCCTTGCAGGGCGCCCTTGTACAGGACGTTGGACTTGCAGTTGGCCACGGCGTGGTCAACAAACAGGCGCTGCTCGAGGTGCTGGCCGGCGTCGGCGAAGTACAAGCCGAACATCTCGGCTTCCGCGCCGGGCCCGGTGAAGCGCGTGGACGGAGTCATGCGCACGACGTCGCCGCCGAGGCTGACTACGATGTGCTTGAACTTGGCGTCACGGCCCAGCTTGGCTTGCTGCGAAGAGGCGTGAACGGCGTCGTCGTTCCACTCCTGGAGCGAGATGACCGTCAGGTCCGCGCCGTCTTCGACAAGGATTTCGACGTTCTCCGAAACGATCGCACTGCCCTGGTGGTCCAGGACGATCCGGGACTTCGAGAAGCGGCCAGCGACGATCACGATGTGCTGGGCGGAAGCTTCAGTGGAGGTGCCGGTCAGCAGGACGGACACTTCGCCGTCGAGCTGGAGCTCGGCGGGCACCGTGATGACGGTGGCCTCGGTGAAGTTCTCCCAGGCATTGGCGGACACGCGGTCCTCCGGAATGGCCGCGGAGCCGATGCGTACGTCGTCCCGCCCCACGGTCTCGACGACGACGCCCTCCGGGGCGGTAACGGCGACGGACGGTGCCGAACCGGAGAGGACCTCGTTGTGAAGGCCGCGAAGCCGCTTGAGCGGGGTGAAGCGCCAGTCTTCTTCCAACCCGGTGAGGGGCTTGAAGTCAGCCAGCTTGTACGAGGTCAGCCGACCTGCGCGCGAACTGTCCGGGATTCCAACGCCGCCGCCGTGGGAGTGGCTCTTGGCCGAGGCGCCCGCGAGCGGTCCGGCTGAAGGTGCCTGTTCCGACGTCTTTTCCGAGGTGGAAGACGTGTTGGTGCCGGTGTTGACCGGTGAGAGGTTCTCGCCCTCTTCGGTGAATCCGTCGATAAACGGCTTGGCCGATGGCGCGCCGATGCGGGCCTTTTCAGTAGTGATTTCAGTCATTGCTAACCGACGGATCCTTCCATCTGCAGTTCAATCAGGCGGTTGAGTTCAAGGGCGTATTCCATTGGCAACTCACGGGCAATCGGCTCAATGAAGCCGCGCACGATCATGGCCATGGCCTCGTCCTCGGGCATACCGCGAGACATCAGATAGAAGAGCTGCTCCTCACTGACTCGGGAAACGGTGGCCTCGTGACCCATCACCACGTCATCCTCGCGGATGTCGATGTAGGGATAGGTGTCGGAACGGGAAATGGTGTCTACCAACAAAGCATCGCAACGCACGGTGTTGGCGGAATGCTTGGCGCCTTCGCGGACCTGGACCAGGCCGCGGTAGGCTGCACGACCGCCACCGCGGGCCACGGACTTGGAAATGATCGAGCTCTTGGTGTTCGGCGCGATGTGGACCATCTTCGAGCCGGTGTCCTGGTGCTGGCCTTCGCCCGCGAAGGCGATGGACAGGGTCTCACCCTTGGCGTGCTCGCCGACGAGGTAGACAGCCGGGTACTTCATGGTCACCTTGGAGCCGATGTTGCCATCGATCCATTCCATGGTGGCGCCTTCTTCGCAGATGGCGCGCTTGGTAACCAGGTTGTACACGTTGGTGGACCAGTTCTGGATGGTCGTGTAACGGACGCGGGCGCCCTTTTTCACGATTATTTCCACCACGGCGGAGTGCAGGGAGTCCGAAGTGTAGATCGGAGCGGTGCAGCCTTCGATGTAGTGGACGTAGGAGTCCTCGTCCGCGATGATCAGGGTGCGCTCGAACTGGCCCATGTTCTCGGTGTTGATGCGGAAGTAGGCCTGCAGCGGGATGTCAACGTGGACGCCCTTGGGGACGTATACGAAGGAACCGCCGGACCATACGGCCGTGTTCAGCGACGCGAACTTGTTGTCGCCCACCGGAATGATGGTGCCGAAGTACTCCTGGAAGATCTCCGGGTGCTCGCGGAGCGCGGTGTCGGTGTCCAGGAAGATAACGCCCTGGGCTTCCAGGTCCTCGCGGATCTGGTGGTACACAACCTCGGACTCGTACTGCGCGGCCACGCCGGACACGAGGCGGCTGCGCTCGGCTTCCGGGATACCCAGCTTCTCGTAGGTGTTGCGGATGTCCTCGGGGAGGTCTTCCCACGTGGCAGCCTGCTTCTCGGTGGAGCGCACGAAGTACTTGATGTTGTCGAAGTCAATGCCTGAGAGGTCTGCACCCCAGGTGGGCATGGGCTTGCGGTCGAAGTACTTCAAGCCCTTCAGGCGGAGGTCCAGCATCCACTGCGGCTCGCTCTTCTTGGCCGAAATGTCGCGGACTACCTCTTCGTTGAGACCACGGCGTGCGTTCGCGCCGACGTCGTTCTTGTCAGCCCATCCGTACTCGTAGGTGCCAATACCGTGCAGCTCGGGATTCTTCTCCAGAATCTCCGAGATCACAGCACCGTCAGCTAGCGCTTTCTCTGCTGTTCCTTCAGCTAATTGACCCGTCATCACGGCCTTTCTTACTGATTGTTGGATTCGACATGGGGCGCGGCCTGCAGCTTCGGAAACCCGAGGGCCTCCTTGGCGGCTGGCCTGCCTGTAGGAATGTGGGTGGTGCAGACATGCCCGCCCTGCGCGAGGGTGGAGAGCCTGCGGACATCGACGCCGACCAAACGGGAAAAAAGTTCGGTCTCAGTGTCGCAAAAAACGGGAAATTCCGCGGCGAGCTGTTGGATGGGGCAATGGCCCTGGCACAGCTGGACGCTAGAGAGGGAAGCGGGCAAAGGCGCCTTGGTCTCAATCGACGCAGCCGATGCGACGTATCCGTCCCTGCTCAGGGCCTTGGACAGCGCCACAGCGCGCGCCGCAATGTCGGAGCCCGCCAGGTCGACTTCCGGTGCGTAGCGCTGTTCCATCTCCGCAAAGCGCTCCACCGCATAGTCCCTCACAGCTTCTTCCCCTGCGAGGTCCCGGAGCCTCCGCAACGCGGAACTGGCAATATTCAGGTAGTCGTCCCCGAGCTTCGACTGCCCTTGGGAGCTCAGGACGTAGCGACGGGCCGGCCGGCCCGCACCGGCACCCGCCTTGGCGACGCGTTTTACCTCGATGACCCCGGCACGCTGAAGGTGATCCAGGTGGCGGCGGACAGCTGCAGGGGTGAAGCCGAGCATGTCGCCAAGTTCAGCCGCACTGACTGGGCCGTGCTCCAACACCGCGTTGAGAACACGGTCCCGGGTACGGTCTTCCGCGTCAGCCACGCCAACGGCTGTACCACCGGGCACAGGCATGACCGCGCTATGCCTTGCGGGCACGGAAACAGAACTCCTCATGGAATACACAACACAATCATGTCGTAATTTAGTCCGCGCATCCAGTAAGGCAAGGCTGGCCTGCGGGACCTTGCCCGCCGCACCCCTACTACTTCACGTAGAATACTCTGGTGCGATCCCCCGAATCCCCTGTCCTCACCATCGATGGACTCATCAAGGACGTTGGCCCGCTGGCTTCCCTTGACGGCAAGATGCTACGGGTAGTCAGCGGATTGTCAATGTTCGCAGAACGCGGCCAGATCACCGCCTTGCTCGGTGCCAACGGTGCGGGTAAGACAACAACCCTAGAGTGCGCGCAAGGACTTCAAAAGCGTACGGGCGGCCGCATCGAACTCCTCGGCGAAGACCCTGACACAGCAGGTGCGAACCTTCGTTCACGCGTCGGCGTGATGCTGCAGGACGGCGGCCTCCCGCCGTCGGCCCGTCCCATCCCGTTGCTTCGGCACATTGCCGGCATGTACCAAAACCCGCTTCCCTTGGACGGACTCGTAGAGCGGCTGGGCATCGACGCGTTCAGCCGCACCGGCGTCCGGCGCTTGTCCGGCGGCCAGAAGCAACGGCTCTCGCTTGCGGCCGCCCTGATCGGCAACCCCGAAGTCCTGTTCCTGGACGAGCCCAGCGCGGGACTCGATCCACAGTCCCGCCAAATCGTCTTCGAGCTCATCGCCGAACTGCGGGACGCCGGCATGGGCATCATCCTCACCACGCACCTCATGGATGATGCCCAGAGGCTCGCGGACTACGTTTACATCATCGACGCCGGTCACAACGTCGCAGAGGGCACCGTCGCCGACTTGTTGAGCCACGGCCACGAGGCCATGGACGGGGTGACCGAACGCACCCTGTTCTTTGATGCCCCGGCCGGCCTCGACATTGCCGCGGCCATCGGCCACGAACTAACTATCACCGAAAGCCGGGCAGGCAGCTATGCAATCGCAGGCACATTGACGCCGCAGCATCTGGCGAAGCTCACAGCCTGGTGGGCCGAGCAGGGCATCATGCCGGCGTCCCTCCGCTTGGAGGCGCGCAGCTTGGAAGACGTTTTCCTGGACATTTCCGGAAGGGACATCCGATGACCAGCGCAACCCCCGCCCTCAGCACACCCCACGCCGGGCCCGCGCCGTTGATGCGCAGGATTCTGCTGCAGGGCCGCTACGAAACCTTGACCATGATCCGGAACGGTGAGCAGCTGATCCTCGCGGTGATCATGCCCTTGCTGGCTTTGGTGGGACTCACCGTTACACCGCTGCTCGATGGCTTGGGCGCCAGTCGCGTGGACATCGCGACGCCGGGCGTTCTCGCCCTGTGTGCCATGTCCACGGCATTCACCGGCCAGGGTATCGCCACGGGCTTCGATCGCCGCTACGGCGTGCTCCGCTTCCTCTCGACCACTCCCTTGGGCCGGACCGGCCTCATCGCAGGCAAGATCCTCGCCGTCTTGGCCGTCCTGGTTCTCCAGGTCCTGGTGATCGGAGCCGTAGCCGCGTTGCTGGGCTGGCATCCGCGCCCCGAAGGCTGGCTTCCCGGCCTGGGGCTTTTGGTTCTCGGTGCTGCCGCTTTCACCGCGCTCGGGCTCCTGGTTGCCGGCACCGTCCGGCCGGAGGCAACCCTCGCCATCACCAACCTGCTGTGGATCCTGCTGGGCGCCCTCGGCGGAATCGTGGTTCCTGCCGAGCGATTGCCGGACCTGGCACAGAACATCGTGCACTTCCTGCCCTCGGGGGCCTTGGGGCAGTCGCTCAGGGACGCTTTCCTCCATGGCAGCGTGTCCCTGCCCTACGTTCTTGTGCTGCTCCTGTGGACGATCGTCCCTGGCGCGGCCGCCGTCCGCTGGTTCAAATGGAACTGAGCGTCCCGTTGTGGAACTGAACCGTCAGCGTGAATTAAGTACCGAGAATTGAGAAAACTGTGAGCACGGCTTCCCGCCTTCCGAAGTCCATCCAGCAGTTGACCGCCAAGCTCCCCACGGAGGTCAATAGCACCATCCTCAGGCTGGCCATGTTGTCCCTGATCGGCCAGGTGGTCCTGGTGGTCACCGGTGGCGCGGTCCGGCTGACATCCTCGGGGCTCGGCTGCCCGACATGGCCACGCTGCACCAGCGGTTCCCTGGTGAACACGCCGGAGATGGGCATCCACGGCTTCATCGAATTCGGCAACCGCATGCTGACATTCGCCCTGGCGGCCGTCGCCGTCCTGATGCTGGTGTATTTGTGGAACCTCCGCAAGGAACGCCGAGACCTTTTCCTCCTGGCAGTGGGCCTGCTCGCCAGCATTCCGGCACAAGCCATCATCGGCGGCATCACCGTGCTGTCCAATCTGAACCCCTGGGTTGTCGGACTGCACTTCCTGGTTTCCATGGCCCTGGTCGTCTTCTCCACGCTCCTGGTCAACCGCGCCTATGGCCGGACCGGCCGCTTCATGAAACGGCCGTTGGCCGCGATTCCGGGCGCCATGAGCCCTGTCATGACCGCCGTCGCGTTCTTCTCGGCAGTTGCGGTGTGCCTCGGCGTCGTGGTGACTGGCGCCGGACCCCACGCCGGGGACGCCAACGCGCCGCGGAACGATCTCGACTGGGATCTCTTCTCGCACATCCACGCAGTACCGGCGTACCTCATCACGGCGGGAGCCGTCTTCGCCGTCTACTTCGTCCTGCGCAAGGGAATCAGCGGCGCGTTCCGCACCGCGGCGCTGCTGCTGCTCGGCGTGACGGTCCTGCAGGCCGTCATTGGCTTTGCACAGTACTACAACGGGATCCCCGCCCTCCTTGTAGGCGCGCACATGCTGGGTGCCGCCCTGCTCATGAGTGCCGCCACGAACGCGGCGGACGTGGCACGGTTCAGCCCGAAGCTCTAGCCGCTGGCGGCTGATGGCCGCTGCGCAAGCCAAAGGAAAGACCCTCCCTCACGTCATGCGACGTAAGGGAGGGTCTTCTGTTTTACCCCTGAAAGTGAGCGGGCGTTTGGGAAAACGGCCCTATAAGTGAGCGGGTGTCCTGCGGTGACGCGGGCGTCAGCCGCCGATGATCGGGGAACCGATGAACGGGTCCACCGCGAGGGCAATGAAGAGAAGCGTCAGGTAGCTGATGGAACCATGGAAGACCTTCATGGCTCCCTTGTTCGAGACGTCGCCGCCTTGCGCCCGGTTGTAGAGGGCGTGGGATTCATAGAGGAACCAAGCACCCGCGATGACTGCGGCGACGGTGTACACCCAGCCCGCGCGGCCCACCGGCACCAAGAGCAGCGAGCACACCACCATGGCCCAGGCGTACAGAACCACCTGGACGGAAACCACCTTGGCACCGGCGATGGCGCCCAGCATGGGGACGTTCGCGTTGCGGTAGTCCTCGCCGTACCGCATGGACAACGGCCAGTAGTGCGGAGGAGTCCACAGGAAAATCACCATGAAGAGCACGACGGCGGGCCACTCGACAGTGTTCGTCACCGCCGCCCAGGCGATCAGCACCGGGAAGCAGCCGGCCGCACCGCCCCACACGATGTTCTGTGCCGTGCGGCGCTTGAGGATCATCGTGTAGATGACAACGTAGAAAACAATCGCACCAAGACCGAGCCACGCCGACAGCGGGTTGGCCCCGAACCAGAGGATAGCGATGGAGCCAGCTCCAAGGATCCACGCGAAGACGAGTGCTTCGCGGGGGGTGACTTCGCCCGTCACGAGGGGCCGCTTTTCGGTGCGGTGCATCAACTTGTCGATGTCCCGGTCGATGTAGCAGTTGAAGACCCCTGCGCTGCCGGCGGCGAAGGCGCCGCCCACCAACGTGGCCAGAATCAAGCCGATGGAGGGGAAGCCCCGTTGCGCGAAGATCATGGTGGGCAGGGTGCTGACCAGCAGCAATTCGATCACGCGGGGTTTGGTCAGTGCCAGATACGCCTTGAACTTACGGGACATTCCGCGCTTCCCCACAACCGGGGAAGCATTGAGGGGCGTATCTGTTGTGCTCACGTTGGCAGTCACTCTGTTCTTTGCTGGTGTTGTCAAGGCGGGTTTCCCGCGGTGGCGGCACCCCGGTTCGGCCTCCAGATATCATACCGTGGCCTGTCCGACGCCACGGCACCCGGAACTTTCCTCTGTTTCCGAAAGTTCACCGGCACTTTGCCGCCGCCGTGATTCATAAAACGGAATATGCGTCCATTTTTTGAGATTCCCACCATTCGGGGTGGCGAACCGGGCTAAGCTGTCTGCAGATCAGCTCACGCAAGTTTTCTGAGAAAGCGTATTCTCAGACTTGCATGTCTGGATGATAGATCAACGTTTCAATGGTGAACGGCTGGTAGGAACTTCGCAGCGGGCGCCATCTTGTGCCCGAGGCTTGCCATGTGCCGTCACCAGCCGTCAGCACAGAGAGGGGCTCGGTTTACGTGCCACATTTGGAAGAGCAAGAACTGACTTGGACAAGCCTGGACCAGCGCGCCGTGGACACCGTCCGCGTTTTGGCCGCTGACGCCGTCGAGAAGGTCGGCAACGGTCACCCCGGCACGGCCATGAGCCTTGCACCGGCCGCCTACCTGCTGTTCCAGAAGCTGATGCGCCACGACCCGAAGCACCCGGACTGGATCGGCCGTGACCGGTTCATCCTGTCCCCCGGACACACATCGCTGACCCTGTACATCCAGTTGTTCCTTTCCGGCTACGGCCTGGAGCTGAAGGACCTCGAGGCCCTGCGCACTTGGGGATCGCTGACCCCCGGCCACCCGGAATACAAGCACACCGCCGGCGTCGAGATCACCACCGGCCCTCTGGGCCAGGGCCTGGCCTCCTCGGTGGGCTTCGCCTACTCGCAGCGCCGCATGCGCGGCCTGTTCGACGCCGATGCTCCCGCCGGCGAGAGCCCGTTCGACCACACCATCTGGGTCATTGCCTCCGACGGCGACCTCCAGGAAGGCGTGACTTCTGAGGCTTCCTCCCTGGCCGGCCACCAGGAACTAGGCAACCTCGTGGTGATCTACGACGAGAACCACATCTCCATCGAAGACGACACCGACGTGGCCTTCACCGAAGACGTCCTCAAGCGCTACGAAGCCTACGGCTGGCACACCCAGCGCGTGGACTGGACCAAGACCGGCGAATACGTCGAAGACGTCCAGGAGCTCTACGGCGCCCTGCTCGCCGCGAAGGCCGAGACGTCCAAGCCGTCCATCATCTCGCTGCGCACCATCATCGGCTACCCGGCACCCAAGAAGCAGAACACCGGCAAGATCCACGGTTCCGCCCTCGGTGCCGAAGAAGTCGCAGCACTGAAGGAAGTCCTGGGCTTCGACCCCGAGCGTTCCTTCCAGGTTGACGAGGACGTCCTGGCACATGCCCGTGCCGTCGTCGAACGCGGTGCAGCTGAGCGCAGCGAATGGCAGGCATCCTTCGAGGCGTGGCAGACCGCCAACCCCGAGGGCGCGGCACTGCTTGAGCGCATCGAGGCCAAGAAGCTTCCGGTCGAGCTCGACGCCGCGCTGCCGGTCTTCGAAGCAGGCAAGGAAGTTTCTACCCGCGCCGCGTCCGGCAAGGTCCTGAACGCGATCGGCCCGGTCCTTCCGGAACTGTGGGGCGGCTCCGCCGACCTCGCCGAGTCCAACAACACCACCATCGAGGGTTCGCCGTCGTTCATCCCTGCCTCGCGCTCCACCGGCGCCTGGAAGGGCAACCCGTACGGCAGGGTGCTGCACTTCGGTATCCGCGAGCACGCCGCCGCGTCGATCGTGAACGGCATCTCGCTGCACGGCCGGACCCGGGCGTTCTCCGGAACCTTCCTGATCTTCAGCGACTACCAGCGTCCCGCGATCCGCCTCGGCGCCCTCATGGGCGTCCCGTCGCTGTACGTCTGGACCCACGACTCGATCGGCCTGGGCGAGGACGGCCCCACCCACCAGCCGGTGGAACAGCTGTCGACCCTCCGCGCCATCCCGGGCCTGGACGTTGTCCGCCCCGGCGACGCCAACGAGGTTGCCGCAGCATGGAAGACCATGCTGGAGAACCACGAAAACCCGGCAGGCATCGTGCTGACCCGGCAGAACATCCCGACCTACGCACGCGGCGAAGGCCTTGCCGAGGGTGACACCTTCGGCTCCACCGCCGGCGTCGCCAAGGGCGGCTACGTCCTGGCAGAGGCATCCAAGGACGGCGTCACGGTCCCGGCCGACGTCATCCTCATCGGCACCGGTTCCGAAGTCCAGCTCGCGGTGAACGCCCGCGAAGCGCTCCAGGCCGAAGGCATCGCCGCCCGCGTCGTCTCCATGCCGTGCGTCGAGTGGTTCAACAAGCAGGACTCCGCGTACCGCGAGTCCGTGCTCCCGGCCGCCGTCAAGGCCCGCGTCTCGGTCGAAGCCGGCCTGGCACTGGGCTGGAAGGAATTCGTCGGCGACGCCGGACGCTCCATCAGCCTCGAGCACTTCGGCGCCTCGGCAGACTACAAGCGCCTCTTCAAGGAGTTCGGCATCACGGCAGAAGCAGTCGCCGCCGCCGCCAAGGACTCCCTCGCGGGTCTCGGTAGCTGAAAACGCGACCGAGACGAATCCGACAGCAACGAACAGATTTCCAAGGAGATTAAAGAAATGACTACGACTCCCACCCAGCAGCTTTCCGACGCCGGAGTGTCCATCTGGCTTGACGATCTCTCCCGGGAACGCCTCGCCAGCGGCACCCTGCAGAAGCTCATTGACGAGAAGAACGTGGTTGGTGTCACCACCAACCCGTCGATCTTCCACGCCGCCATCACCGCCGGCAGCGACTACGACGCCGTGATTGCCGCAGAGGCTGCCAAGGGCTCGTCGGTCGAAGAGACGGTCTTCGAGATCACCACCACCGACGTCGCCGATGCCTGCGACCTCTTCGCTCCGGTCGCGGCAGCGAGCAAGGGCGTGGACGGCCGTGTCTCCATCGAGGTGGATCCCCGCCTGGCGTGGGACACCGAAGGCACCATCGCCGAAGCCAAGCACCTGTACAAGAAGGTCAACAAGGACAACGTCCACATCAAGATCCCGGCAACCCTTGAAGGCCTAGCCGCCATCACGGCAACCCTGGCCGAGGGCATCAGCGTCAACGTGACCCTGATCTTCTCCCTGGAGCGCTACCGCGCCGTCATCAACGCTTTCCAGTCCGGCCTTGAGCTGGCCAAGGAAAACGGCCACGACCTCTCCAAGATCCACTCGGTGGCGTCCTTCTTCGTGTCCCGCGTGGACTCCGAGATCGACAAGCGACTCAATGCCCTCGGCACCGATGAAGCGAAAGCCCTCAAGGGCAAGGCAGGCGTTGCCAACGCCCGCCTCGCGTACCAGGTCTACGAAGAGCTGTTCTCCACCGAGCGCTGGGCCGTCCTGGCCGAAGCCGGCGCGCTCCCCCAGCGTCCGCTGTGGGCTTCCACCGGCGTCAAGGACCCGGCCTACCCGGACACCCTGTACGTGACCGAACTGGTCGCCGCCGGCGTCGTCAACACCATGCCGGAAAAGACCCTCGACGCCACGTTCGACCACGGCGTCGTCACGGGTGACACCGTCTCCGGCACCTACGAGGAAGCAAACAGCGTCCTCAACGCATTGGAGGGCCTCGGCATCTCCTACAACGACGTCGTCGCAATCCTCGAATCCGAGGGCCTGGACAAGTTCGTGGCCAGCTGGAAGGAACTTCTGGCCGACGTCGAAGGCGCCCTCGCCTCTGCACGGAAGGCTTCCTAACCCACATGAGCACTCTCAGCTACGACGCCAGCGGCGCTGCACAGCAGGCCATCGAGCAACACATCCCGGCACTTGTCGAAGACCGGATTGCCACCAGGATTTTCGCGAAGGACCACACTTTGTGGGGTCCGGATGCTGAATCCGAATCCGCCATCCGTCTCGGATGGGTGGAAGCGGCAACCGTTTCCCAGCCCTTGGTCGAAGGGATCCTGGAACTCCGGGACGCCCTCCGGGCCGAAGGCGTCTCCCGCATTGTCCTGTGTGGCATGGGCGGCTCTTCGCTTGCCCCCGAGGTCATTGCCGGCACCGCCGGCGTCGAGCTGACCGTGCTGGACAGCACCGACCCCGAACAGGTCGGTGCTGCCCTCGCGGACCGCCTGGCCGAGACCGCCATCGTGGTCTCTTCCAAGTCGGGCTCCACCGTGGAAACCGACTCGCAGCGACGGGTATTCGAGCAGGCCTTCACCGAGGCCGGCATCGATGCCAAGAGCCGCATCGTCATCGTGACCGATCCCGGTTCCCCGCTGGACAAGGCCTCCCGTGAAGCCGGCTACCGTGCCGTTTTCAACGCGGATCCGAACGTCGGCGGTCGCTTTTCGGCCCTGACGGCTTTCGGCTTGGTCCCGAGCGGCCTCGCCGGGGTCGACATCCAGGCGTTCCTGGATGAGGCCGAGGAAGCAGCGGAAATCCTCAACGAGGACTCCCCCGAAAACATCGGGCTCCGGCTCGGTGCCGCGCTGGGCGGAACCACCCCGCTGCGGAACAAGATCGTCATCGTCGAAGACGGTTCCGGCATTGTCGGCTTTGCCGATTGGGCCGAACAGCTCATCGCCGAATCCACCGGCAAGCTCGGCACGGGTGTTCTGCCGGTTGTGGCAGGTCCTTCCGCGCCGGAGGTCAGCAGCGGCGCGGACGACGTCTTGGTGATCCGTCTCGTCGGTGCGGAGTCCGACGTCGAACTCGGCGAAAACGAAGCCGCGATCGCCGGTGGCCTGGCCACCCAGATGTTCGTCTGGGAATTCGCCACCTCGGTGGCAGGTCGCCTGCTTGGCATCAACCCCTTTGACCAGCCCGACGTCGAGGCAGCCAAGATTGCCGCGCGCGGCCTGCTGGACGCACGTCCCGAGCCGACGCCGGCGAACTTCGTCGACGGCGCGATCGAGGTCCGCGGGGGTGCGTGGCTCGGCGACGCAGCTACGGCCGCCGATGCCGTCAAGGCGCTCCTCGGTGAACTAGGCACGGACGGCTACCTGAGCGTCCAGGCATATTTCGACCGGATCGCGTTCGCTCAACTGGAAGGCATCCGCGACGAACTCGCCGGAGTCAGCGGCCGGCCGGTCACGTTCGGCTGGGGCCCTCGCTTCCTGCACTCCACCGGACAATTCCACAAGGGCGGACCGGCCATCGGCTCGTTCCTGCAGGTTACGGCTTCCGCGACCGGCGACATCGCCATCCCGGAACGCCCGTTCACTTTCGGTCAACTGATTGCAGCCCAGGCGGCCGGCGACGCGCAGGTTCTCGAGAACCACGGCCGTCCGGTCCTGCGGCTGCACCTCACGGATCGTGGAGCCGGAGTCGCCCAGCTCCAGGAAATCGTCGCCGCACTGGCCGGCCAGGCCAGCGCGCTCGAAAGCTAAGGCACAAACCCAAACATGCCAGAAACACAAATCGGTTACAGGTCCACCGGAAAGGCAAGCCACCGCAATCCCCTCCGGGATCCCCGGGACCGGCGCCTGAACCGCATCGCAGGGCCTTCGTCATTGGTGTTCTTCGGAGTCACCGGTGACCTCGCCCGCAAGAAACTCATGCCGGCGGTCTACGACCTCGCCAACCGGGGCCTGTTGCCGCCGAGCTTCGCGCTCGTCGGCTTCGGCCGGCGGGACTGGAGCAACGAGGACTTCGCGGACGAGGTCAAGGAGAACGTCAAGGCGCACTCCCGTACTCCGTTCGACGACGCCGTCTGGAACCAGCTCTCCGAGGGCATCCGCTTCGTGCAGGGGGAGTTCGACGACGACCAGGCGTTCAAGCGCCTCGGCGCCACCCTTGATGAACTGGACGAGACCCGCGGCACGCGCGGCAATCACGGTTTCTACCTGTCAATTCCGCCCAAGGCCTTCGAGCAGGTCTGCCAACAGCTCTCCAAGCACGGGCTGGCGCAGGCCGGCGACGGGCAGTGGCGCCGGGTGGTCATCGAGAAGCCCTTCGGCCACGACCTGGAGTCCGCGCGCAAGCTCAACGACATCGTGGAGTCCGTCTTCCCGCCGGACGCGGTCTTCCGCATCGACCACTACCTGGGCAAGGAAACGGTCCAGAACATCCTGGCGCTGCGCTTCGCCAACCAGCTGTTCGAACCGCTCTGGAACGCCAACTACGTCGACCATGTCCAGATCACCATGGCCGAGGACATCGGCACCGGCGGCCGGGCGGGATACTACGACGGCGTCGGGGCGGCACGCGACGTCATCCAGAACCACCTCCTGCAGCTGCTGGCACTGACGGCCATGGAGGAGCCCATCTCCTTCAACGCCGATGACCTGCGTGCCGAAAAGGAAAAGGTCCTGGCCGCCGTCAGGCTCCCCGAGGACCTCTCCAGCCACTCCGCGCGCGGCCAGTTCACCGGCGGCTGGCAAGGCGGCGAACTGGTCCAGGGCTACCTCGAGGAAGACGGCATTCCCGCCGATTCCAAGACCGAAACCTACGCGGCCATCCGCCTGGACATCAACACCCGGCGCTGGGCCGGGGCACCGTTCTACCTGCGGGCAGGCAAGCGTCTTGGCCGCCGCGTCACGGAAATCGCCGTGGTGTTCAAGCGCGCACCCAACCTGCTCTTCCGCGGCCACGGCGAGGACGACTTCGGCCAGAACGCCGTGGTCATCCGGGTCCAGCCCGACGAGGGCGCCACCATCCGCTTCGGGTCCAAGGTCCCGGGCACGCAGATGGAAGTCCGCGACGTCACCATGGACTTCGGCTACGGACACTCGTTCACGGAGTCCAGCCCCGAAGCCTACGAACGCCTCATCCTGGACGTGCTGCTGGGCGAGCCCCCGCTCTTCCCCCGGCACCAGGAAGTCGAGGAGTCCTGGAAAATCCTGGACCCCTTCGAAGAATACTGGGCCGGACTCGACGAACAGCCCGAACCCTACGCTCCCGGCAGCTGGGGCCCGGCCTCGGCCGACGAGCTGCTTGCCCGCGACGGACGAACCTGGAGAAGGCCATGATCGTAGATCTTCCCGACACCACCACCTCCAAGATCTCCAAAAAGATCACCTCCCTGCGCGAGCAGGGAGGCGTGATCGCCCTCGGACGCGTCCTGACCCTCGTGGTGGTCACCAAGTCCGGCCTCGAGGAAGAAGCCATCGAGGCCGCCAACGAGGCCAGCCGCGAACACCCCTGCCGGATCATCGTCCTCGCGGACGCCGGCAGCGAAGCGCCCAACCGCCTCGACGCCCAGATCCGCGTGGGCGGGGACGCCGGAGCCTCCGAGGTGATCGTGCTGCGCGGCTACGGCGAGCTCGCCAAGGAAAGCGAATCCCTCGTCGCGGCACTGCTGCTCCCGGACGCGCCGATCGTGGCCTGGTGGCCGCACGGAGCACCCGAGAACGCCTGCGAAACGTCCATCGGACGCATAGCGCACCGCCGCATCACGGACTCCGCCAACGAGGCCGACCCTGCGGCAGCGCTGGCCCGGATACGGAAAACGTACCGGGCAGGCGACACCGACCTCGCCTGGACACGCCTGACCAACTGGCGCCTGCAGCTCGCGGCAGCCCTGGACCAGGTGGACGAATCACCCGTCACGGCCATCGCCGTCGAAGGCGCTTCGGACTCCCCGAGCACGCTTTTGCTGGCCGCCTGGCTCACGCTCTTCCTCGACGCCCCGGTCCAGATCGTGGCCGACCCGGCAGGAACGGGCATCCGCAGGGTACGGCTGAGCCGCGCCACAGGCGACGTCCAGCTGGTCCGTCCCGGCCTGACCATCGCCGAGCTGACCCAGCCGGGCCAGCCCGCCCAGCGGATTTCACTGCCGCGCCGCAGCCTGCGGGACTGCCTCGCCGAAGAACTCCGCCGCCTTGATCCGGACGATGTCTTCGGAGAAGTGATTACTATGGGACTGCCCCGAACCAATAGCAAGGAGTGACCGTCCCAGTGAGCGCTGACCCAAGAGTAAGCATCCATCCCGACTCCGCCGTCCTTATGGCCGCGATCGCAGCACGGCTCATCACCAAGCTGGTGGACGTCCAGGACAAGCACGGGGAAGCCACTGTGGTCCTCACCGGCGGAACCGTGGGCATCGGCACCCTGAAAGCGGTGGCCGACTCGCCCGCTGCGCCCGCAGTTGACTGGTCCCGGGTGAACTTCTGGTGGGGCGACGAGCGCTTCGTCGGCAAGGACAGCAGGGACCGCAACACCGTCCAAGCGCATGAGGCATTGCTCTCCAGCCTGCCGGTGGACCCGGCCCGCGTGCACGAACCGGGCTCATCGGACGAGTTCGCCACCGCGGACGAGGCCGCGGCGGACTACGCGGCGCGGCTCAAGGCTGCGGCCGAAGCCGAGCACGCCGCGGACACTTCGGACAACCGTCCCGAGGAGGCCGGCGAGTTGCCCCGTTTCGACATCCTGCTGCTCGGTGTCGGTCCGGATGCACACATTGCCTCGCTCTTCCCTGAGCAAGCGGGTATCCGGGTGAAGGACCGTACGGTCGTGGGGGTCGAGAACTCCCCCAAGCCGCCGCCGTCGAGGATTTCGCTGACCTTGCCCGCCATCAACTCCGCCCAGGAAATCTGGATGGTTGTGGCAGGCGAGGACAAGGCCGGAGCCGTCGGACTGGCCCTTGCCGGGGCCAACCCGGTCCAGGTTCCCGCCGCAGGTCCCAGTGGCCGCTCGAGGACCCTGTGGCTCATCGATGAGAATGCAGCCTCACGTGTCCCCCAGCAGCTCGTCCGCAAGGACCCCGCGGGCGCGTAGCCGCTTGAGCGCTCCGGCCAGGACAATCTCCGCGTCTTGGCTGGAGCGTCTTTCTTTAACGTAATCCAGGTGGCTCTTGAAGACTTCGTCGTCCGCACGTTCCATGGTGGCTTCGCCCTGCTCGCGGACGGCAACCAGGCCACATTTCGGGCAGTCCCATCGGATCGGGATTTGATCTTCCGGGAGCTTAACGAAAACAAGCCGCGTTTCATGTCCCTTGGCGCACCAATAGGGAACACGAATACGCGGCAAGTTTTCGCCAACTACAGAGTCGGATTGGTTCCTTGGGGCCGATCCGGCTGTTACGCCGGCCCGTGTGCCCCGGAATCCAGAAGTACCATGAACCATCGTCGATCCCCTTGAGAGTTCGGCTGCATGGCGGTGAAGGCCATGCAGCCTAGTCTAATGAGAGGACACCTCGAGTGCGAGGATCCGACGGCGGCAGTGCTAGGAGTCTCCGCCCGTGGTGAAACGCATGATGAGGCCAAGCCCGATGATGACGACGCCCCAAGTGCAGCCCAAGACGATGGTGAAGCGGTTGAGGTTTCGCTCTGCGACACCTGAAGAACTCAATCCTGAGCTCATGCCACCGCCAAACATATCGGACAACCCGCCGCCACGCCCCTTGTGGAGGAGGATGAGCAGCGTCAGCAGAAGACTGGTAATGCCCAGCAGGATCTGCAGAATGACTTGAAGAACGTCCACGACGGCCTTTCAGAAGAACGGAAAACGGGAGCGGAACCTAAAACGGACTAAGCCGCGCTGAGGTGGCTCTCGAACCTGACAATGTTAGCAAACTCGGCGGGGTCCAGGCTCGCGCCACCCACCAGCAGACCGTCGACGTCGCTTTCGGCCATGATCGCTGCCGCGTTGCTGGCCTTGACCGAACCGCCGTAGAGGAGGCGGGTCTTGGCGGCCACGGCATCGTCGAACAAGGATGCGAGCTCCGAACGGATCGCGGCACACATCTCCTGCGCGTCTTCGGGGCCGGCGACTTCGCCCGTCCCGATGGCCCAGACAGGCTCATACGCGACAACCAGATCGCCTGCCTGATCTGCGGAGAGGCCGTCGACGCCGGCGCGCAACTGGGCCAGCGTGTGTTCCACCTGGGTGCCGGCCTGGCGGATCTCAAGGCCCTCGCCGACACACAAGACCGGCGTGACGTCGTGGCGGAAGGCTGCTTTGACCTTCGCGTTGAGGACCTGGTCGTCCTCGTTGTGGATGGTGCGGCGTTCGCTGTGGCCCACCAGGACGTAGGCGCAACCGAGCTTGTTGAGGAACTGGCCGGAGATATCGCCGGTGTAGGCCCCGGAGTCGAACTGTGAAAGGTCTTGTCCGCCGTAGACGACGTCCAGTTCGTCGCCCTGGACGAGGGTCTGCACACCGCGGAGGTCGGTAAACGGCGGGAAGACCGAAACCTCCACCCGGCTGTAGTCGTGCTTGGCGTCCGAGAGGGTCCATGCCAGCTTCTGCAGCAAAGTGATGCCCTGGACGTGGTCCATGTTCATCTTCCAGTTACCTGCAATGAAGGGCTTGCGGATGAAGTTTCCGTTGGCAGAAGTTGTCACGTGTGCTCCAAAGATGCGTTGAGATAGGGAAGCCGGCGGGGCGCTTTCCTTCCAGGAAGGGCGCCCCGCCGGCCTTGTAGCCTTAGCGGTCCAGAACGCTCAGGCCGGGAAGATCCTTGCCTTCAAGGTATTCCAGGCTGGCGCCGCCGCCGGTGGAAATGTGTCCGAACTGGGAGTCCTCAAAGCCGAGGGTCCGGACCGCTGCGGCGGAGTCGCCGCCGCCCACCACGGTGAATGCCGGCGTCTCGGTCAAAGCCTGGGCAATAGCACGGGTGCCGCCCGAGAAGGCTTCGAATTCAAAGACGCCCATGGGGCCGTTCCAGAACACGGTCTTGGCGGCCTTGATCTGCTCGGCGAAAGCCGCTGCTGATACCGGTCCGATGTCCAGGCCAATGCCTGAGGCGCCGAACGAGCTATCCTCGATCGCGTCCGCGGCGACCACTTCGTGCTCGGCGTCAGCGGAGAAGCGGCTTGCGACCACGACGTCGGTGGGGATGACAAAGGCGGTACCGGCGTCGGAAGCCCGCTTGAGGTAGTCCTGGACCACGGGGATCTGGTCAGCTTCAAGCAAGCTGCCCGCGACCTTGTGACCAACCGCTGCGAGGAAGGTGAAGAGCATTCCGCCACCGACGAGGATGGTGTCAGCCTTGCCCAGGAGGTTGTCGATCACCGCGAGCTTGTCCGAGACCTTGGAGCCGCCGAGAACAACGACGTACGGGCGCTGGGTATCCGTGGTGAGTTTGCGAAGAACCTCCACCTCGGTGTGCACGAGGTCCCCCTGGTAGGAAGGAAGTTTCGTGGCGACGTCGTACACGCTGGAGTGCTTGCGGTGGACGGCACCGAAGGCGTCATCCACGAAGGCACCGTTCTCACCGGTCAGCGCCACGAGTTCATCGGCGAAGGCGCCGCGCTCGGCGTCGTCCTTGCTGGTTTCGCGGGCGTCGAAGCGGACGTTCTCCAGGACCAGGACGTCCCCGTCGTCCAGGGACCCGGCCAACTCCTTGGCAGACTCACCAACGGTGTCATCCGCGAGCTGGACCTTGAATGGCGCGAGCTCCGCAAGCCGTGCAACAGCCGGCTTGAGCGAATACTTGGCCTCGGGAGAGCCCTTGGGGCGTCCCAGGTGGGCCGTGACGAGCACGCGGGCACCGGCGTCCGAGAGCTTTTCGATGACCGGGAGGGAGGCCTTGATGCGGCCGTCGTCGGTCACCGTAGAGCCGTCGAGCGGCACATTCAGGTCACTTCTGACAAGAATGTACCGCCCGCGGACACCTTCAGCGATCAGTTCGTTGAGGGTGTGAGATGTCATGTGTCTACCCTAGCCCAGCTTGGATGCGACGAGCTCCGTGAGGTCAACGAGGCGGTTGGAGTAGCCCCATTCGTTGTCATACCAGGAAACAACCTTGACCTGGTTGCCGATGACCTTGGTGAGGCCGGAGTCGAAGATCGAAGACGAGGGGTCGCCGACGATGTCCGAAGAGACGATCGGATCTGCCGTGTAGCTGAGGATGCCCTTGAACTGCTCGGTCTCCGAAGCAGCCTTGAGGGCCGCGTTGACTTCCTCAACGGTCACTTCGCGGGAAACCGTGACGGTCAGGTCCGTGGCGGAACCGGTCGGGACCGGGACGCGGATGGCGTAGCCGTCAAGCTTGCCCTTGAGTTCCGGAAGGACGAGTCCGATCGCCTTGGCAGCACCGGTTGAGGTGGGAACCATGTTGATCGCTGCGGCGCGGGCACGGCGGAGGTCGCTGTGGGGGCCATCCTGCAGGTTCTGGTCCGCCGTGTAGGCGTGCACCGTGGTCATGAGGCCGCGCTCGATGCCGAAGGCGTCGTTGACGACCTTGGCCAGGGGGCCGAGGCAGTTGGTGGTGCAGGAAGCGTTGGAAATGATGTGGTGTGCAGCGGGGTCGTAGAGCTCGTGGTTGACGCCCATGACGATGGTGATGTCTTCGTCCGAAGCGGGGGCGGAGATCAGGACCTTCTTGGCACCTGCATCGATGTGCTTCTGTGCGGCCGCAGCCTTGGTGAAGAAGCCGGTGGACTCGATGACGATGTCGACGCCCAGTTCGCCCCAGGGGAGGTTCGCAGGATCGCGCTCTGCAAGGACCTTGATGATGCTGCCGTCGACAATGAGGTTGCCCTCTTTGACTTCAACAGTCTGGGTCAGGCGACCGCCGACGGAGTCGTACTTCAAAAGGTGGGCAAGTGCCTCGGGACTCGTGAGGTCGTTGACCGCAACAATTTCGAGGTCTGCACCCTGGGCGAGTGCTGCGCGGAAGTAGTTGCGGCCGATGCGGCCAAAGCCGTTGATACCAATACGGGTGGTCACTATTTCAGTCTCCTTGGTGCTCTTGCAAGCACACCTAGTGAGTCGGATCTTGATTCCAACTAACAATTCCCGCACATCATTGGGCAGAAGTGATTATCAGATCGGAGGGCGACCAGCCACATTGCTGAAGGCTAACCGCCTTCCGTGACCCATCTTACGTTTAACTACGTCTGCCCCCGCAACTGCGGGGGCAGACAATCCGGTATTTGGGCGAAATTCACCTGAATGTGAAGTTTGTTACATCCCCGTGTATTCCGCGTCACTCACCGGTTCGGACGGAGTTCCCTAGAAAACGATCAGCCCGGTGGCGTTCGCGCGGGCTGCCTCGAAGCGCTTCGCGACGTCGGCCCAGTTGACGATGTTCCAGAAGGCCTTGACGTAGTCAGCCTTGACGTTGACGTAATCCAGGTAGAAGGCGTGCTCCCACATGTCCAGCATGAGCAGGGGGGTGGTGCCGACTGCGACATTGCCCTGCTGGTCGTAGAGCTGCTCAATGAGGAGGTTGCCGCCGATGGGCTCGTAGGCGAGGAAGCCCCAGCCGGATCCCTGCAGGCCGAGCGCGGCTGCCGAGAACTGGGCCCGGAATGCATCGAAGGAACCGAAGGCGTCGTCAATGGCTGCAGCCAGCTCGCCCTCGGGCTTGTCGCCGCCGTCCGGGGAGATGTTGTTCCAGAACACGGAGTGGTTGATGTGGCCGCCGGTGTGGAACGCGAGGTCCTTGGAGAGGCGGTTGATGTTGGCGAAGTCGCCCTTGTCGCGGGCCTCGGCCAACTGGGCCAAAGCATTGTTGGCGCCTGCTACATAGGCAGCGTGGTGCTTGCTGTGGTGCAGCTCCATGATCTTCGCCGAAATGTGCGGCTCAAGTGCTGCATAGTCGTAGCCGAGCTCGGGCAGTACGTACTCTGTCACGAAATCCTCCAATGTAGTGGACCGGGGTCCGGTTGGTAACTCTCGTTTTGTTCATCCGACCGGCGAACCGGCCGGAAATCTACACCCTGACGATTCTAGGGCGGGTCCTTTATTCGTCCATCATTTCGGGGGTCACATTTGCCTCGGTACCCGGGATTCCCAGGTCCCCGGCCCGCTTGTCCGCCATGGCCAGGAGCCGGCGGATCCTCCCCGCGATGGCGTCCTTGGTCATGGGCGGATCGGCAAGCCGGCCCAGTTCATCCAGGCTGGCCTGCTTGTGGGCCACCCGGAGTTCACCGGCGTATTTGAGGTGGTCCGGAACGTCGTCGCCCAGGATTTCCAAAGCCCTGTCCACGCGGGCGCCGGCCGCGACGGCGGCCTGGGCCGAGCGGCGCAGGTTGGCGTCGTCGAAGTTCGCGAGGCGGTTGGCCGTGGCCCGGACTTCCTTCCGCATGCGGTGCTCCTCCCACACCATGAGGGCGTCATGGGCGCCCATCCGGGTGAGCAGCGCGGCGATGGTGTCGCCGTCACGGATGACGACGCGATCCACGCCGCGCACTTCCCGCGCCTTGGCCTGGATACCGAGGCGACGGGCGGCCCCCACCAGGGCAAGCGCCGATTCCGGCCCGGGACACGTGACCTCGAGCGAGGAGGACCGGCCAGGTTCGGTAAGGGATCCGTGGGCCAGGAACGCGCCGCGCCACACAGCCTCCGCGTCCGACGCCGAACCGTTGACGACGGCGGACGGCAAGCCACGCACAGGCCGTCCACGGCCGTCCAGGAGGCCGGTCTGGCGGGCCAGGGATTCGCCGTCGCGCACTACACGGACAACGTAGCGGCTACCGCGGCGGAGTCCCCCGCCGGAGACGACGATGATCTCGCTCTGGTGCCCGTAGACTTCGGCGATCGCGGCGCGCAGCCGCCGCGCCGTGGAGGCGAGGTCAACCTCAGCCTCGATCACGATGCGGCCCGAAATGATGTGCAGTCCGCCGGCAAAACGCAGCATGGCCGAGACTTCGGCCTTGCGGACGGACGACTTCTTGATGTCCAGCCGGGAAAGTTCTTCCTTGACCGATGCGGTCAGTGCCATCGCATGTTCCTAACTATTCCCGAAGATATCGTGGTACGCCGATGCCAGACGCAGCGGGTCGTGGACTGGACGGCGGCTCGACGCCCCCACTTTACCCAAGACCACCTCTGCACCAATCATCCCGGCAGCGCGTTCGAACTCCTTGACGTCCGATATCGACGTCGGATCGGCCAGGACGACGTCCACGCTGAACTCGGGCGCGTAGTGGCGCAGGGCATCCAGATGATCCGCGGCGGACATCCCGGAGGTTTCCTTGGTGTCCATGGCGAGGTTCATGGTGAGGCAGCGTTTGGCGGGAGTGTCGCACAAAGCCTGGCGCATTTCGGGCAACAGCAAATGCGGCAACACGGACGTGTACCAGGAGCCGGGACCCAGAATGATCCAGTCCGCAAGCTCGATTGCAGTCAGCGCTTCGATGCACGCGCGCGCGTCCTCCGGGAGGAGCCTCACGTTTTCAAGCGATCCGGCAACGGCGCACTTGGCCTGGCCTTTGACGACCTGGAACTCGTACCCGCCCCCTGGCAAGGGCACGCGGACGTCGCCCTCGATGTTCAACGGCTGGGTGGACATCGGGAGGACCTGGCCACGGGCACCCAGAAGGGCGCCTGCCCATTTCAATCCCGCCACTGCGTCGCCCAGAAGCTCCCAAAGGGTGACGATGAGCAGGTTCCCCATGGCGTGATCGTCCAAGGAGCCTCGGTGTCCGCTCGGAGTCTTGAAGCGATGCTGCATGACGTCCCGCCAGGTGCGCCCCCAATCGGTGTCGTCACAAAGGGCGCTCAGCGCCATTCGAAGGTCGCCGGGCGGAAGGACGCCGTACTCTTCGCGCAGCCGCCCGGAGGATCCGCCGTCGTCGGCAACGGTGACGATCCCGGTGAGCTCGGAGGTCAGGAGCCGCAACGCCGACAACGACGCGGAAAGCCCGTGTCCGCCGCCGAGTGCCACAACCGATGGGCCCTTGGCGGGCTGACTGCCCGGGGTGCCCTTCGGTGGAACCAGCGGCAGGGGTCCGGTCAGGACCCCCATTATTCGCGACCCAGATCGCGATGGCTTGTGGTGACGGTGACCCGGGGATATTGCGCGAGCCGCTTGGAAAGTTCGACGGCGACGGCGACCGAACGGTGCTTGCCGCCCGTGCAACCAACAGCGATGGTGGCGTAGTGCTTGTTCTCTGTCCGGTAGCCGTCCAGGACGGGCTCCAAGGCAAGGACGTAGCGGTCAACGAAGTCCTTCACGCCCGCGGCCCCCAGGACGTAGTCGCTGACATCGGCGTCGAGTCCCGTGTGCGGACGCAATTTCGGAACCCAGTGCGGGTTGGGGATGAAGCGTGCATCCGCCACGAAGTTGGCGTCCACGGGCAGCCCGTATTTGAAGCCGAAGCTCATGACGTTCAAGCGCAACGCCACAGGGCCTGTGTCGGTGAAGAGTTCGGTGATGGCGGTTGCCAGGCCGTGGACGTTGTACGTACTCGTGTCCAGGACCACGTCGGCCGATTCCCTGAGTTCCTTCAGGACGTCGCGTTCCGCCGCGATGCCGTCCAGGATCCGGCCACCACCTTGGAGGGGATGCGGGCGGCGGCCCTGCTCGAAGCGCCGCACCAGGACGTTGTCGCTGGCATCAAGGAAGAGGACGCGGAAAGTGATTCCGCTGGCGCTGAGGGCGCCGAGCGCCGTCCTGATATCGGTGAAGAGTCCTTTGCTGCGCACGTCCACAACGACGGCAAGCTTGGGAATGGACTGGGGCGCGTGCGAGACGATTTCGGCAAGCGTCCCCAGCATCTGCGGCGGGAGGTTTTCGACGACGTACCAGCCGTGGTCTTCCAGGGCGTCCGAGGCGGTGCTGCGGCCTGCTCCGGACATGCCAGTCACCACCAGCAGTTCCGCTTCGACAGGCTTGACGGCGATGAGACCGTCCTGCTCCGCGCCGGATCCTGCTGTTGACTCTGACATCAAGTTTCCCCGTTTCTGAGATGGTCCATAACCGGCCCCCTTGACGAGGGGTCCGCTTATTACCCTAGCTAAATTTCAAGGATTTCGCCGGTGGTCATGTTTACTGCGGGAGCGGCTTCTCCGGAGGCGCCGGCTGCCGCCAGATGGCTGACGACCGCTTCCGCCAAGGCCGGGCCGATCCCCTTCGCGGCAGTGAGCTCAAGGGCCGTTGCCGCCTTGATCTTCTTGAGGGAACCGAAATGCGCCACGAGCGCCTTCCGTTTGGCCTCGCCGAGGCCCGGAACGCCGTCGAGCGCGGACACCGTCATCGCCTTTCCACGCTTCTGCCGGTGGAAGGTGATGGCGAAACGGTGGGCTTCGTCGCGGATGCGCTGGAGCAAGTAGAGCCCCTGCGATGTCCGGGGCAGAATCACCGGGAAGTCACTGTCCGGCAACCAGACTTCTTCGAGGCGCTTGGCCAGGCCCACGACGTAAACGTCGTCGATCCCCAGCTCCGCGAGTGCCCGTGCGGCGGCATTCACCTGGGGCTGCCCGCCGTCGACGACGACGAGGTTGGGCGGATAGGCGAATTTCGCCTTGGCTCCCGTGAGGGCAGCATCATCCGGCGACGACGGTTCCCCGGCGCCGGGCTGCGGAACCTCTCCACTCTTGGGGAGCTGGGCGGACTTATCCTGCAGGTAATGCCTGAAGCGCCTGGTCAGGACGTCGTGCATCGCAGCGGTGTCGTCGCTTGCCGCCGCACCCGTGATGGAGAACTTCCTGTAGTCGGATTTCTTGGGGAGGCCGTCCTCCACCACCACCATGGACGCAACCACGTTGGTGCCCTGCACATGGGAAATGTCGTAGCACTCGATCCGGAGCAGGGGCACGGGAAGATCGAGCGCTTCCTGCAGTTCCTGGAGCGCCAGGGAGCGCACGGTGATATCGCCCGCCCGCCGGACTTTGTGAAGCTTCAGCGCCTGCTCGGCGTTTTCGCGGACGGTGGACATGAGGGCAGCCTTGTCCCCGCGCTGCGGCACCCGGATATCCACCTTGGCGCCCCTGAGGCCGCCGAGCCATTCAAGCAGTTCGTGGTGGTTGCTCGGAATCTCCGGCACGAGGACTTCGCGCGGAATGCGGCCCTGGTTGTCGCTGTCCTCTCCGTAGACCTGCTGCAGGAGGTGCTCGATGAGTTCCGGAGTGGTGGCGTCCTCGACTTTTTCCACGACCCAGCCGCGCTGGCCGCGCACCCGGCCACCCCTGACGTGGAATACCTGCACGGAAGCCTCGAGGTCGTCGTCGTGCAGCGCGAAGACATCCGCGTCGGTGTCTTCGGAGAGCACGACGGCGTTGCGCTCGAACACTTTGCGGAGGGCGATGATGTCATCCCGGAGCCGGGCTGCCCGTTCGTAGTCCAGCTCTGCGACGGCGGCGCCCATGTCCTTTTCAAGGCGGGTGATGAAGCGTTTGGCTTCGCCACCCATGAACGAGCAGAAGTCTTCCGCGATGGCCCGGTGTTCCTCGGCGGTGACACGGCCGACACACGGGGCCGAGCATTTGTCGATGTAGCCCAGCAAGCATGGCCGGCCGCTGGCCTGGGCGCGCTTCAACACGCCGGGACTGCAGCTGCGGACCGGAAAGACCCGCAGCAAGGTGTCCATGGTTTCGCGGATTGCGCCGGCCGTGTACGGCCCGAAGTAGCGGGTGCCCTTGCGGCGCTCCCCGCGCATGACCTGGACCCGCGGGAGCTTCTCCCCCATGCTCACGGCGAGGTACGGATAGGTCTTGTCATCGCGGAAGACGACGTTGAAGCGGGGCTTGAATTCCTTGATCCAGGTGTATTCGAGCTGAAGCGACTCAAGTTCGCTGCCCACCATCGTCCATTCGACGCTGCTGGCCGCGTGCACCATCGCATGCGTCTTCGGCAGCAAGCCCGCAGGGTTGGCGAAGTACGAGTTCAGCCGGGAGCGGAGGTTCTTCGCCTTGCCAACGTAGATGACACGGCCGTGCGGATCCCGGAACCGATAGACGCCGGGGGTGGTGGGGATTTCTCCCGTCTGGGGTCGATAACTCGCTGGATCTGCCACAGATCCAGTCTAGTAAGGGAATCGCACTCCCCCGTACGGGCCGGCCGGCCCGCCGAAGCTACTCCGCGGACTTGCTCTGGTTGTAGCTGGTGGAACGTTCCTGGCCGCTCAATACCGCTATGGCATCCATGATCTTGTCAGTGACTTCGCGCCTGGCCGGCAGGGAATGGTCCGGACCGGTCTTCTCGAAGTACAGCGGCTCGCCGACCTTCATGGTGAAATGCTGCGGACGGACGGTGTTGCGGTCCACGGGCTGCAGCTTGTCCGTGCCGATGAGGCCGACCGGCACCACAGGCGCCCCCGTAGTCAGGGCGAGCCAGCCGACCCCGGTACGCCCGCGGTAGAGCAAGCCGTCCCGGGAGCGGGTCCCCTCCGGATAGATGCCGATGCCCCGGCCGTTCTCCAGGATGTCCAGGAGGGTCTTGAGGGCCTGCACACTGGCTGCTTGCTCTCCGCGTTCCACCGGAATGGATCCAACCGCCTGGAAGAACGCCTTCATCGCGCGGCCTTTGAAGCCTTTGGTGGTGAAGTACTCGGCCTTGGCAAAGAAGCCCACCGGTCGCGGCATCAAGGCCTGGACGATCACACTGTCCAGAAAAGACAAATGGTTCGGGGCCACAATGAAGGGCCCTTCCTTGGGCACGTTTTCCAGCCCGATGACCGTGGGCCGGCAAGTGCTGGAAATCAGTCCGCGCGTGGTCCAGCGGATGACATCAAAGGCTTCCATCGTTCTGCACCTCGCTCAGGGCCGCCGCGCGGACAGCGTCAAGTTCTTCGATCTTCTTCAGCAGCTGTGCCGCCGTGTCCACAACGGCGACGGCGCCTGCCTCCTGAAGTTCGCCGTCGGGCGCAAATCCCCAACTGACCCCGATGCAGTCAAGGCCATTGGCCATGGCACCGGCAACATCCTGGTGGCGGTCTCCGACCATCACCGCAGGCTGGGAACGCAACGTGGCCAGCGCGGCACCAACAATTGCCACCTTACCCGGAGCTGTATTGGCGGCCATTGACTCGTCGTCCGGCGCACCGCAGATGGAGGCAAAGAAGCCGGCAATGCCGTGGTGCTCCAACACGATGTGCGCCAAGCCTTGGGGTTTCTGGGTGGCCACCGCAACCGGCCGCCGCGATTCTGCGAAGAACTGCAGGAGCTCCCGGATACCAGGATAGAGCCGGCTTTGAGCGATTCCGACGGAACGGTAATAGCTGCGGTACAGCCCAATGACGTCGTCGACTTTTCCTGTGGGAACCCCGGCAATGTGTTCCAGCGAATCGCTGAGCTTGGGTCCAACCATGGAGTCCAGCACGGCTTGATCCGGCACACGGAGGCCCATTTCGCCCAGGGCCGCGGCGATGCCGCCTGTTATGCCACCTGCAGGATCGACAAGGGTGCCGTCCAGATCAAAGATTACGGGCACCATTGTTTGAGTCACCGGGTTAGTTTCTCACGAGTTGAGGCATGCCTGAAACTCACATGCCGGCCAAGGAATACTTCGATCGTCCCCGAAATATTCCCCGGCCGTTCACACGGGACTAGCCGAGAATCTCCGCGAGGAAGGTAGCGGTATGGCTTTCCGTGGACTTGGCAACCTGTTCCGGCGTGCCCGTTGCCACGACGCGCCCGCCGCCTGAGCCGCCATTGGGGCCAAGGTCCACGATCCAGTCGGCGGATTTGATGACGTCAAGGTTGTGTTCGATGGTGATGACCGTATTGCCCTTGTCCACCAGCCCCTGCAGCACCATGAGCAGCTTGCGGATGTCCTCGAAATGGAGGCCTGTAGTGGGCTCGTCCAAAACATAGACGCTCCTGCCGTTCGAACGCTTCTGCAGTTCCGAGGCCAGCTTCACGCGTTGCGCCTCGCCACCGGAAAGCGTAGTGGCAGGCTGACCGAGCCGCACATAGCCGAGACCGACGTCGACGAGGGTGTTCAAATGCCGGGCGATGGGGGTGAAAGCGGCAAAGAACTCGGCACCTTCCTCGATGGGCATGTTGAGGACGTCCGCAATGGTCTTGCCCTTGTAATGGACCTCGAGGGTTTCCCGGTTGTACCGGGCGCCATGGCACACCTCGCACGGAACATATACGTCCGGCAGGAAGTTCATCTCGATCTTCAGGGTGCCGTCGCCGGAGCATGCTTCACAGCGGCCGCCCTTGACGTTGAAGGAGAAGCGGCCAGGCTGGTATCCGCGGACCTTGGCTTCGGTGGTTTCCGCGAAAAGCTTCCGGATATTGTCGAAGACCCCGGTGTACGTGGCGGGGTTGGAACGCGGGGTCCGCCCGATAGGGCTCTGGTCCACGTGGACCACCTTGTCGAGGTGCTCAAGGCCTGCCACGGAACGATGCCGGCCGGCGACCTGCTTTGCACCGTTGAGCTTGTTGGCGAGAACCTTGTAGAGGATCTCGTTCACCAAGGTGGACTTCCCTGAACCACTGACGCCCGTGACGGCCGTGAAGAGACCCAGCGGGAACGTGGCGTCAACGTTGTTCAGGTTGTTTTCGCGTGCGCCGATGACTTTGAGCTCGCGCTTCTTGTCATACTTGCGTCGCTTCGCCGGGATGTCGATCTTACGCCGTCCGGACAAATAGTCGCCGGTCAGCGAGTTCGTGTTTTCCAGGAGTTCCTTGTAAGAACCGGAGTGCACCACTTGGCCACCGTGCTCGCCGGCGCCAGGTCCGATGTCCACCACCCAGTCGGCCTCCTGGATGGTGTCTTCGTCGTGTTCGACGACTATCAGCGTGTTGCCGAGATCGCGCAACCGGGTGAGCGTTTCGATGAGGCGGCGGTTGTCCTTCTGGTGCAGCCCGATGGACGGCTCGTCCAGGACATACAGGACGCCGACCAAGCCGGAGCCGATCTGCGTGGCAAGCCGGATGCGCTGGGCCTCACCGCCGGACAAGGTCCCGGACGGCCGTTCGAGATTCAGGTATTCGAGCCCCACATCGAGCAGGAACGTCAGGCGTGCCTGGATTTCCTTGAGAACCTGGTGGGCAATCTGGGCCTCGCGGTCGGTGAGAGTGAGGCTGCCGAGGAAATCGGCGCAGTCACGCATCGGAAGGGCTGCCACTTCGGCGATGGACTTGCCGTTGATCAGAACGGACAGCGACGCCGGATTAAGCCGGGCACCGTTGCAGGCAGGGCAGGGAACTTGCCGCATGTACTCTTCGTAGCGGTCGCGTGCCCAGTCGGAATCCGTCTCGCCGTGCTTGCGGTGGACGTACTGGATCGCGCCTTCGAAGCCGGTGCTGTACTTGCGCTCCCGGCCGAACCTGTTGCGGTACTGGACAACTACTTTGTGGTCCTTGCCATGCAGCACCGTCTGCCGGACTTCCTGCGACAGCTTCTCCCACGGGGTGTCCATGGAGAAGTCGAGCTCCAAGGCCAGGCCCTCAAGGAGCCGGTTCCAGTACTCCGTGGTGGCAGTACCCAGCGACCAAGGCGCGATGGCCCCCTGGTTCAAGGAAAGTTCCGGGTTGGGGACCACCAATTCTTCATCGACTTCAAGCTTGGTGCCGATGCCGCTGCAGGCGGCACATGCGCCGAAGGGGTTGTTGAACGAGAAGGAGCGGGGCTCGATTTCGTCGATGGCCAGCGGGTGCTCATTGGGGCACGCAAGGTTTTCGGAGAAGGCCCGGATCCGTGCGGGGTCCTCGGCGTCGAGATCCACGAACTCGACCAGCACCCGGCCTTCCGCAAGTCCAAGCGCGGTTTCGATCGAGTCGGTCAGCCGTTGGCTGATCCCTTCCTTGACCACCAGCCGGTCCACCACCACTTCAATGGAGTGCTTGAATTGCTTGCCGAGCTTGGGCGGATCGCTCAGCTGGACGAGATCTCCGTCCACCCGGGCACGTGAGTATCCCTTGGCGGTGAGCTCTTTGAAGAGCTCGACGAATTCACCCTTGCGTCCGCGGACAACGGGAGCAAGGATCTGGAAGCGGGTTCCGGATTCGAGTTCGAGCAGCTGGTCGACGATCTGCTGCGGCGTCTGGCGCGTGATCGGTTCGTGGCACACCGGGCAATGCGGCCGGCCGACTCGTGCCCAGAGAAGGCGCATGTAGTCGTAGATCTCAGTAATGGTGCCCACGGTGGAACGCGGGTTCTTGCTCGTCGACTTCTGGTCGATCGAGACCGCCGGGGAAAGGCCTTCGATGAAATCCACGTCCGGTTTGTCCACTTGGCCCAGGAACTGGCGGGCATAGGCCGACAAGGACTCCACGTACCGGCGCTGGCCCTCGGCGAAGATGGTGTCGAAGGCCAAGGACGACTTGCCTGATCCTGACAAGCCCGTGAAAACGATCATGGCGTCACGGGGAAGGTCAAGATCGACGTTGCGCAAGTTGTGTTCACGCGCTCCCTTGACCACGAGCCGGGACAGGTCATGTCTTACCGGCGTGGCAGGTTGATGCGAGGTAACGCTTGCGAAGGATTCGACGGCGGGGACTTCAGCTACGGCTTTAGGCACCCACTAATGCTAATCGAAAACTTCTTCGAATTTCCATGTGGCTTCCCACGGCCTACCGACAGGTATCAATCGGCGTCGTAGGCGGCCGCCAGAAGCTGCACGGCCTCCGCGAAACTGGCGCCCTGCGCTTTGGCCGCCGCCGAGTAGCTCGCAGCCACGGCTGCCAATGCGCTCCAGCGGTCATCCCGGGCGCACACCACGGTTCCATTGCGGCCACGGGTGGCGACTACCCCGGCAGCTTCAAGTTCCTTGTACGCCCGGGCCACCGTGTGGGGGGCGACATCCAGCTGTTCGGCCAGGCTGCGCACCGCGGGAAGTTTGGTACCGACAGCCAAGGTACCGCCGTCGGCCAACTCGATGATGCGGAGCCGAAGCTGTTCATACAAGGCGACCGTGCTGGACTGACTGGGACGCCACGAACCGGGAAACTCAAGCGGACTCATGAGGCTTCCCTCTCCCCCTGGCCGGCGCGATGCTTCGCGGACTTCACCGGCATCGCGGCGAGTTCGTCGCCACCGGCGGCATACTGAGCTTCGTGCAAGTGGGTGTAGTGCCCGCCAAGCGCCAATAGCGAATGATGGGTGCCGTGTTCAACGATCCGTCCGTGGTCCATGACGAGAATTAGATCAGCGTCGCGGATGGTGGACAAGCGGTGCGCAATGACGAATGAGGTCTTGTTGCTCCGCAGTCTGTGCATCGCTTGGCGGATAAGGACTTCCGTGCGGGTATCCACCGAACTTGTCGCCTCGTCCAGGATCAGAATCGGGCGGCCCGAGAGCCGTGCGCGCGCGATGCTGAGCAATTGCCTCTGGCCCTGGCTGAGGGGATCTCCTCCGTTGCTGAGCATGGTTGAGTAACCGTTGGGCAGCGAGCGGACAAAGTGGTCAACATGGCTCGCCTCGGCTGCGGCCACGATCTCTGCCTCGCTGGCGCCCGGAAGTCCATACTCAATGTTCTCCCGGATGGTGCCGGTGAAAATCCACGGATCCTGGAGAACGACGCCGAAATTCCGACGGAGTGCATCACGTCCCATGCTGGCGATGTCCACGCCGTCGATGGTGATCCTGCCGGAGCCGAGTTCGTGGAAACGCATGAGGAGGCTGATCAGCGTGGTCTTCCCCGCTCCAGTGTGCCCGACGATTGCCACCGTCTGTCCGGGTTCCACGTGGAAGGACAGGTCCTCGATCAGGGGCGCTTCCGGCCTGTAGCTGAAGGAGATACGTTCAAAGGCCACCCTCCCCGAAGGGGCATCAAACCGGGAATCGAAGCCCGAACCGGCATCGGCGCGCGCGCCGCCGTCCGGTTCCGCCGGTTCCCGTGTTAGTTCAGCGGCGTCCAACAGCTCGAAGACCCTGCTGGCGGACACTGCGCACGATTGCAGGACTTGGGCCATTCCGCCGATCTGGCCCAGCGGCTGGCTGAAGAGCCGGTTGAATTGGATGAACGCTTGAATGCCGCCGATGGTCATCGCCCCGGCGAGGAACTGGAGTGCACCAACAATGGCAACCCCCACGTAGCTGGCGTTCGATACGAAGGCCATGAGGGGTACCAGCAACCCCGAAGCGAACTGCGCCTTGGAACTAGCGGCGTACAGGCCGTCGTTGTGGTCAGCGAAGCGGACGGCCATCGACGACTGGGCGTTGAAAAGCTTGATGGTCTCATGACCTGTGGCTGTCTCCTCCACGAGGGAGTTCACGTCCCCCGTGGCTTCCCACTGCCGGACGAAGTATTTCTGCGAGCGTCGGGTCACGACAATCGACGCCAGCGCCGAAACCGGAACGGCCAGCAGGGACACGACGGCTAGAAGCGGCGAAAGCAGCAGCATCATCCCGAGGGAACCGATGACCATCAGCGTTGAGGTCAGGAGCTGGGAAAGGAGCTGGTTGAGCGTCTGCGACACGTTGTCGAGGTCGTTCGTGGCGCGGCTCAAGACATCGCCCCGGGAGCGGCCGTCGTAATAGGCCACGGGAAGCCGGTGCAGTTTCGCTTCCACGGCTTCACGGAGGTCGTATGCAAGCCGCTGCACGGCGAGGGCGTTGAGGCGGCCCTGCGCCCAGCTGAGCAACGAGGTGACGCAATACATGCCTGCGGCCAGGAGCAACAGGAAGACGAAGCGCCCGGCGTCGAACTGCGCGCCGAACACCGCGGCCGCGATGACGTCGGTGGCGTCACCGAGTATCTTGGGGGCGGCGACATTGAGCGTGACAAAGCCGCAGATGCACAGGATCGCCGTGGTCATGATTCCCTTGGAGGGCTTCATCAAGCCCACCAGGCGGAGGAGCGCACGCGACGGTTTCGCTGTGACGGCGAGGTGCTCGCCTTCGCTGCTCACGCGGCTTCTTCCGTTTCCAGCTGGGACGCTACGATTTCCCGGTAGGTCTCCGAGGACTCAAGAAGTTCGTCGTGAGTTCCTTGTGCCACCAGGCGGCCCTCGTCGATGAGCAGTATCTGGTCCGCCGACACCACCGTATTGACGCGCTGGGCGACAAGGATGACGGTCGCACCGCGGAGTTCCGGTTCAAGCGCGGCACGGAGCTTTGCTTCCGTCACTGTGTCCAGCGCTGAGAAGCTATCGTCAAACAGGTAGACGGATGCGCGGCGCAGAATTGCACGGGCTATGCATAAGCGCTGTCGCTGACCGCCGGACAGACCGGCGCCGCCCTGGGACAACGTGGTTTCCAGTCCTTGAGGCAACTCGTTCACGAAATCCGCGGCCTGGGCCGTCTCAAGGGCATGCCACAATTGCGAATCCGTCGCCGACGGTAGTGAAATCCGAAGGTTCTCGGCGATGGTGCCGCGGAACAGCCAGCTCTCCTGGGGCACGACGCCGAGCTGGTCACGCAAAGCCGCGAGCGGAAAGGTCGCGATGTCCCGGCCATCGAGCGAGATGCTTCCACTGCTTACCTCGAGGAGTCTCGGCACAAGGCTGACGATGGTCGACTTGCCGCTTCCCGTGGAGCCGATGACCGCCGTCGTCGTCCCCGGAGCCGCGTGGAAGGTGATGCTGTCCAATACGGGCGTTTCGGCTCCTGGGTAGGCGAAAACGACGTTGTCGAAGCGCAGGCCTTCCGACCGCGAGGGGCGAGCCACCATCCCACCGGCGGTGTTTCCCGGCAGGACCATTTCGGATTCCGTATCGAGCACTTCGGTGACGCGTTCAGCGCTGACAGCCGCGCGGGGCGCCGTGCTTAATACATACATTGCCATCATGATCGCGAGGAGGATCTGCATGATGTAGGCGATGAATGCAGTAAGCGCACCCAGCTGCATGTCGCCGGCGATGATGCGGTGCCCGCCAAGCCAGACCACGCCCGCGGACGAAAGGTTGACCACGGTCATGACAAGCGGAAGCATGGCCGCGACGATCCGGGCAGAATGGAGATTGTTCTTTGTCAGGGCGTCGTTGGCGGCCTCGAACCGTTTCATCTCAAACGGCTGGCGGACAAAGGCACGGATGACCGCGGTCCCCAGGATCTGTTCGCGGAGGACCCCATTGATCCGGTCCACCAGTCCTTGGCCCTCGCGATACAGCGGGACGAGCTTGCGGACAATCAACAGCATGATGATCAGCAGCACTGGAACGATGGCGAAAACGATCCAGGACAGGGCTACGTCCTGTTCGACTGCAAGGATCACGCCTCCGATGCCCATGACGGGCGCTGCCACCAGCATGCCGAAAACGAGCACCGTGATGTTCTGCAGCTGCAGGACGTCATTGGTGGTCCTGACCACGAGGCTGGCCGGTCCGAAGGCTGCGACGTCTTGATCGGGCAGGGAATGAATTTTGTCGAAGAGTTCCCGCCGCAGCCCGCGGCCAACCTTCATGGCGACAATCGCTCCAAGGTAGCCTGCGAGCACGGCGGCAAGCACCTGGATCACCGTGAGAACCAGCATCCAGGCGCCCAGGCGCAGAATCACCTCGCTGTTACCGGCGACAAGGCCGTCGTCGACGATCTTGGCATTGAAGGTGGGCAGGAGGAGTGTGGCGCCGGTCTGGACAAGCTGCAGGAGAACGATGGCCAGCACATGGGCCTTATAGGGGGCGAGCCGCTGCAACAGCAAAGATGCCAGCACACTGCCTCCAATCGTTGGCCTCCGGAGCAGCGGATTCCGCACGATGCCACCCCGAGATCGCGTTGCCATTCTAGTTCAGAACACAGTGCGAAACCTTGCAATTGCGGCACTTCCGGCGTCCTTTGGAGGTGGGACCGCTCAGCCTCGCTTTTGTGCCACCGCAAAAATCCTGCGGAAGGCAAACACGGTCCCGTGCCTGCCCCGTGGATATGCCTCGCGGAGCGCGGCCGCGTATTCGTTTTCGAAGTCGCGTGCTTCGTCTTCGGGAAGGGCCGCCAGCACTGGACGCAGGCCGGTCCCGCGCACCCACTCCAGGACAGGATCGGCTCCCGGCAGAAGTTGCTGGTAAATGGTTTCCCAGACGTCGGCGTCGCATCCGCCGTCGAGCATGATCCGCAGGTAGTCCGCCGGTTCCCCCACCGCGTCGTCATGGCGCAGCACACCGGACAGCCTTCCGGACAACTCCGGTGAGGCGGCCAGTTCGCGCATGAGCACGTGGGAAGGCGCACCGAAGTTTCCGGGGACTTGGAGCGCAAACCATGCGCCCGGTTTCAGCGCTTCGAGCCAGGTGGCGAGCATCGTCAGGTGCCCCGGCACCCACTGCAGCGCTGCATTGCTGACCACGACGTCGGTGTCCGCTTCCGGCGTCCACTCGGCAATGTCGGCCGGCGCGAACGAAAGCCTCGGTTGCGCGGCAGCGAGGACCTGGGCTTTGGCCAGCATTTCCTCGGACGAGTCCAGCCCGACGACGGCCGCATCCGGCCACCGCGTCGCGAGGGTCGCCGTCAAGTTCCCCGGTCCGCAGCCAAGATCCACGACGTGCCGGGGGTCCTCCGCCAGGATCCTCGACGTCAGGTCAAAAAACGGCCGGTCGCGGTGATTGCCGAACTCGACGTACTTGGCCGGATCCCACTTCACTGCATCCTCCATTGTCGGTCTCCGTGGTGCGCTCCACCCACACTAAGCTGGAAGGCAATGAAACTTCTTGAGCAGCTCCCCCACAGCGGACGCGTTGACCCGGACGAAATCTACACACGCTTCGTCGAATGGGCGGAGAGCCGCGGGCTGCAGCTGTACCCCGCCCAGGACGAGGCCATCATGGAACTCGCGTCGGGCTCCAATGTCATCTTGGCAACCCCCACCGGTTCCGGGAAGTCCCTTGTGGCGATCGCCGCGCACTTCGAAGCGATGTCCCGCGGGATGCGCAGCTACTACACCGCCCCCATCAAGGCCTTGGTCTCCGAGAAGTTCTTCGCCCTCTGCGACATTTTCGGAGCCGGGAACGTTGGCATGATCACCGGCGATTCGGGAGTCAACCAGGATGCCCCGATCATCTGCTGCACCGCCGAAATCCTCGCCAATATCGCTTTGCGCGAAGGCAAGGAAGCCGAGCTTGGCACGGTCATCATGGACGAATTCCACTTCTACTCCGATCCCCAGCGCGGTTGGGCGTGGCAAGTGCCGCTACTGGAACTCCCCCAGGCGCAATTCCTGCTGATGTCGGCCACCCTGGGAGACGTCAGCCGCTTCGAAACCGGCCTGAGCGAACTCACCGGACGGCCCACCACCACCGTCAGTTCGGCCGAACGCCCCATCCCGCTCCACTACTACTTCCAGGAAACGCCGGTCCACGAAACCCTTGAGGAACTGCTGAGCACCAAGCAGGTTCCCGTGTACGTAGTGCATTTCAGCCAGGTCGAAGCCATCGAGCGGGCCCAGAACCTCATGAGCGTCAACATGTGCACCCGCGAGGAGAAAGACAAGATTGCCGAGCTGATCGCCGGCTTCAGGTTCGCCGCCGGCTTCGGCAAGACCCTGAACCGGCTGGTCCGCCACGGCATCGGCGTCCACCACGCAGGCATGCTGCCCAAGTACCGCCGCCTCGTGGAGCAACTGGCACAAGCAGGACTCTTGAAGGTCATTTGCGGCACCGACACGCTCGGGGTCGGGATCAACGTTCCCATCCGCACGGTCCTCCTCACGGCGCTCAGCAAGTACGACGGCGTCCGCACCCGCCTGCTGAACTCCCGGGAATTCCACCAAATCGCCGGCCGCGCCGGCCGCGCCGGCTATGACACTGCCGGAACAGTCGTTGTGCAGGCTCCCGAACACGTCGTGGAGAACGCGAAGGCGATGGCGAAGGCCACCGCGAAGTTCGGCGACGACCAGAAGAAACTGCGGCAAGTCGTGCGGAAAAAGCCGCCGGAAGGCTTCGTCTCCTGGGGGCAGCCCACCTTCACCCGTTTGGTGGAGTCCGTGCCGGACCCATTGACCTCGAGTTTCACCGTGACGCATGCAATGCTGCTCAACTTGATGGAGCGCCCCGGCGACCCCTTCGCCGCTGCCCGCCGTCTGCTCACCGAAAACCACGAGACACGGCCCGCGCAACTCCAACTCATGAAGAAGGCCCTCAGTATCTACCGCGAGCTGTTGGCAGCCGGAGTGGTTGAACGCATTCCCGAGGCCGAGCAGGAGAAAGAAGGCCGTTCCGTCCGGCTGACCGTTCACCTGCAAGCCAACTTCGCCCTCAACCAGCCGCTTTCACCGTTTGCCCTTGCCGCGCTCGAGCTGCTGGATCCGGAGTCGCCGTCGTACGCCTTGGACGTAGTGTCCGTGATCGAAGCAACCCTCGAGAAGCCCCGGCAGATTCTCTCTGCGCAGCAGAAGAAGGCACGCGGCGAAGCGGTCGCCGCGATGAAGGCCGACGGCATTGATTACGACCAGCGTATGGCGATGCTTGAAGAAGTCAGCTACCCGCAGCCGTTGGCGGAGATCCTGGGCGAAGCATTCGAGGTGTACCGCAAGGCCGCACCGTGGGTGGGCGACTTCGAACTGGCTCCCAAGTCGGTGGTCCGGGACATGTACGAGCGCGCCATGAATTTCGGCGAGTTCGTCCAGTTCTACGGTCTGGCCCGCTCCGAGGGGATCGTTCTGCGGTACCTGGCCGATGGCTTCAAGGCCCTGCGCCAGACGGTGCCGCAGGACTCGCTCCGCGAAGACCTCGAGGACCTCATCGCCTGGCTGGGAGAACTGGTCCGCCAGGTCGACTCCAGCCTGCTCGACGAGTGGGAAGAGCTCACCTCCGGGGTGGCTCCGACCCCGCACGACGCTCCGCCGCCTCCCCCGCCGTCGCTCACGTCCAACATCCGCGCCTTCAGGGTCATGGTCCGCAACGAAATGTTCCGGCGGGTCGAGTTGTTCGCGGACGAAGACGCGGCCGCGTTGGGCGAGCTCGACGCCGGCAGCGGCTGGGATGCGGAGCGTTGGGAAGACGCTTTGGATGACTACTTCGACGAACACGACGACATCGGAACCGGCCCCGACGCCAGGGGCCCGGGCCTCCTCATGATCACGGAGGAACCCGGCATCTGGCGGGTGCGGCAGATTTTCGATGACCCGGCCCGCAACCATGACTGGGGCGTTTCCGCCGAAGTGGATCTGGCCGCCTCGGACGAGAGCGGCACCGCCGTGGTCAAGGTGACCTCGGTCAACCGCCTCTAGGCGCCTAGTAAGCTCGAATCATGAGTGTTATCCGCCCTGCCACAGTGTCCGATGTCCCTGCGATCCTGCAGATGATCCATGAGCTTGCGGTCTACGAAAAAGAGCCCGACGCCGTGAAGAACACGCCGGAAATGCTCACCGAGGCTTTGTTCGGCGCAAATCCGCGGGTATATGCGCACATGGCGGAAAACGCGGCCGGGGACGTGCAGGGATTCGCTTTGTGGTTCCTGAACTACTCCACGTGGGAAGGCGTCCACGGCATCTACCTCGAGGACCTCTACGTCACGCCCGATGCGCGGGGCGAGGGCCACGGGAAGGCGCTCCTGCAGCATCTGGCCGCCACCGCCGTCGAACGCGGCTACGCGCGGGTGGAATGGAGCGTCCTGGATTGGAACGAACCGTCCATCAACTTCTACCGCGGCCTCGGCGCCGTTCCCATGGACGGCTGGTCGACCTTCCGGCTGACCGGCGAAGCGCTGGGTGCCTTCGGCAGCGATGACAAGGTGATGGCTCATGGCTGAACGCGTGGCTGAACAAGCGGTCCAGCAAGGGGCCCACACCGTCCGGGCACGCCACGAATTCCGGGGTGTCCGCACCACGGAGCACTTCTTCACGGTTCCGCTCAACCATTGGGCGTCCGGAGGTGAGGAAGCTCCCGGCACCGCCGAAACGATCACCGTCTTCGCCCGGGAGTTCGTCTCAGCGGAGCACTCGGAGGAGGACGCGGCGCGGCTGCCGTGGTTGCTCTACCTTCAGGGCGGGCCCGGCGGACGCGGAACCCGGACAACGTCCTTGTCCGGCTGGATGAAGGCTGCCGCGAGGAGTTTCCGTATCCTGATGCTGGATCAACGGGGCACGGGCCTGTCCACTCCGGCGGACCGCAATACCTTGCCGCTCCGGGGCGATGCCGCGGCGCAGGCGGTCTACCTCACGCATTTCCGGGCAGATTCGATCGTGGCCGACGCCGAACTCATCCGGAAGATCTTGGGCTCGGAGCCGTGGACCGTCCTGGGCCAGAGCTTCGGTGGTTTCTGCGCGCTGACATACCTGTCCTTCGCGCCGGAAGGGTTGAGCGAAGTACTCATCACGGGAGGGCTGGCCCCGCTGGAAGGTCCGGCCGAGCGCGTCTACCGGGCCACCTTCCAACGGGTTGCGGAACGGAACGCGGAATACTTCGCGTGGTATCCGGAGGACCGCAAGCTGGTTACCCGGATTGCGCGGCATCTGGAATCCACGGACGAGCGGCTGCCCAGCGGAGAACGCCTCACCACGGAACGCTTCCAAATGGTGGGATCGTTCCTGGGCGGGAACGCCCGCGTGGATGCCCTGCACACCCTCCTGGAGGATGCCTTCGTACCTTCCCAGGACGGAGAACGCCTCGCCGATGCGTTTCTGGAACAGGTCTACGGGCTCGTTTCCCGCGCATCGAATCCCCTGTACGCGGTCTTGCACGAGTCCATCTACGGCCAAGGGCAGGCCACCGACTGGGCGGCGTGGCGGGTGCGCGCGGAATTCCCCGAGTTCCAGCCCGACGTCGCGGAGCCGCTCCTGACGGGCGAAATGGTCTACCCCTGGTACTTCAAACAGGATCCGGCGCTCGTACCCCTGCAGGAAGTAGCCGAGCTGTTGGCCGCCAAGCAGGACTGGAAACCCCTCTACGATGTGCCCCGGCTGAACGCGAACACTGTGCCCGTCGCAGCTGCCGTTTATCGCGACGATATCTATGTGGACTTCCAGCTCTCCATGGAAACCGCAGCCGCCGTCCGCGGACTGCAGGCCTGGACCACGGGCGATTTTCATCACGATGGCATCGGCGAAGACGGGGAGGGAATCTTCAACCGGCTCCTGGGGATGGCCCGCGGCAAGAACTGAGCCCCGGCCATCGCAATGACCGGGGCTCCAAAACGCTCCGCTGTTGTTAGTGGCTACGCTCTCCTTAGTGGCCGCTGACCTCGTTCATGCTCTTGCGGGAATCTTCCTCGAGCCGTGCGTCCAGTTTGGACTTGCTGGCGGCCGGTGTCAGGAGGCTCGCGAAAACCGCCACAACGATGGTGCCGATGATGACCGCCAGGGACACATAGGTCGGAATCTCCGGAGCCCATTCAATATGGTGGCCGCCGTTGATGAAGGGCAGTTCGTTGACGTGCATGGCGTGCAGGACCAGCTTGACGCCGATGAACGCGAGGATGACCGACAATGCGTGCTTGAGGTAGATCAGCCGGCTCATGAGGCCACCAAGCAGGAAGTACAGCTGGCGCAAGCCCATGAGGGCGAAGATGTTGGCAGTGAAGACGATAAAGGCGCTCTGAGTCAGTCCGAAGATCGCCGGAATGGAGTCTACGGCGAACAAGAGGTCCGTCATACCGATGGTCACGAAGACGATCAGCATGGGCGTAAACAGTTTCTTGCCGTTGACTGTGGTGCGCAGCTTGCCGCCGTCGAACTTCTCCGACATCGGGACGACTTTGCGGATGCGGGCGATCAGCGGGTTTTCGGCGCCGTGTTCCTCGTCTTCGCCGTTGTCGGTGGCCTGCTTCCACGCCGTCCACAGGAGGAACGCGCCGAAGATGTAGAAGACCCAGCTGAACTGCTCAATCACCACTGCACCCAGGGCAATGAAGATGCCGCGCAGGACGAGGGCGATAATGATGCCCACCATGAGCACCTCTTGCTGGTACTTACGGGGCACAGAGAACCGCGCCATGATGATGATGAAGACAAAAAGGTTGTCGATACTCAGGCTGTATTCGGTCACCCATCCGGCGATGAACTGGCTGCCATGCTCCGGGCCGGCAAAAGCGAACATCGCTCCGGCGAACACCAAGGCAAGGGTGACGTAGAAGGCGACCCAGAGGCCTGCTTCCTTCATGGAGGGTTCGTGCGGACGCTTAAGCACCAGGAGAAGGTCGACAAGGAGGATGATTCCGAGAACGACAAAAGAGCCGATCTCAAACCAGGCGGGGAGTTGCATTTAAAATGCCTTTCGCAGGTACGCCGAAACGGCGTAAGTCTCTCCGACCTGCCTGCGTCTCCAAGCCCGAAGGCAACAGCGCTCAAACGGCGATCCGCTAGGCCCGGCGAGGCGTCTGTGCCTTGCGTGTTGACGGACCTAGCGCTTGGGATACTCCCCTACGTAGGCCCAACTTTACCCTAGGCGTGCCCGGCGGACTGCATTTGGCGCAGTTCGCGCTTGAGGTCGCCTACCTCGTCACGGATCCTCGCAGCGATCTCGAACTGGAGTTCGGCGGCGGCCGCGTGCATCTGCTCGGTCAGCTGTTCGATCAGGCCCACCAGGTCCTCGGCCGGCGCCGCGGCCAGGCCATCCTGCCGGACCTTGGTAGCGCCCTTGCCCTTGCCGGTCCGGCCGCCCTTACCGGCTGCGGCGAGCAACTCGCGGGTGTCGGCGTCCTCGCGGGCTAGCTGATCGGTGATATCTGCGATCTTCTTGCGCAACGGTTGTGGATCGACACCGTTGTCGCTGTTGTACTTGACCTGGATTTCCCGGCGGCGGTTGGTTTCCTCGATGGCCTTGGCCATGGAGTCCGTGATCCGGTCGGCATACATGTGGACCTGGCCCGAGACGTTTCGGGCGGCGCGCCCGATGGTCTGGATGAGGGAGGTGGCCGAACGCAGGAAGCCTTCCTTGTCGGCGTCGAGGATGCTGACAAGTGACACTTCGGGCAGGTCGAGGCCCTCACGGAGCAGGTTGATGCCCACCAGGACGTCGAAGCTGCCCATGCGGAGTTCACGGAGCAGCTCCACGCGACGGAGGGTGTCGACGTCGGAGTGCAGGTATTGGACCTTGACCCCGTGGCCCAGCAGGTAGTCGGTGAGGTCCTCGGCCATGCGCTTGGTCAAGGTGGTGACCAGCACGCGTTCGTCGCGCTCCACGCGCGTCCGGATTTCGCCAAGGAGGTCGTCGATCTGGCCCTTGGTCGGCTTCACGATGACTTCGGGATCGATCAGTCCGGTCGGGCGGATGATCTGCTGGACGGTCCCATCGGCCTTCCCGAGCTCGTACTTGCCGGGGGTCGCGGAAAGATAGACGGTCTGGCCCACCCGTTCCAGGAACTCATCCCATTTGAGCGGCCTGTTATCCATGGCGGAAGGAAGCCGGAAGCCGTGGTCCACAAGGGTGCGCTTGCGCGACATGTCGCCCTCGTACATGGCGCCGATCTGTGGGACCGTGACGTGGGATTCGTCGATGACGAGCAGGAAGTCGTCCGGGAAGTAGTCGATGAGGCAGTGCGGGGCCGTGCCGGAGCCGCGGCCATCGATGTGGCGTGAATAGTTCTCGATGCCGTTGCAGAAACCCATTTGCTGCATCATCTCAAGGTCGTAGGTGGTGCGCATACGCAGCCTCTGGGCCTCCACGAGCTTGTTCTGGCCTTCGAGGACCTTGAGCCTCTGCGCGAGCTCTTCCTCGATGGCTGTGATGGCGCGCGACATGCGTTCCGGACCGGCGACATAGTGCGAGGCCGGGAAGATGTACATCTCGGTTTCCTCACGGATGACATCGCCCGTGACCGGATGCAGGGTGTAGATGTTCTCGATCTCGTCGCCGAAGAACTCGATCCGCAGGGCCAGCTCTTCGTACATGGGGATGATTTCCACGGTGTCTCCGCGGACGCGGAACGTGCCGCGGTGGAAGTCCATGTCGTTGCGGGTGTACTGCATGCCTACAAACTTCCGCAGGAGATCGTCCCGGTTCATTTCGGCACCCTTGGTGAGCGTGACCATTCCGGCGATGTACTCCTCCGGAGTGCCGAGGCCGTAGATGCAGGACACGGTAGCCACAACGATGACATCCCGGCGCGTGAGGAGCGCGTTGGTGGCCGAGTGCCGCAGCCGCTCGACTTCCTCATTCACGGAGGAGTCCTTCTCGATGAAGGTATCCGTCTGGGGAACGTAGGCTTCGGGCTGGTAGTAGTCGTAGTACGAAACGAAGTACTCGACCGCGTTGTTGGGCAGCAGTTCGCGGAACTCGTTGGCGAGCTGCGCGGCCAGGGTTTTGTTCTGGACCATCACCAAAGTGGGCCTCTGGACCTGTTCGATCAACCAGGCGGTGGTGGCACTCTTGCCTGTACCAGTGGCACCGAGCAGCACGACGTCTTTCTCGCCGTTGTTGATCCGTTCGGTCAGCTCCGCGATAGCGGCCGGCTGGTCGCCTGCCGGCTTGAATTCGCTAATGACCTCAAACGGCGCGACGACTCGATTGATCTCTTGGGCAAGACTCATGAATCCAATGTACCCCCGCCCGCGGACAGTTACTGTCCGCGTTTTCTAGCCTTGCGCCATGGGATACGACGGCGGCTGCCACCCGCTGCTCCTGGCCCAGGCATCCATGAGCGGCCAGGCCACCTCGGTGAACCAGGGCTCCTTGGCCTCCGCATACTCCAAGGTCCGGTGGTCGCCGCCGTGGAGCGCGGCAAGCTCTTGTTTCATGTCCGCATACATACGGACGGCGTCGGAGTTGGCTCGGAGCCAATCCCGGAACAACAACGCATAACGCCAGCCCGGACTTCCAAGCACACGGACATGGACATTCGCGGGGCGCCCGGGGTCCGCGCTGCGATGGAAGCGCTTTTGCCATGCCGATGGATCCAGGTCCGGCGGCTTGGGTGCGTCGCGGGCGGAGGCCTCCTGCAACGGGAAACCGGCCTCACCCAAGGCCCGGGCTATCCGGTCTGCGGCTTCCAGGGAGGACACACTTACCTGCAGGTCGATGACGTCTTTGGCAGGCAGGCAGGGTACCGCCGTCGAACCGATGTGGTCTGCGCCCAAGACCTCCGGAGACGCCCGCCGGATCCTGGCAAGCAGCCGCTCAGCCTGGACAGGCCAGTCGGAGTTTGGCGGGGACAAGACGGGTCCGCCTGCCCGCGGTGCCGGGCGGCCGGCTGCAAGATTGCGGGCAAACGGTGCCAAACGTTCTTCCCAGAGGGTCTCCACGAGCTCATTGACATCCTCAACAGTTCCGGAGTTGTCCAACACGATGTCGGCCGCCGCCAACCGTTCATCCCGGCCGGCTTGCGCTGCCATGCGCGACACCGCGTCCTCGACTGTCATGCGACGGATCTCCGTCATGCGCCGGATCCGTTCCTCGTCCGTTGCATCGACCACCACCACCAAGTGGAAGCTGCTGCCCTGCCCGGTTTCGACCAGCAGCGGAATATCCTGGACGACGATGTCTCCGGGTTTCGCGGTCGCGAGCATCGCGGCAGCCCGCTCCCGGACGCGTGGATGGATGATCGCGTTGAGCGCCTCCCGGCGATCCGGCTCAGCGAACACAATCGCGCCGAGGCGTGCCCGGTCAAGGCGCCCTTCGGCGTCGACAATGTCTTCACCGAACTCGGCCACGACGCCCGCCAAGCCAGGCGTGCCCGGTTCCACGACCTCGCGGGCCAGCGCATCGGCGTCGATCAAGACAGCGCCAAGCTTCCTGAGCCGGGCGGACACGAGCGATTTGCCGGAGGCTATCCCGCCGGTAAGTCCAATCTTCAGCACCCCTCCACACTAGACTGGGTCGGTGGCAGAACAGGAAGAAAGCCGGGCGACCGCGTACACAACGTTGGCGCTTGGAGACGATTTCCGCCACGAACTCGAGATCAGGCGTTCGCGCTTCATCACCGTGCTGCGCCGCGCCTCCGACGAAGACTCCGCGCGCGCCTTGGTAGCGGAATTGCGCAAGGAATTCCATGACGCCCGGCACCACTGCTCGGCATTCGTCCTCGGTCCCGATCGAGCCATCCAGCGTTCCAACGACGACGGCGAGCCCTCCGGAACAGCCGGCATCCCCATGCTTGAGGCGCTCATCAAACGCGAGACACTGCCCGGGCTGACTGACCTCAGCGACGTAAGTGCCGTCGTCGTGCGCTATTTCGGCGGGATCCTCCTGGGCGCCGGCGGACTGGTCCGTGCATACTCCGAATCAATTTCGGCCGCACTGGACTCCGCTCCCCTGGTTCAGCGACGCCGCTTGCGGATTTGCGACATCCCTGTGCCCCACCACGCGGCCGGAAGGCTTGAAAACGATCTGCGCTCCGCGGGCTACGTCATGGCCGAAACGAGCTACGAGCCCACGGAGACAATCCTGCGGGTGGCCCTGCCCGATGATGCAAACGCAATCGCCGACGCCGGTGAGCGGCTGGCGGCGATGACCGGCGGCGCCTCGGGACTCCAATTGCGGGGAACGGAATGGGTCGACGTCCAGGCCTGAGCTTCCGCACTAAGGACATGCTCGCCGCTGACCGGCACCACTGCACATAGTGGGTACATGCCCAGTCCTTGCTGCGAACGAGGGGCATGTCCTGTGGGACCCCGCGCATTGAGTTTTTGAACAAGCAAGGGTCTACTTCAGATCGTGGTCATTCTGCGATGCAGTCTTTCCGCGTGAACCATGCGGGAGCGCCTTGGATCTTGCCTTTCGGAACAACTTGATTGCATAGAAAGTGATGATGGCCAGCGCTGCCAGCAAGAGCAAAGCGAGCGGAGCAAAAGAAAGTACTGCCTCAGGAAAAGTAGGAACCAAGGGGTTCATAAGACTGATCACGCCCATCCGCACGAGACTACTCCGTCCAAGGAACCAACCACGAGCCCACTGTGGCGGGCCAATATCTGATAGACCATTATCAATTATGAGTCAGCTGGGTGTCCACACGAAGGCGCATGCCCACCCCTGATCGCCACCGTTGAACATAGTGGGTGTATGTCCAGTCCTTGCTGCGAACGGGGGCATGTCCAGTGGGACCTTGGTCTTGAGCAACCAGCGCAACAGGGTTAAACAAAAGCGGCTCCTGCGATTCATAAATGAACCGCAGGAGCCGCTTTTGTCCCGGCCTGGAAATCCAGGCCGGTGGCAATTAGTTGCCGGTCAGCTTCTCGCGCAGAGCTGCGAGGGCCTCGTCGGATGCCAGGGTGCCCGCGTTGGACTCGGTGACAGCCGGCTCGGAGGAGTAGCTGGTGGTGCCGGAGTCGCTCTCGCCGGAAGCGGCAGCAGCGGCGTCGTCAGCAGCGTGCTGGGAAACCTGCTTCTTGTGAGCTTCCCAACGTGCCTGGGCGTCAGCGTACTGCTGCTCCCAAGCGGCGCGCTGCGTCTCGTAGCCCTCGAGCCATTCGTTCGACTCGGGGTCGAAGCCCTCGGGGTACTTGTAGTTGCCCTCTTCGTCGTACTCAGCGGCCATGCCGTACAGAGCCGGGTCGAACTCGGTGCTGTCGGCGTCAACGCCCTCGTTAGCCTGCTTGAGGGAGAGGGAGATGCGGCGGCGCTCGAGGTCGATGTCGATGACCTTGACGAAGAGCTCGTCGCCAACGGAGACGACCTGCTCAGCAAGCTCAACGTGGCGAACAGCCAGCTCGGAGATGTGAACGAGGCCTTCGATGCCGTCTTCGACGCGAACGAACGCACCGAACGGAACCAGCTTGGTGACCTTACCCGGAACAACCTGGCCGAGGGCGTGGGTGCGGGCGAAGGTCTGCCACGGGTCTTCCTGAGTGGCCTTGAGGGACAGGGACACGCGCTCGCGGTCCAGATCCACTTCGAGAACCTCGACGGTGACTTCCTGGCCAACCTCGACGACCTCGGACGGGTGGTCGATGTGCTTCCAGGACAGCTCGGAAACGTGAACCAGACCGTCTACGCCGCCAAGGTCCACGAATGCACCGAAGTTGACGATGGAGGAAACGACGCCGGGACGGACCTGGCCCTTTTCCAGCTTGTTGAGGAACGTGGAGCGAACCTCGGACTGGGTCTGCTCGAGCCATGCACGGCGGGAAAGAACAACGTTGTTGCGGTTCTTGTCCAGCTCGATGATCTTGGCTTCGATCTGCTGACCGATGTACGGAGCGAGGTCGCGGACGCGGCGCATCTCGACGAGGGATGCGGGCAGGAAGCCGCGCAGACCGATGTCGAGGATAAGACCACCCTTGACAACCTCGATGACGGTACCGGTGACGACACCGTCTTCTTCCTTGACCTTCTCGATGTCGCCCCAGGCACGCTCGTACTGAGCACGCTTCTTGGAGAGGATCAGTCGGCCTTCTTTGTCTTCCTTCGTGAGCACCAGGGCTTCGACCTGATCGCCAACGGAGACGACGTCCCCGGGGTCAACGTCGTGCTTGATGGAGAGCTCGCGGGAAGGGATGACACCTTCGGTCTTGTAACCGATGTCGAGCAGAACTTCGTCGCGGTCAACCTTGACGACGATACCTTCGACGAGGTCTCCGTCGTTGAAGTACTTGATGGTCGCGTCGACAGCTGCGAGGAAGTCCTCAGCGGTACCGATGTCGTTGATCGCGACTACGGGGGTACCGGGCTTCTCGGTGGAGGTGATGGTCATGTAGTAGGGGCTCCGTTGTGGATAGAGTATCGGTCAGGCAAACCGCCCGCTTTCCGTCGCCGGTCCGCAGGACACGGCAAAACGCCGGGTCATCCTGAATTGTGGATTGTAAATTTGCGCGCACGTAGCATGCGCCCGTTCATTCTAGTCGTTTGCCTCAAGGAGGGTCAAAGCGGCAGCGTGTCACCAAGCCGCGCGAACGTCACGCCACGGTCCAGCAAGCCTGGAAGGGCGCGGGCATATCCCTCTGCGGTGCCACCGGCGGGCTGGTTGAAATGCGAGATCACAATCTGGCCGGCGCCGTGTCCGCCAGCAATTTTCCCCACTTCGGCCGCGACCGTCGGGGCCGGGAAGGTCGCGCCGCCGTCGCCGTTCACGGTGAAGCTCACGGGGACCAGTCCGAGGGCATTGGTGATCGCCGCCGCGACGTCGTCATAGTAGGCGGTTCCCGACCTGAAAAAGCGGGGGGCTTTGCCGCAGAGCCGCTCCACGACCTCCTGGTTGCCCATGATTTCGTCATATACTTCGCCGGCATTGGCGGTGCCCGGGATGCCGTACGCCGAGCGCCCGTTGACCGATAGGGGCTGGTGCCGGTAACCGTGGTTGCCGAGCTCGAACAAGGGATCGGCCGCGAGCTCGGCCGCCAGCCCGGGGTTGGCGTTGATCCAACGGCCATTGACGAACAGAGTGGCGGGAACGTTCAGCTTGCGCAAAGTCTTGAGCAAACGTTGATCGCAGTCCGAGCCTTGGGGGCCACCGCACGCATCAAACGTCAAGACCGCATGCGTGGACGCGGTTTTCGATACCACGCCAGCGACTGCAAGCCCCCATTCGACGGGCTTGCGCCCGGAGAATTCCGCCACAACCTGGGACCTCGACGGCGGTGCCGGCCGGGTCTCGGGCACGACCGGATGCTGGCCCACCTCTTCGGCGACCGGCGTTGAAACCGTTGCGGGGCGTGGCGCGGGGGCGGTTCCCGGTTGTTGGGCACAGGCGGCCAGGCCGGTCATCGCGAGTCCGGCGGCGGCCGCCAGCAAGGACCGCCGGCCCGGCAGCCCTGATGGGCCGGAGGAGTGGCCCCCCGGCTGGAATTCCCCCATGGAATCCTCTTCTGTTGTAGATCGTGCGTGAGTGTGGAGATGCGCCTAGAAGTGCGTCAGGCAATGGGCTGGACGTTCGACGGCGAACATGTGCTGGGCGGCCAATGCTGCCCCTGGCGTGTGCTCGCGGATCCGGCCAGCCGAAGCCAAGATTACAGGATTGACGGCACCCAAATAGACAGACCCCAAATCGGTGACATCCATGCTCAGGTCCGGGCTCCCGCCATCAGCCTCCTTGACCGTGACGGCGCCGCCGTCGGACGTCAATTCCCACGTACCGTCGGCAAAACCGAGCGCGTCCCGGACTTCGAGCACCAACCGTCCGTCGGCGCCGTAGCGGCGGGCCGACAAGGCTGCAGGGACGTCCAGGACACGCAACCACAACATGTCGCGATAGTCCGAAGACGTGACGCAGCGCCCGTCCACGAGTGCCCACGCGAGGGGGTCTTCAACGGGAGCCTCAGGCCAGGAGACCTGATCGACGAGATCGATACTGCCCAGGAATTGCCACAGTTCCAGGTACGCCGAATCCGTCGCGGCGACGAGGTCCACGATTTCCACCGTGTATGGCTTCGTGTCCCAGCCGGCGAACTTGTAGGACACATAGCCGTCAATGGCCGTGTCTGGTCCGTAGTGGAGCGCGCATTTGATGGCTTTGTCTTCAGTGCCGTCACGCTTCATGGCCCCGGACACGTGATGGCGGTAGGAGTCCTGCCTCACAATGGACCCGGGCGTACGGTGGTGAAGCCGTTCGAATACCTCCGGCGCGAGTTCGAGAAGGACTCTTGGATCGGCGATCTCCACCCGGCCAACGGGCTCGTGACGGATCCGGAACTTCGGACCGGTGTCCACCTTGATGCTCCGCTCGAAGGTTGCGACGCCAAATCCAAAGCGGCCGTAGATGGATGCCTCGGACGCGGTCAGGGCGGCCATGGCGAAGCCATCGTCCTTGGCATCGGCGAGATCGGCGGTCATCATCCCCCGCAGGATGCCGTGGCGCCGGTGCGTTCCGCGGACAGTGACAGCCGTGATCTGGCGCGTCCGCAGTTCCTGGCCGAAGCCAACATTCAGCTTGTTTTCCAGCGTTCCAAAGGTAGCCACCGGAAATCCCGGGTTGAGCGCGTGCAACGGTGGTTCGTCGTTGACGTAAACGCCCGTCAGCTCCCGGTTGTCCGCTTGGTACATCGCCAGAATCTGGTCGATGAGCTCATCGCTTCGTTGCTCGTCATGGAATCCGAAGCCAACGGCCCGGAGCCAATCACGTGCTTGTCCGTAGTCCGGGTTCTCCTTGTCGACGGAACGAAAGCGCTTGACGTTGTATTTTTCGTTTGTTTCCTTGGGGTCAGCCACGTCCCGAGCCTAGCCAGACAGCATGGGGCACGCCACCATATAGGCGGCGTGCCCCGTGGCTGCGTCTACACAGCGCGTTTCCTAGTGCCCCGCGTCATACCAGCTGGAGCCGACTCCGAGCTGCACGTCCAGCGGCACGGTGAGCTGGGCCGCCGTCCCCATTTGTTCGGTGACGAGCTTTTCGACAGCTTCGCGTTCGCCGTGGGCAACCTCGAGCACGAGTTCGTCATGGACCTGCAGCAGCATGCGGGACTTCAGCCCCTGGCTGGTCAGCTCGGCCGAAACACCGAGCATGGCCCGCTTCATAAGGTCCGCCGCCGAACCCTGGATCGGCGAGTTCAGCGCAATGCGTTCAGCGATCTCCCGGTGCTGGCGGTCCGTGCTGGTCAGGTCCGGAAGATAGCGGCGGCGGCCTTCGATCGTGGCGGTGTAGCCGTCGATCCGGGCCTGCTCCACCACGCCGCGCAGATAGTCGCGCACGGCGCCGAAGCGGTCGAAGTAGTCCTTCATGAGGGTCCTGGCTTCGTCGACCGAGATTTCCAGTTGCTTGGACAGGCCGAACGAGGTCAGTCCGTAGGCCAATCCATAAGACATGGCCTTGACCTTTGAGCGCATGGCACTCGTGACCTCTTCCGGCGCCACGTTGAAGATGTGGGAGCCGACATAGCGGTGCAGGTCCTCACCCTCCTTGTACGCCTGGATGAGTCCCTCATCGCCGGACAGATGCGCCATGATACGCATTTCGATCTGCGAGTAGTCGGCAGACAGCAGGCATTCGTAGCCCTCACTGACGACGAAGATCCCGCGGACGCGCCGGCCTTCCTCACTGCGCACCGGGATGTTCTGCAGATTGGGATTGTTCGAGGAGATACGCCCAGTCGCCGCGACGTTCTGCGCGTATGTGGTGTGGATGCGGCCATCCTCGGCCACAGATTTCTTGAGGGTCTCCAGCATTTGGGCCAGCTTGGAGGATTCGCGGTGGGCCATGAGCTGCACCAGGAACTCGTGGCCGGTCTTCTCCAGGAGGGCCTTCAGCGAAGCGGCGTCCGTTGTGTAGCCGGACTTGATCTTCTTGGTTTTGGGCAGGCCAAGCTCTTCGAAGAGGACCGTTTGCAGCTGCTTGGGCGATCCGAGATTGACCTCGTGGCCAATGGCGGCAAATGCCTGCTCCTGGGCGTTGTCGATCACCTTGGCGAGGTCCGCGAGCTGTTCGTTCAGGCGCTCCATGGAGATGGCAATGCCCGAAAGTTCCATTTGGGCCAGGACCCGTGCGACCGGCAGCTCCAAGGTGGTCAGGAGCGCCTCGGCCTTGCGTTCGGCGAGCTCGCTTTCGAAGTGCTTACTAAGTGCGTGCACGACGGCGGCCTGCTGGACGAGCGCGCTGGCCGCGGCACCGTCCGGCCCATCGCCGAGTTCGAGTTCCAACTGTCCGGTTGGCGCCACCGCAGCCGCGACGGTGATCCGCAAGTGGTGCTGGGCAAGCTCGGCGAGCTCGTAGCTGCGGCGGTCCGGCTGGATCAGGTAGCCCGAAATGGCAGTGTCATCCACTACGCCTTCCAGGCCAAGCCCACGGTGGTGCAAGGCCTTCAAGGCATCCTTGAACTCGTGCATGACCTTGGCCTCTTCGGGGTCTTGAAGCCACTTGGCCAAGACGGCATCGGCCGGGGCGTCCAAGGACGACAGCTCGATGTAGGCAGCCCCGTTGGAGCGCACGATCGCGAGGGCATCGGCGTCGTCGCCAATCCGACCCGGGACCAACTGCACGGCGACGGCGGCACGGCTACCCGCGCCGGCGGCGAAGAACTCCTCCAGGGCGGCCGCGTTGTCCAGGATCTTGTAGTCGGGCGCGTCGATGGTTTCGGGAGCCGCGCCGGTTGTGTCGTCGCCGTAGAGTGCGAACAGCCGGGTGCGGAGCGTCCTGAATTCGAGGGTGTCGAACAGAGTCTCGACCTCCTGGCGGTTAGGGCGCGGTTCCTCGAGGTCGGCGAGTGTCACGGGGAGTTGGAGGTCGTGCAGGAGTCGGTTGAGGCGGCGGTTCCGCTTCACGGCGTCGATGTTTTCCCGGAGGGCTCCGCCTACCTTGCCGCCGATGGAATCCAGGTTCTCCAGGATCCCTTCCAGGCCGCCGTAGAGGTTGATCCACTTGGCTGCGGTCTTGGGGCCGACGCCGGGAACGCCGGCGAGGTTGTCGGCGGACTCTCCCACCAGAGCGGCGAGATCGGAGTAGCGGGACGGCGGAACGAAGTACTTCTCTTCGATGGCCGCCGCATCCATGCGCGGAATGTTTGAAACGCCCTGTTTCGGGTAGAGAACGAACACGTTGTCCGTGATGAGCTGGAAAGCGTCACGGTCCCCCGATACCAGGAGGACTTCGAAGCCCGCGGCATCGCCCTGCGCCGCGAGGGTGGCGAGGATGTCGTCAGCCTCGTACCCGGGCATCTTGATGGTCTTGATGCCCCACGCTTCCATGACTTGATCGATGAGATCGATCTGTCCGCGGAATTCCGGCGGAGTCTCGTTGCGGCCACCCTTGTATTCGCTGTACTCCGCTTTGCGGAACGTCGTGTCGTCCGAGACATCGAAGGCCACTGCAACGTGGGTGGGCCTCTGGTCCTTGATGAGGTTGATCAACATCGAGGTGAAGCCATGCACGGCGTTGGTGTGCTGGCCCGAGGATGTGGCGAAGTTCTCTGCCGGCAGAGCATAGAATGCCCGGAACGCCATGGAGTGGCCATCAAGGACCAAAAGCCTCGGCCGGCCACCTGCCGCGGTGCCCGCAATGGTTGTTGAAGGGTCTGGTGCCGTTGCAGTGGCAGTTGCTGTTGCAGTTGACACTGGCTTTGACGTTGCCGTGGGAACTGATTCCGGTTTGGTTGTTTCGCTCACAGGTGCCAGCCTAGTTGCCATGATGGACAATTTCACGCCGGGCCCGTTCACTGACGAACTCACTGCGGCCGGGGTCCCGCAAGAGTTGCACGGTTGGCTTTCCCGCTATGGCGTGGGCTCGCTCGTGGTGAAGATGGGCATCAAGTTCCTTGAACTGGGCCCGGAACGGACCGTCGCCACGATGCCGGTGGAAGGCAACACCCAGGTTGCCGGTATCCTCCACGGCGGAGCCCATGTGGTTCTCGCCGAAACCTTGGGCTCCTTCGCGGCTGCCCTGCATGCCGGAGCGGGACGACACGTGGTGGGAATCGAGGTGGGCGCGACCCACCATCGCTCCATAGCGAGCGGCTTGGTGACCGGCACATGCACGGCCATCCACTTGGGCGGCACGCTCGCCACCCATGAAATTGTCATGACCGACGAACACGGCCGACGGTTGTCAACTGCCCGGATTACCAACATGATCCGGGAGAACAGGGCCCGCTGACCCGGCGCGCGCGGGGAATCTGTAGCGCAGCTCGACTGCCGCGCCACCAAGGGTGCGGGTCGAGCTCAACTCGAGCGGCGCCGTCGGGCTCTCGACAGGCAGCAAGCGCTTACCGGAACCCAGGGCGACAGGGATCAGGGTGACAATCATCTCGTCCAGCAGGCCGGCCTTGGCGAACTGGGCCACCAGGTTTCCACCGCCCACCAGCCACACGTTCTTGTCGCCGGCGTCGGCAACCAGATCCGGCGCGAATTCTTGAACCTCGCCACGGACGAACGTGACGTCCGCACCGGGCGGCGCGGCGTATTCGTGGTGGGTGAAGATCCAGCATGGAATACCCGGATAGGGCCATTTGCCCGGTTCGTGTTCCATGAGCCAGCGATAGGTCTGGCCGCCCATGACGATGCAGCCGATCCCCGCCATGAAGTCTTCGTAGCTTTCGGTGACGCCCTCGGCCTCTTCGAACTGGAGCAGCCAGCCGAGATCGTCTTCTTTGGTGGCGATGAACCCGTCAAGCGAGGATGCCACGTAGTACTGGAAATCCGCCATGGCCCCACCCTACCCATGAGGCGGCGGCGTTCCCAGCTACTTCGTGAAGTACGGGACGATCAGGTAGATCCCGAAAAGCACGGCGATCCCGCAGGCCGCGAAACACAGGTAGGCAACGGACCGGACCATCGCAGGTGACTTCCGCCGGGCGTCGCCCGCGATGGCGGTGAGGCGGACACCGAGCGAATACAGCACTACCAGGACCAACGCCGCCACAAGGGTCGCGCCGGCCACCTGTACCAGATCCAACCACTTCATGCCTGGATGTCCTTCCTCATGCTCTTGCCCAGATTCTGTTTCTTGGCGTTCTTCTTCCGGAAGCGGACCGCAGTACCGGCTTCCTCGACCTCGACGGCGTTGTGGTGGCTCACGTGCGACTTCCTCGAATAAATGAACATGTAGACGACGACGGCGGTGCCCACAACTGCGGCGATAACCACGCCGACGGTGCCGGTGCCGATGAGGAACGCGGTCAAGGCGCCGACGATCGCAGCCGCAGGGAGGGTGAAGAGCCAGCCGGTGGCGATGCGCCCCACCGTTCCCCAGCGCACCGTGGTGCCCTTGCGCCCGAGTCCCGAGCCAATGACTGAGCCGGAAGCCACCTGCGTGGTTGAGAGCGCGAAGCCGAGGTGGGAGGAAGCGAGGATGGCCGAAGCCGTGCTGGCTTCCGCGGAGAAGCCCTGGGCCGGCTTGACGTCGGTTAGCCCTGAGCCCATGGTCCGGATGATGCGCCAGCCGCCGGCATAGGTTCCGATTGCTATGGCGAGTGCGCAGGCCCCGATGACCCAGAGCTGCGGGCCGCTGCCGGCTGGCTGGGTTCCGGCGGCAATCAGGACGAGGGTGATGATGCCCATGGTCTTTTGCGCGTCGTTGGTGCCGTGGGCCAACGCGACCAGGCTTGAGGTGAAGATCTGGCCGGTACGGAATCCGCCGCGCTTCTGGGTCAGCTTGTCGCCAGTCTCGGGGTCATGCCGGGACGTCAGGGCGTAGGCCAGCTTGGTGCATAGATACGCCACGGCACCGGCGAGCAGTGGCGAGAAAACGGCCGGAAGGATGACCTTCTGGAGCACGGTATCGAAGTTGACCGCGTGGAATCCGATGCCGACGATCGCCGCGCCGATGAGGCCGCCAAAAAGCGCGTGCGAGGAACTGGACGGCAGCCCCTTGAGCCACGTGAACATGTTCCACAGGACCGCCCCCATCAACCCCGCGAAGATGATCTCCGGCGTGATGTGGATGCCGTCCGTGCCCTCGCGGATAAGGCCTCCCGAAATGGTCTTCGCCACTTCGGTCGAGAGGAACGCGCCCACGAGGTTGAGCACTGCGGCCAAGGCAACAGCCGTTTTGGGTTTGATGGCACCCGTGGCGATCGGAGTCGCCATGGCGTTCGCAGTGTCGTGGAAGCCGTTGGTGAAGTCAAAAAATAAGGCCAGCGCTATGACAAGCGCGACCATGAAGGTGATTCCCACCTGGTGCCCAATCTGCAGAGTCGATGATGCGCAGTTCCACTTCCCCGGGCCTGCCCAACAAAAAACAGTTCAGCGTGCGTTCATCTGACTGTACTGGCGGAATTAACTATGGCGGGCGTGAAACCCTAAGAATCTTACGTGCCATTGCCGGCATGGCAAAACGTTGCGCGTTGGCCCAGAATCATCCAAGGAATTGCCGAACAGCCGCTATATCGCTGCGTGACAGGCCACTCCGCGGGTCCGGTGAGATCCAAAGCATACGGTTGCCGAGGAATTCGGCCCAGGACCTGGCCGCGGCTTCATGGTTCAGCTGATCGTCCATCCACACGATCCGCTCGGCTCCGGACTCTTGGACGTCCTTTTGCAGAACGTCCAGCTTCCACCAATCGGCGGTCTGGTCCCAACCATCGCTGGTCAGGACGGGCCAATGCTCACCGTGGAGGCCGATGGCCGGGCACAGGAACTCAGGGGCGAGCCGCTGCCACGTCGTCAGCCAGACAAACCTCGCCGCAGGATGAGCGGCCAGCTCATTGAGCTCGTCAACCAGTTCGGAGGCGTAAACGACGTCCAGGATCCCGGCGTCGGCGATTTTCCATTCAGTACCCCAATCGGTGAAGCCCATGGGACCGAAGGGGTTCACCACGCCGTCGACGTCCAGATACAGCGACACGCTGGTCATGCAGCCACCTCCTGGACGTGCGAACAAAGCCAGCGTAAGGCAAGCGCTGGTGTCAGCGCAGTCCGGGGACGGCTTGCCGGGTCAGCTCGCGTGCGGGATTGCCGCCGAAGATGCTGTTGGCCGGGACGTCCTCGCCTTTCATCAGGAACGAATCGGCTTCGAGTTGGGAACCCTCGTGCAGGGTGGTTCCATAGTGGACGAATGCGCCCACGCCGAGTGTGCACCCGGGCCCGATGTTGATCGCATCGAGTTTGAACGCGCCGTCCTCCATGGAGTGGCATTGCGCGACGGCGTATGCGTTGAGGGTGCAGTAATCCCCCACCGAGACGAGGGTCCTTTCCGGGATCCCGAAACCGTCGTCGAAGACCTTCTTGCCCATCCGGACCCCGAGGAGTCGCCAGATCACGGCTTTGAACGGCGTGCCGTTGAACATTTGCACAATGCCTCCGGCGCCGAGTTTCCAGAATCGCTCATGCCGCCAGAACGGCACTTCGTAGATGGAGCAAAAGGTGGGCGAAAGTCTTCCGAAGCCGAGGGATGCCCGCTCCACGAGGATCATCAGGGCGCCCGTGGTGATGACGATTGTTCCCAACGCGGCCACGGCAGCGAGCCCCGCTGCGGCGGGGAGGAGGGCCTGCGATGCCCAGGCGGCAACGAGGATCACGTACAGTTCGGCCCACCGCGCAAGCAGGTAGAAGATCACCGTCACGGTGTTGTGCAGGTTCTTTGCCGGGATCCGGCGCTTCAGTTCCGCTGCGGTCCTGAACCGATCAAAGGTGTTGTCACGGATCACGGTGCGCGGTATCTCAAAGGGCGGTGAGCCGAGGAGACCCACCCCCTCACGGAGCGGACCCTCCAAAGGCACCATCGTCTTCGTCCCCAGAAGGCAGTTGTCCCCCATCCTGGCGCCGGCGGGATAGGCAATGTTATTGCCGAAGAAGCTCCTCGCCCCGATGATGGCGGGCGTGAGGCGGAAAGCGGTGTTCGAGTAGTCGGCATTGATGATCGACAGGCCGTCCGAAACCATGGTGCCGCTGCCGACAGTAGTCAGGGTGGGGCTGTCATGCTTCAGCCCGACACCGAAATTGGATCCGGTCTGGACCAAGTCCGGCTGGTGGTAGCCGAGGACGTTCAGGTAGTAGACGATCAGGGAACTGTCTCCGGTCAGTTGGAGGAGGGCTTTGAGATTGCTCAGCCGCTGGGAGGTCCGCAGGAGCCCGAAGCGGACGCCGTAGAGGGGGTAGTCCTTGCCTGGAACCAGAAGCAACGCCAGCAGCCTGGGAACGGTGGCGGCGACGGCGAAGGCGCCCAGGATGCTGCCGAAAAGAAGGACCGCAGAGATCACCAGGAGCGCTTGCCAGAAAAGCGGCTTGGCCGGATTTGTTTCACCCGTGGGGAGGGAAGCGAGGACGACGTCGATGGCTGCAAGCCCGATGGACGACACCAGTACCACGTGGACCAGCAAGGTCCAGAAACTGAAGCTGGCCCGGCGGGCCGTCCCAGAGACGGATTGCCCCGCCCTGCGGTAGCTGCCGTCGGCGGGCTCGGCCGGTGAGCCGGCCCAGGCTCGGCCAGGTGGAACAATCTGGAAGCGATGCAGGCAGGAGCTGTGCCCCAATTGGGCGTCGTCGCCCATGGCCGTGTCGATGTCCAGCGTCGTCTGTTCGCCGATCAGGACGTTGCGGCCCAGGGTGACGGGCCCCGTCTGTATCCGGCCGGCGTGGGCGCGGTAGCAGTTGAAGGTGGAGTCCCTCCGGATCACGGTATCGGCCCCTACCGTCAGCAAGTCGGTGCAGGCCGGAATCCTTGACGAGAGGATCGTTACCCCTGGGCCGATCCTGGCCCCCAGGGCTTTGAGGTACAGGGGGAAGATCGGTGTCCCGACGAACAAGCGCGCAGGGCTTGTGTTGACGAGAGTCTTGACGAACCAGAAGCGGACATACCGCAAGGACCAGATGGGGAATTCCTCGGTTTTCCACCGGCCGATGAGCGCCCATTTGAGCGCAATGGGTATGACCGCCAAGGCCAGGAACGATATGGTGCCGACGACGACGGAGCGCGCCACGAGGACGCCGGGCTGCCGGGACCCGCCGATCCACTGCTCGCCGGTTACGGGGATGAGCAGCGCAACGTAGGCGTAGGCCAGGGCCGCCAACGCTTGCAAAACCCCGCACAGCAGGTACTGGGCAGTCCCCACGCGCAGGAACGGTTCCGCCGTCGCCGATTCCCGGCCCCCGACGTCGGCGCCCGCCAGCGACTCGTCGTTCTTGGCGTCGAGGGCGGCCGCCAAGGCGGCGATGGTCGGGTGTGCATATATTTCGCGCATTGAGACTGAGGGTGAGCCTGCTGCCTTGCGGACGTTGGCGCAGAAGTGAGCCATCAGCAGGGAGTTTGCCCCGAGGTCGTTGAAGAAGTGGGCTGTGGTGGAGACCGACGCGAGCTGGAGGGCCGTGGCCAAGGCCGGGGCGAGGATCCGTTCCGTAGGCGTCGCCGGCCCGGTGTCTGCGATGTCTGTACTGACCGCGCGCGGCCCGGTGGGATGTGGCAGCCTGCTGCGGTCCACTTTCCCGCTGACCATCATTGGCATGGTCCGAAGGGGCTGGAAATAGCCTGGCACCATGTAGGCGGGGAGCCGTTCGCGCAGCCAAGCGCGGATGTCGGTTCCTTCCACCTTGGGTGCGTTCTGATGCATCGTGAAGTAGGCGGCGAGTTCCGTGATTCCCGGCACGGGCTCCCAGGTCTTCACAACAGCCATCGCTATCCCGGGCATCTGCAGAAGAACGCTTTCGATTTCGCTCAGTTCAATCCGATAGCCCCTGACCTTCACCTGTGTGTCGGTGCGGCCGTGGTACTCGATTTCGTCGTGGTCATTGAACCGGCCGAGATCACCGGTGCGGTAGATGCGATGGGACGGGTTGTCCTCCAGGCCCAGGAAATCGGGAATGAATGCCTTTTCTGTTAGTTCGGGCCTGTTGATGTAGCCCCGGGCGAGCCCGACGCCTGCCAGGCCGATTTCGCCCAGCTCGCCGTGAGGCAGTGCACGGTCCCGGACGGGATCCAGGATGACTGCCGAATAGCCGGGCAGCGGTTTGCCGAGGGTTACGGGCTTGCCGGGCTCCGCCGTGCCCCAGGTGGCTGTCACCGTCGCTTCGGTGGGCCCGTAGACATTCAGGAAGCGCCGGCCGGGCCGGTGCCAGCGCTCCACAAGATCCTCCGGGCAGGCTTCACCGGAGACAAGCAGGAAGCGCAGCCCGGGCAAGTCTTCGTCGAGCGTGGCGAGCAGGGTCGGCACGCAGCAAAGGGCGGTGATGTGCCTGGCCTCGATGAACTCGGCAAGATCCGGCCCGAGGAGGTTGTTCCCGGGCGGGCGGGGCACCAAAGTGGCCCCGGCCATCCAAGGCACCCAGATTTCCTCCACGGAGAAATCAAAAGCCGTGGTCATCCCTTGGTAGACCCGGTCGCGGGAATCGTAGCCATAGGCTTCGGCGGCAATCCGCACGAAGTGGCAGATGCTGGCGTGGGCTATGGCCACTCCCTTGGGCCGTCCAGTGGATCCCGAAGTGTAGATGATGTAGGCCAATCCGTCGGCCGGGCCCATCTGCCCCGTCCACGCCAAGCGGGAGGATTCAAACGCGGCAATCCGGCGATCCTCCAAGTCCACGCGAACCGCAAGGTCCGCAGTCCCGGGCAGGAGGCTGTCCGCGAGGCGGGAGACCGTCAGGAGCATGGTGACGTCGGCGTCTTTGGCGATGTAGGCGATTCTCTCGGAAGGGAAGGCCGGGTCGAGGGGCACGTAGACACCATGGGCCTTGAGGACCGCAAGCATGCTGACATAGGACCGCACCGCGTCATCGAACAGCAGTGCGATTCTGTCGCCCGGGCGTACCCCGCGGGCAAGAAGGTAGCGGGCGAGCCGGTTGGCCCGGGCGTCGAGCTCTTGGTAGCTGAGCGAACCATCCGCTGTTTCCACGGCAGGATGACTGCTGCGGCCTTCGGCCCGTTGCCTGTCGCACCGGTTCTCGAAGAGCTCCTCAAGCCGCTCGCCGGGGCTCCACCGGATGGTGTTGCCGCGTGGGGTGCCGCCCGCCGTATTGACCCGCGAGGTGCCGACCAGGACCGGGGCACCGTCCTTCAGAAGGACCATAGACCGGGCACCCGTGGCCGCTCCACGGGAGGTCCGGCCCGGGTCCACATGCCTCCCCATATTCGCCTCCTCGTCCTGGCCTTGGGCGCGACCTTATCTGGCCGCGCCTGTCGTGGTCCTGTGTCCGGCAATGGCACGCTGGTCGGCAATGGAACTTTGTTCGGCGATGGCAGCCAGGAGGAGCCCGCAGGCGGTGTCGACAAGTTCTTCCGTGATGTTCAACGGAGGCAGGAGCCTGACCACGCAGTCGTCCCGGCCACCGCATTCGAGTATCAGGCCCAGATCCAAGGCATTTCGCTGCACTGCGCGGGCCAGCTCTCCGGCAGGACGCGCTGTTTCCGGATCGGCGAACTCGATTCCCCACATCAGGCCCCTGCCCCGCACTTCGCGCACCCAGGCATTGCCGGCCAAGGGCGCGAGAAGCCGGGCAATCTGCGCGCCGCGGCTCCGGACGTTGCCGAGCACGTCGTCGCGCCGGATGATCTCCACGGCTGCGGCACCCGCGGCGAAGGCCAGCTGGTTTCCGCGGAATGTCCCGGTGTGGGCGCCGGGGAGCCAGCGGTCGAGGTCCTTGTTGTAGATGATCAGGGCAACAGGGAGGCCGATTCCGCTGAGCGCCTTGGATGCGACGATGACATCGGGCTCGATCCCGTATTGCTCGAATGCGAACCAGGTTCCCGTGCGCCCGCACCCGGTCTGAATCTCGTCGATAATCAACGGGATGCCCAGCTCACGGGTCACCCTGCGCACTGTTCGCGCGAATTCCAGGGTGGCCGGTACAACTCCCCCCTCGCCTTGGACCATTTCCATGATGACGGCCGCGGGAAGCGGAATGCCTCCGAGCGGGTCTTTGAGGGAATGCTCGAGGAACAGGACGCAGTTGGTCGAACTGGTCTCCGGGTGCAGGCCTAGAGGACACTGGGCACAGTAGGAGTACGGAAAGAAGTGCACTCCGGGCATCCCGTTCGCCACCGGCTGCTTCTGTTCAACTAGTCCGGTCAACGCCATCCCCACTGCACTGCTGCCGTGGAATGCTCCCTGGAAGCACACGATGTCCGCGCGCCCGGTGGCCGTCTTGCATAGTTTGACGGCAGCATCGACGGCATTTGCGCCGGTCGGTCCGCAGAAATGGATCTTCATCCGATCGGCAAGTCCCCAGGGAAGCATGGACAGCTGCGCCGTCATGAAGGCGTCCTTCGCCGGCGTCGGGAAATCAAGTCCGTGGCTCAATCTCCGCAGCTGAGCGGCGACGACCTCCACCAGTTCGGGATGGCTGTGCCCGAGGGAGAGCACTCCGGCTCCGGCCAGGAAATCAATGAAGACGTTGTCATCGACGTCCCGCACAAAGGCTCCGGAGCCCTCGGCAATCGCGATGGGAAGATGCCGCGGATAGGTGCGGGCATTGGATTCGTTGAGTTCCTGGTGCGCCAGCAACTCGGCAGATCCGGGTCCTGGGAGGGGCCCGGTTACATGTGCCGAGGTCAAGGTAGCCTGCTGCGGGAGAGTGTTCATGGCGATCGGGTCCTTATCCCGGGGATCCGCGGAGGCGGATCAGTGATTGAGCGCTTCCCGCTGCCGTGCCTTGGCGACGCGGGGAGGATGGGGTGCCGGTGCTGCGGCCCCGCTACGGCGCTTTGGAGGCCTCCTGTCCTGCATGGTCCAGTCCTGCATGGTTCAGTCCTGCATGGTTCAGTCCTGCCTGGTCCAGTCCGAAGGCCAAGCGCACGGCGCGCTGTGCGTCCTCCAGCACATCCGAGCGAACAGCAACGTCGATGCGCATGTCCGACGCCGAGATCAACTCGATCTCGGCTCCCGCATCCGAAAGGGCTTTGAAGAGCCGCGAAAAGACCTGCGGGTCAGTGCGCATGCCGAGCCCGATCAGCGACAGCCTGCCGATCTGGCCGTCGTAGCGGAGGTCCACGAATCCAATGGCCGCCTGGGCAGCGGAGAGCGCTGCACGGACACGGAATCCGTCCAGGCCGGGCACCGCGAGCGAAATGTCGCTCCCGCCGGCGCGCGCGGACGAGGTGTTTTGAACGGCCATCTCAACCTGGGCGCGCTCATCGGCAAGAAGCCCGAAGATCTCTGCGGACTTTCCCACGCCGTCCGCGACGCCCATTAACGTCAGCTTCGCCACGGAGTTGTCGCACAGAACTGCAGAGACCACGGGCTGCTCAACGGCTGGAGCCCGCTCCCAGACCGGCTTGTGGTCCCATTCCGCTTCCTGGTCCCGGCCTGGCAGAATCATGGTTCCGATGCTCCTGTTGAAGGAGGAGCGCACGTGGATGGGGACGCCAAACCGGCGGGCATACTCAAGGCATCTGGCATGCACGACTTTGGAACCGGACGCAGCCAGCTCCAGCATTTCCTCGTTTGAAATAGTGTCGATTTTCCGCGCGCGGGGAACGACCCGCGGGTCCGCCGTATAGACGCCATCGACGTCGGTATAGATCTCGCACATTCCGGCGCCCAACGCGGCAGCCAAGGCGACGGCAGTGATGTCCGAACCGCCCCGGCCCAGGGTGGTGACCTCTTTCTTCTTGAGGCCCTTGCCCTGGAAACCAGCGACGATGGCGACTTCTTCGCGCTTCAGGCAAGCGCGGATATGGTGCGGGTCAACGTTGACGATGTGCGCCTTGCCGTGGATGCCATCGGTTATCAGTCCGGCCTTTTTTCCGCTGAAGGTCCGGGAAGGAACACCCAGGTCGGCCAATGCAATCGCCAGGAGCGTCACCGAGATCCGTTCACCCGTTGTCAGCAACGTGTCGAGCTCACCGGCGGGAGGGCTGGGGCTCAGGGATACGGCCAGGTCAAGCAGTTCGTCGGTGGTGTCACCCATGGCCGAAACCACGACGACCAGCGGGTGGCCGGCCGCCCGGGTCTCCGCGATCCGCCGGGCCACTCGTTTGATGGCTGCTGCATCGGCTACGGAGGAGCCTCCGTATTTCTGCACTATGAGGTCCCGGGCCCGAAGCTTGGTACGCGTGCGTAGCGCCATCTTTTCGAGACCGGGGAAGCGTTCTGGTCCGTCCACCTCCGGATGCTGACTGTCTGCTGGTACATCCCGGATGCTGACTGTCTGCTGGTACATGGAGCCTCCTGGAGCCCGCATACCCCCTTGCCGATCTTACAACGTATAGACCTCGCGGGCGGTTCACCTAGGCAACAAAAAACTAACCCTTGGAACGCCACCGGGAGCCAGTGCTTCGCGGAAATTCACTATCTTGACGTTCGTCACAAGAGTGATACTCTCAATGCATGGAAAACAGCACCGGCAACTCCGAAGCGAGCATCAGGGGCCAAAACATCAGGCCGATCGAGGATTCGGTCCGCACCGACTTCAGCCAGGCCATGTCCTACGGCGGGTACCTGGACCTGGACCGCCTGCTCACGGCCCAGCACCCGTTGAGCACGCCGGAACACCATGACGAATTGCTGTTCATCATCCAGCACCAGACCAGCGAACTGTGGCTCAAGCTCGTCCTGCATGAACTCCTCGAAGCCCGCCGGCTCCTTGATGCGGACAACCTGGCCAAGGCCCTCAAATGCATCGCACGTGTCAAGGCGATCCAGCGCACCATGACCGAACAGTGGTCTGTCCTGGGCACGCTCACTCCCCGCGAGTACTCCGAATTCCGGCGCTTCCTGGGCAGCTCGTCAGGCTTCCAGTCCCACCAGTACCGGGCCGTCGAATTCCTGTTGGGCAACAAGAACCGCGGCATGCTCCGGGTCTTCGAGAGCGATCCGGCGGCGCACAGCCAGCTCAGCACGCTCCTGGAGGAGCCGACGCTTTACGACGCCTTCCTCGCCGTGCTGGCGCGGGCCGGTTATGCCGTTCCCGCCGAAATCCTGGAACGTGACACCAGCGAACCGTGGACGTTCCGGAAGGACCTCGTCCCGGTCTTCCAGGAGATCTATGAATCGGAAGCTACGCCCTGGGGTTTCTACGAAGCTTGCGAAGACCTCGTAGACATCGAGGACAACTTCCACGCCTGGCGCTTCCGCCATTTGCGTACGGTGCAACGGACCATCGGATTCAAGGTGGGCACGGGAGGCTCGTCGGGCGTCGACTTCCTCAAGCGGGCCCTTGACCTCACCTTCTTCCCGGAGCTCTACGCCGTCCGCACCGAGATCGGCAACTGAACAGCAACCCCGTTCCAGCAACCCCAAAGTTTTCTTCAGGAGAGACATGAACAGCGCGCACCAAACTCAACGGCCGACGTCGGACGAGCTCGACGCAGCGGATCCCCTCGCCGGGCAGCGTGAGGCCTTTTACGCCCCGGCGGACGGCCAGCTCACCGCATACCTCGACGGGAACTCGCTCGGCAGGCCGCTCAAAGCGACGTCGGCGAAGCTCGCGTCCTTCGTCGAAGAGGCGTGGGGCAGCCGCCTCATCCGTGGTTGGGACGAACAGTGGATGGACGAGCCCACCACGGTGGGCGACCGGATCGGCGTCGTCACCCTGGGGGCGGCCGCCGGCCAGGTCACCGTGGGAGATTCCACGTCCGTGATGCTCTACAAGCTCATCCGGGCAGCGGTCGACGCCCAACCGGGCCGCGATGAGATCGTCGTGGACCGGGACAACTTCCCCACGGACCGTTTCATCATCGAGGGCATCGCCGCGGAGAAGGGCGCCACCATCAAGTGGGTCGCTTCAAATCCGGCCAGCGGCGTCCGGACCGCAGACCTCGAAAGACTGCTGAGCGAGCGGACCGCCGTCGTCGTACTCAGCCACGTCGCTTACCGTTCCGGTTTCCTGGCGGATGCCGCGGCGATCACCGCGATGGTCAAGGAAGCCGGTGCGCTCATGCTCTGGGACCTGTGCCACTCCGTAGGCTCGGTGCCCCTCGAACTCGACGCCTGGGGTGTGGACCTTGCCGTGGGTTGCACCTACAAATACCTCAATGGCGGCCCGGGCTCCCCCGCGTTCGCCTACGTCCACGCTTCGCAGCAGGACCGCCTGCAACAGCCGATCTGGGGCTGGATGGGCGCCGACAACCCCTTCGGCATGACGGAAAGCTACAAACCGGCACGAGGGATCCGAAGCTTCATCACCGGCACTCCCCCGGTGCTGGCCATGCAACCGCTCAAGGACATGGTTGAGCTGATCGCATCAGTGGGCATGGATGCCGTGCGGGAGAAGTCCATCAAGCTGACGGAGTACGCAATCGCCTTGGCTGATGACATGCTGGTGCCCCTCGGCGTCGAAATTGTCAGCCCGCGCAACACCGCGGAGCGTGGCTCGCACATCACGGTGGACCATCCCTTGTTCGCCGAGGTGACCCAGACACTCTGGGAACGCGGTGTCATTCCCGATTTCCGTCCCCCGCACGGACTGCGGATCGGTCTCTCACCGCTCAGCACCAGCTACGCGGAGGTTGAGCTGGGAGTGGCCGCCATCCGGGACGCCCTCACCGAACTCCTGTGAGCGCTGTTCTCGACGACATGGACTCCCGGCCCGGGAGTACCACGTCGTTGCTTCGCACTGTCATCGGCCTGTATCTGCGCGATGCCGGCGGGTGGATGTCCACGAGGCACATCATCGCCCTCATGGAGGCTCTTGATGTAACGGCGGCTGTTTCCCGGACCGCATTGTCACGGTTGAAGAAGAAGGAAATCGTCGTTCCTCAGCTGCGTCATGGTGTTCCCGGCTTTGCTGTCACCGAAGGCGCCGCATCGATGCTCGCCCGCGGCGACAGGCGGATATTCAACCCGCGCCACATGTCCGCCGCGGACCGCTGGTGCCTCGTGTCCTTTTCCATTCCGGAGACGGAACGGGAAAAGCGGCACCAATTGCGGCGGCGATTGCACTGGATCGGCTGCGGCACGGTGGCAGCCGGGCTGTGGATCTGCCCGGATTCGCTTCGGGAGGAAGTAGAGGAAATCCTGGAAGACCTGGAGCTGCGCGGCATGGCTACGCTCTTCGTCACGGACACTCCACTGGTCGGCGGCAGCCTCCGCGATGCCGCATCCGCATGGTGGGACCTGGATGCCGTGGCAGAACTGCATCGCGACTTCATCCGGCATCATGGTTCCGCGGCTGGCGACGACGGGCCGGGTAAAGGTTCCGACGACGGCCCGGCCTCGGCCGGAACCTTCGCGCGTTATGTCCGATGCATTGACCGCTGGCGGATCATTCCGTACCTGGATCCGGGACTGCCGGCGGATTTCCTTCCCGGGGATTGGCCCGGAATGGCTGGAATCGCCCTCTTCGAGCGCCTCGGTTCCGCTTATTCACGGCCGAGCGCGGACTTCGTGCGGAGGACGCTGGAAGGGTAGCGGGACGGGTTCCTCCTCAGCCGTAGCTCACAGTCGTTCCCGTTGCGGGGGACCATGCGATGCGCCCGCCCTGGTAGTTCTGCACCACCCCGCCGTTTCCGGCTGGGTATTCGTTCGTCGTCGGGTAGCCGAGCGGGCCGTTCTCGTAACCGGTTGCCGCCCAAGCCGCACGGATTCCCCCGAGACTCACGTGCGCCCCGGTCGCAGGAGACCAGACAATCGCACCCCCCTGATACATCTGGTAACAACCGCCGTCCCGCAGCCCGCACACTTCGTTCGTGGTCGGGTAGCCGAGCGGGCCGTTCTCGTAACCGGTTGCCGCCCAAGCCGCACGGATTCCCCCGAGACTCACGTGCGCCGCGGTCGCAGGAGACCAGACAATCGCACCCGCCTGATACATCTGGTAACAACCGCCGTCCCGCAGCCCGCACACTTCATTCGTCGTCGGGTAGCCGAGCGGACCGTTCTCATAACCGGTAGCAGCCCAAGCCGCACGGATTCCCCCCACACTCAGGTGCGCCCCGGTCGCAGGAGACCAGACAATCGCACCCCCCTGATACATCTCGTAGCAACCATCGTTGCGCAATCCACAGACCATCACAGAGGCCGCTGCACCGACACTTGGGGACGCGGCAGCCGCCGTCGTGATCGCCGTCGCAGCGTCAACAGAGACAGGTGAGGGTACCGTCGAAAACAGCAGGTGGTTCGGAGTGCCCGGGCTGGAGCCGGAAACGACGCCGGACGAGGCTTCTGAAAGCAGGAGCGTCCCGACGGCGGACGGAGACAACCGCGGGTACAAGGACAGCAGGGCCGCCACTGCGCCCGTGACGTGCGGAGCCGCCATAGACGTTCCGCTCATGACGGCCGTGGCGGTGTTCGATGCGATCCCAGCTGACGTGATGCCCACTCCTGGAGCATAAAGGTCGACGCAGTTGCCGAAGTTGGAGAAGGACGCCTGCCGGTCCGTGGAGTCGCTCGCGGCGACGGTAAGGGCGTCCAGGACCCGTGCAGGGGAAGTATTACAAGCGTCTGTCGTGGCATTGCCTGCCGCGACGACCGCAGTGATGCCCTTGGAGATGAGCCCCTGCACCGCGGCGTCGACCATGGGGCTGGGAGGGCCGCCGATACTCATATTGGCCACGGCCGGTGTACCGGCAACGTGGTTTGCCGCAACCCAATCGAGTCCGGCAATCAAGTCGGAGGTGTACCCGCTGCCCGTACAGTCGACGACGCGCACGGGCACAATCGTGGCACTTTTGGCAACTCCGTACGTCTGGCCCGCGACAATTCCGGCGACGTGGGTGCCGTGGCCATCGCAGTCGTTTGTTCCCTGGCCGTCGGCTATCGCAGTCCAGCCGCTTGCCACCCTGCCACCGAATTCGGTGTGGCTTGCAAGCACCCCACTATCGATCATGTAGGCGACTACCCCGGCACCCGAAGCAACGGGGGTATAGGTGCCGGATAACGGCAGGGTGCGCTGGTCGATCCTGTCCAATCCCCACGGCGCGCCTTGCTCGGTAGCCGACACCTTGAGCGGTGCGTCAACCTCGACGGCGGCAACCTGTCCGGAACGCTTCAGCTCATCCGCTTGGGCCGGCGTGGCGGTCACGACGGCCCCCTGCATCGCATTCGTAAAAGTCCTTGCGACCGTGACGTTGCTGGAACGCAAGGATTGCGCCCCCGCCGCGGCATCCGTTCCAGCCGCATACTTCACGATGTAGCGGGAATGTCCATCATCCTTCGCACTGCTTGCCAGGTTTGATGGGATCGGCGAGGCGGCCCCCGCGGAGACTCCGGAAAAGGCCACAGCGAAGGTAGCCAGCAGCAGCGACAGGATATGACGAGAAACGGACGCGGAACGAATTTTGGACTTCCTTCAGGTGTCGGGCCGGACGCTCAAACCAGGAGCTAGCTGGACCAAGCTTAGTTCGCGCAAACCCCTCAATGAGGAAACTGCGGTGATCCTTGGTTGAACTTTGGATTCTTCGGGAAAAGTCGGGGACGGCCCGAAGTGAAAATATTCCCGCCTCAACGAGGCACGTGATCACTCCGGACACCAGGCGTACTCTGGAAGCATGAACTTCGCCGATGGTGGATGGTTCGCGAGGTTGCCATGACCCGCTCTTGGTTGCGTTGGTTGCCTGCTGCGCTGGTTCCGGTAGCGCTTGCTGCGGCTGCCCTGGCTGGTTCCTACCAGGCAGGGGCCGCGACGAGCCTGCCGCACAAAACGGCAGAGGAAATTATCGCGATGATCGGCCGCGCCGACGTCCATGCCTTGTCCGGAACCCTCCAGCAGAGTTCCGAAATGGGACTCCCCCAGCTCCCCTCCGTCGGGCCAACTGCAACCCAGGGTCCGGCGTCGGTCATCGAGCTTTTGAGCGGTTCACACACGGTCCGGGTCTACCTGGACGGCCCCGCCAAGGCAAGGTTCCAGGTGATGGACATGCTCGCCGAGCGCGACCTCGTCCGCAACGGCAACGATCTCTGGCTCTACAACTCGGCCGACAACAGTGCGGCGCACATGACGATGCCCGCCGAACCGGCCCGCGCTGCGGCCCCGCACGCGACGCCGACTCCCGGAGCGGTCACGCCTGATGTCGTCGCGCAGCACTTCCTCGCCGCCGTCGGGCCTACAACAGACGTGACAGTGGGCGACGGAACCACGGTGGCCGGGCGCACGGCCTACCAATTGGTGATCAAGCCGCGCAGTACCGGCACGCTGGTCGATTCCGTGACAGTCGCCGTCGACTCCGCCTCCGGCCTGCCGCTCGGCGTGGACGTGCGGGCACGGGGCCAGGCCGCAGCGGCCTTTTCGCTCGCGTTCACTGACTTGAGCTTGTCGGCGCCCGACGCCGCCCTGTTCAGTTTCACTCCGCCCCGCGGTGCCGCCGTGGAGGAGAAGGCACCCCCGCAACCGCGTGCCCTCCCCGGTAAGACCGGGCAGGCACCGCAGGGAAAGGCAACAGCGGGCCGGCCAACGATCACAGGCACCGGTTGGGACACAGTGATCGCCCTGCCCTCGGGCACGGTTCCCACTGATGTCCGCTCGGCTCCGATGTTGGCCCAGCTCACCCAGCCGGTCGCGGGCGGCCGTGCGCTGACGACCAGCCTGGTAACTGTCTTGGTGCTCGACGACGGCCGCGTGTTCGCGGGAATGGTGCCACTCGAGCGGTTGCAGTCCGCAGCCGCCACGAAATGACGGAGGCGGCCGCGCCAGCTGAACTGGCGATCGAGACCCAAGGCCTGAGCAAGCGCTTCGGGCACCGGGCCGCCGTCGACGGCGTTGACCTTGCAGTTCCCCGCGGTTCGGTCTTTGGCTTCCTTGGTCCAAACGGCTCCGGCAAGACCACCACCATCCGGTTGCTGCTTGGCTTGGCGGCCGCCACGAACGGCCACATCCGGGTACTTGGCGGCGAGATGCCGCGCCAACTTGCAACGGTGCTGCCCAATGTGGGCTCGCTGGTGGAAGGCCCGGCCTTCTACCCTTTCCTGTCCGGGGCGGCGAACCTTCGGCGCTTGGACAGCGCCGATCTTCATGCCTCGCCGCGGACCCGGGCCTCGCGGGTGGATGACGCGCTCGAGAGGGTGGGGTTGTCCCATGCCGCAGCTAAGAAAGTCCGCGCCTATTCCTTCGGGATGAAGCAGCGGCTGGGGATTGCGCATGCCCTGCTGCGTCCGAGGGAACTGCTTGTCCTCGATGAACCCACCAACGGCTTGGATCCGCAAGGGACCCGGGAGGTGCGCAGCCTGGTCCGCTCACTGGCCGCGGGGGGCACGACAGTGTTCGTTTCCAGCCATCTCCTCGCGGAAGTGGAACAGATGTGCACCCATGTGGGAGTCATGAGTGTGGGCAAGCTCGTGGCGCAAGGAACCCTGCACGAACTGCGCGCCGCGGGAAAGGCAACGATCCGGCTCCACACGCCCGATATCGAAGCCGCCGTGCGTGTCCTCTCCAGGCTCGGCCTGCAATCGGAACTGTCAGTTCCGCCGCCCGGCTCGCACGGTGCCGACGGCCAGAGCCTCGTCAGCACCGGCCCGCCGGGATACGAGGTGGCTCCCGAGGCGATCGTGGCTGCCCTCGTGTCCGACGGCGTCCGGGTGCGGGGCTTCGGCGTGGAGGACGCCAGCCTGGAGGAGCGCTTCGTCTCCCTGACCGGAGAAGGTTTCGACATTGCCGGCTGAACACGAAACCGAAGTCACGACTGCCGCGCCGGGAAGCCCGGTAACAAACACCCGGCCATCAAGCTCGTGGTCGCTCATGGCCTCCGAGCTCTCGGTGCTGTTCAGGCGGCTGCGGACATGGGCCATGCTCCTCGCGCTCGCGGCGATCCCCCTCCTCATCGCCGCGGCGGTCAAGCTGAGCTCGCATCCCGTGGCGCCGGGGCGCGGTCCGCCGTTCCTTGATCGCATCACCCAAAACGGGCTTTTCGTCGGCGTCACGGCAATGATCGTCTCCGTGCCCTTGTTCCTTCCCCTCACGATCGGAGTGGTGGCCGGCGACACGATTGCCGGAGAAGCGAACCTTGGCACGCTCAGGTACTTGCTCGTCGCCCCGGCGGGACGCGTCCGCCTCTTGCTGATCAAATACGCGTCTGCCGCGACGTTCTGCCTGGCAGCAACCCTTACGGTGGCCGCCGCCGGCGCGCTGGCCGGCGTCGCACTCTTCCCGGTGGGTCCCGTCACCCTGCTCTCCGGCGACACTATCGGCGTCGGCGAATCAGTAGTGCGTTCCCTGCTGATTGCTGCATACATCGCAGTGTCCTTGTTGGGTCTGTCCGCAATCGGGCTGGCGATTTCCACTTTTACGGACGTGCCGGTCGGAGCCATGGCTGCAACCATAGTGTTGTCCGTTGTGTCGCAAGTGGCCGACAACCTTCCGCAACTGGAGTGGCTGCACCCGTGGCTGTTCAGCCATTACTGGTTGGGTTTTGCCGATCTCTTGCGCCAACCCATCTCATGGACGAGCTTCGGCGACAATGCCCTGCTGCAGGCGGGCTACATCGTGGCGGCCGGAGCGCTGGCTTATGGCAAATTCACGAGCAAGGATGTCCTGTCCTGAAGTAGGGCCTGCCCGTAAGCTCGTGGCATGGCAAGATTCTTCGATGTTCACCCGCAGGACCCCCAACCACGTGCAATTGCCCAGGTGGTGAATATCCTCCAGTCCGGCGGGCTCATCGCCTACCCCACCGATTCCTGCTACGCTCTCGGCGCGCAAATCGGCAACAGGGAAGCCCTCGATCGGATCCGCTCGATCCGGCAGCTCGACAGCAAGCACCATTTCACCTTGGTCTGCAAGGATTTCGCGCAGCTCGGGCAGTTCGTCATGATCGACAACGATGTCTTCCGAAGCATCAAGGCCGTGACGCCGGGAAGCTACACGTTCATCTTGCCGGCCACGAAGGAAGTGCCGCGCCGTCTCCTGCACCCCAAAAAGAAGACGGTAGGCGTGCGGATTCCGGACCACAATTTTGTCCAGGCACTGCTGGCCGAACTGGGCGAACCACTTCTTTCCAGCACCTTGCTGCTCCCCGACGAGGAGGAACCCTTGACCCAAGGCTGGGAAATCAAGGAACGACTGGACAATCTGGTCGAAGCGGTGATCGATTCCGGAGACACCGGCGCAGAGCCCACAACCGTGGTGGACTTCTCGAGCGGCACGGCGGAAGTAGTCAGGCGCGGCACCGGCGATCCCTCCCGATTCGAGTGAGCATGAGCATCGCCGAATCCCATGTCACGATCGACGTCGACGGTACGGCGATCTCGGGTATCTACGCCCGGCCGGACAAACCGATCGCGACCCTCGTTCTTGCCCACGGAGCCGGTGCGGGCATGGAGCATCCGTTCCTGGGCGGCCTCGCGCATGCGCTAAATGACGACGGCGTCGCGACTTTGCGCTTCAACTTCCCCTACCGGGAAGCCGGCAAGCGGTTCCCCGACCGGCCGCCTGCCGCGATCGCGACATGGCGGGCCGTCATGGCGGAAGCGGCGTCCCGTTCAGAGGGCGAACCGTTGTGGGCAGCCGGCAAGTCCTTCGGCGGTCGCATGGCGTCGATGGCAGTCGCCGAAGGCATGCCCGCCGCGGGACTCGTCTATCTCGGCTACCCGCTGCACCCGCCTGGAAAACCGGAGAAGCTCCGCGATGAGCACCTCTATGGGCTCACGCTGCCCATGCTCTTCCTACAGGGAACCCGCGACACCTTCGCGACGGCCGAGCTGCTCGAAAGCGTGGTGGCCCGGATCGGACCCACCGCAACGATCGAGTGGTGGGACGGCGGTGACCATTCCTTTGACCGCGTGGGAGTCAAGAAGAGCGCTGCGGAGGTGGGGGCCTCATTGGCGGCTCCGGTGTCGGCGTTCCTTCGTAAGAACCGCTGAGCTGGAAGCAGACGCTGAGCCTCAGGCTTTCGCCGAGGCAACGGCGATGCCGGGCGGCAGCGGCTCGTGCCGCAAGTACTCCCGGCGGAATCGTCCGCTGCCCGCCGTCAGTCCCCGCAGCACGATCGCGTACCGCAGCAGTTCCTGTTCCGGGACTTCGGCGCTGATCTCAGTGCGCTCTCCGCCCACGGATGTCGTGCCGGTGACGCGTCCGCGGCGTGAGGACAGATCGCTCATGACCGCACCCACATGCTCGTCGGCCACAAGGACCGTCACGGCCGAAATCGGTTCAAGGAGTTGAATGCTCCCCGCCGCCGCGGCCTCCCGCAAGGCCAACGCGCCCGCGGCCTGGAAAGCCGCGTCCGACGAATCGACGCTGTGGGTCTTGCCGCCTACCAGGGTCACCCTGATGTCGACCACGGGGAAACCCGCGCGCACCCCTTTGCTCATCTGGGCCCTGACGCCTTTCTCGACCGACACAACATACGTTCCCGGGATGACCCCGCCAACAATCCTGTCGACGAACTCGAAGCCTCCCCCGCGTTCCAGGGGTTCCACTTCGATATCGCAAATCGCGTACTGACCGTGGCCGCCGGATTGCTTGACGTAGCGCCCGTGGCCGGCGGCCTGGGCGGAGAAGGTCTCCCTGAGGGGCGTGATGACGTCCACGGTCTGCAGCTTCACCCCCTGCTCCCGCAAGCGGTCGAGAACTGCCTCCGAGTGGGCCTCGCCCATGCACCACAGGACCAGCTGGTGCGTCTCGGAGTTGCGCTCCACCCTCAGGGTCGGATCTCCTGCGGCCACCTTCGCCAGGCTCTTCGACAGGGCGTCCTCATCGCCGTGCGAGGCCGCTTCGATCGCCACAGGCATCAGCGGCTCGGGCATGTCCCAGGTTTCCACGAGCAATGGAGCCTCGCGTGCGGAAACCGTGTCTCCCGTCTCGGCGCTCGCCACCTTCGCCAGCGCGCAAATATCCCCGGCAACGGCGAACTGTACCGGCCGAAGGCTGGACCCCAACGGAGAGTAAAGGTGCGTGATCCGCTCGTCACTGTCGTGGTCGGGGTGGCCGCGCTCGGCCAGGCCGTGCCCGCCGACATGCACGGCAGAGTCCTCGCGAAGCGTCCCTGAGAAGACACGGACGAGGCACACGCGTCCCAGGAACGGGTCAACCGTAGTCCGCACCACTTCGCCAAGGAGCGGACCGTCGGGATCGCACGCCAGGGGTTCCATGGGCGTCCCGCCCAGGTCAGTAACCGTCGGGAGGCTTCTCTCAGTCGGAGGCGGAAACGCGCGGGTCAGCACCTCCAGCAGTTCGGCCGTGCCGACTCCGGTCACGGAGGAGCTTGCCAGTACCGGAAAGAACGTCCCCCGGACGATCGCGGTTTCCAAATCCTCCACGAGGGTATCGATGGGGATCTCCTCGCCGCCGAGGTACCGGTCCATCAAGGTCTCATCCTCGCTCTCGGAGATGATGCCCTCGATGAGTTCACCTCGGACACCGTCCGCGCCGGCCAGTTCCGCCGCTGTCGCAGCCCGGACCGCAGGCCGTGGTTCCCCGGGGGTGTACTCCGACACCGAGCCCGAAAGCAACCCGAGCACCCCCGAAACAGCGTCAGCGTTTCGGACCGGCAAATGAAGGGGCAGGACGGAATCGCCGAAGGCGGACCGGCATTCGGCCAGGACGGCATCGTAGTTCGCCCGGGGATGGTCAAGCCGGCTGATGACGACTGCCCGGGGCATGCCAACGCGCTCGCATTCACCCCAGAGGGCGGTGGTTCCGGCGTCGACTCCGTCAACGGCCGACACTACGAACAACGCCGCATCCGCAGCGCGCAGTCCCGCGCGCAGCTCGCCCATGAAATCGGCGTAGCCCGGGGTGTCGAGAAGGTTCACTTTGACGTCGTCAAAGACCAAGGGCGCCGCGGACAGCCCGATGGACCGCTGCTGGTGGATGGCCGTCGCCTCCGAGTCGCTCACGGTGGTGCCATCCACGATCGAACCCATGCGGGTCACCACCCCGGCAGCGTAAAGGAGTGATTCGAGCAGCATCGTCTTTCCCGCGCCCGAGCGGCCAATCAGGACGACGTTGCGGATGTTTTCGGGCCGATCGGCCGGCGCCGAGGAAGGGTCCGCCCGTCGAAGATCGGGGTTGGTCCGGTTCGACCCCTTCGTCGCACTGCCTGGGCCTTTCACCGACATGAGCACCTCCTGGAGTAGAAGCCGGATCCCCCGCGTCCTTTGCTAACCGATTCCACACCCTGGACCGGCGCACGGCAAGAGCAATCGACCCAGTCTGTGCCGAAACCGCAGGCTTAGGAGAGCATGCCCCACACCATGCGAAGGGAAAAGACCGCGCTTGCTGCGATGACAACAGCGAAAGCCACCAGCCACAGCAAGGACGGTACCCCCGTGGACCGGGCCAGGAGGTAGGCATCCGACGACGCGAGCCGGTCCCGCCGACGGGTGTGGACCGAAGCCACCTTGAACCAGTCCCGCACCGCCCCCACCTCGAGGGCTATGCCGAGTCCGAGCACCACATGGCTCACCGTCGAGGCAGTGGCGAACATGACAAGCAACTGGGCAATCGCCGCGCTGAGGAGCGCCACGAAGACTCCAGTGAAGTTCCGTAGAAAGATCAGTGCGATCAGCAATACCAGCGCGCCGATGGACATGGCCGCCCCGGACCGCCCTGCCGACACGGACCAGATGAGCGCCACACCTACCACCGCGGGACTCGGATATCCCCAGAAACCGGACCAGGCTGCGCCGAATTTACCGCGCCCGCTGCTCAGGAGCTGTCCCGAGTGGTCCAGCCCGATCTTGAGCCCATGGACGATCCGCCCCGTCATCAGGGCGGCGAACGCGTGGCCAAGTTCATGCACGAAGGTCACGTAAAGGCCAAACCAACGCCAGGTGGCCCGCGGGATACTCAATACAACGGCCGCAGCCAGGATGCCGAACACCACCGGGGTCGCAAGATTCGGGACCTCTTGGGTGGTGAATCCCCGCAGCACGGCCTGCCACCAGTCGTTGGCAAGGTCGGCGGGACGCAATTCCATGTTCATCACCGTCGCATCCTAAAGAAAGAGCCTGTGAATGCCACCCAGAAGGCTGGAACCGCCTGCGAGCCGAGGTCACATCTTCCGTTTGGTCTTGGCCGTGGCGGGCGCGGTCCACGGATCTTCGGGCCAGGGATGCTTCGGATAGCGGCCGCGCATTTCCGCACGGACCTGGGCGTAGGGGCCGGACCAAAAAGAAGCCAGGTCGTCTGTCACGGCCAGCGGCCGCCTGGCTGGAGAAAGCAGGTGGAACAGCACCGGCACGCGTCCGCCTACCAAACGCGGCGTCGCAGCCCAGCCGAAGCACTCCTGCAGCTTCACGGCGACAACCGGCCGGCCGTCGTCGTCGGCGGCGTCCGGATAGTCGATCCGCACCCGCGAACCGCTCGGCACCTCGAGCCATTCCGGCACCAGTTCACCGAGCCGGGCCGCTTCCGGCCACGGCAAAAGCCGCCGCAACGGCTCGGCCAAGTCGATCCCGCTCGTCGCAGCGCCTCCGGCGAGCGCTTCGAGCTCCGGTGCCAGCCACCTCTCCAACCGGGCCAGCAACGCAGGTTCGGAGACGTCCGGCCATGGATCGCCCAGTTCCCTGTGCAGTAAAGCCAATCGCCGGCGCAACGCATCGGCAGCCGGCGACCATCCAATGGTCCCCAGACCTTCCTTCGCCAGCGCGTGGGCTACGGCGACGCGCCCGTCGTCGATGGAGGGCCGCACGGGCGTCGACGAAAGCAGGATCGCTCCCAGCCGCCGTTCTTGCCTGGCGGTGACGCGGCCTTGTTTGAATTCGGCTTGCACCGCGTCGCCCAGTAGGTGGCTGGCGGCAGCTTCCGCCGCATCCGCCGCCAATGGCGCTGCGGAACGGATGACGGCGCCGGTCCCTGCCGCGTCCCGGCCCTCCGCGCGGGACACTTCGGCGACGGCGAGCCATTCGTGGCCGGTGAGCGGACTGCCAGCCGGCAGCCCGGCCCGTGTCCCGGATGTCAGCAGGTAGCGTTCAGCACCGGTGCCTGGAACGCGGCGCGCCACACGGTCCGGGAACGCGAGCGCGACGACGAACCCCAAGGCCTCGGCGGGGCTCGCCGGGGAAGACAAGCCCGGCGATGCGGTCCGGGAAGGCCCGACGGCGGGCCCCTCTTGGCGTGCGATCGCCTCCATCCGGCGGACATCCTCGGCCCAACGCCGGGCTCCGGGATCCTTGCTTGTCCGGAGTGTGGCCAGGAGGCGCGTCAGGTCAGCCCCCGGAGCCCGTTGATCCCCTGCCACGAGGGCGACGGCCTCGGCAGCCGCGCGGTGCCCGACAGCGGCGGCACCATCCAGCAGCGCGCGGGCCAGTCGTGGATCGGCGGGGATCCTGGCCAGGGTCTTTCCCACGTCCGTGGCTAGTCCGTCAGGCTCGATCGCACCGAGTTCCCGCAGCACTTCGATGGCATCGTCCATCGCTGCTTGGGGCGGCGCGTCCGGAAGTGCGAGCCCCCGGCCACCCGGCGATCCCCAACAGGCCAGGACGAGCGCGGCGCCCGTCAGGTCGGCGGCCGCAATTTCCGGTGTGGGGTGGGCCGGCGCGGCTCCGTATGCTTTTTGCTCGTAGCAGCGGACCACTCGTCCTGGCCCTTGGCGTGCAGCGCGTCCGGCGCGTTGTTCGGCGGACGCACGGGAGCACGAGACGGTGACCAAGCCGGACATGCCGCGGTTGGCGTCACGCCGCAGTTCACGGGACAGGCCCGAGTCGATGACCAGCCGCACTCCCGGAACTGTCAGGGAGGATTCGGCCAGGGCAGTCGAGACGATAATCCGGGGAGATCCGCCGGGCTCGCGGCCGGAGACCGCCCGGTCTTGTTCCGCCGGGCTTGCCTGGCCGTGAAGCTCCAATACCTCCGCGCCCGGTACCCTCGCAGCGAGGCCGGCGCGCAGCCGGGAAGCGACATATGAGACTTCCCACGCACCCGGGACGAACACCAGGGCGTCGACGTCCGGATTGGCTGCGAGCGTGTCCGAGTACGACGCCGTGGCAGTCTCCGCCACATGGTTCAGAAAGGCGCGGGTCACGCCGCGTCCGTCCAACCGTGGACCTGCCGCGGGCGCCCAGTCCACCGTCAAGGGATGCAGCGCGGACGGACAGTCGACGACGGGTGCCGGCCTGCCGCCGTCGTGCTTTCCGTCTGTTCCTTCTCCGATGCCTCCAATCAGCGCGGCAAACCGTGGCGCGTCGAGGGTTGCCGACATCGCGACGAGGGTGAGGTCGTCCCGCAGCTCGCGGACCTCGATGAGCATTCCGAGCAACAGGTCTGTCTCCAGGCCGCGTTCGTGAACCTCGTCCAGGATCACAGCGCTGGCGGTCTCAAGCCCCGGATCTGCGAGTAGGCGGCGCAGCAGGATTCCGGGAGTGACGAACTCGATGATGGTCCCCGGAACAGTCTGGCTTTCGCCGCGGACCGTGTAACCGACGCGCTCGCCGAGGCGGCTGCCGTCGAGGGCGGCGAGGCGTCGAGCGGCGGAGCGCGCTGCGACCCGTCGTGGTTGGGTCACGATCACGCGGGGGCGCTCTTTCCCGGCGGCGGCGCCGGCCGGGATGTCGGCGAGCGCGATATTGGCAAGCAAAGGCGGCACGAGCGTCGTCTTGCCGGTCCCCGGAGGCGCTTGCACGACGGCGGTTCCTGCCGTTCCTCCCGCACCGAGGGCTTTGGCGAGTTCCCCTAGCGATTCTCCGAAGACGAGTCCCGCGCCGATCGTGTCCAGGTCGAAAGGGCGGTATGCGAGCGCGGCGTTCCGGGGAACGAGTGGGGATTTCACTCCTCCATTGTGCCTATATGCTGATCCGCCCCTGAAAGGTGGACTGCTTGCCGAATCGGGAGGACGATTAAAGGGCAGTTGCTAGAAGGAGGTCTGTGATGTGCTACGGCTACAACAAGGATTTCCGGCGGGACACCAGGAAAGATGCCTCACAGGAACCTGAGGAACGCCCTGAGCCCAAGGTCGACGCGAAGGACTTCATGTTCTGGGCCTTCCCACGCCGCCACCGTGAGTTCACGAACGATCCGGAGCCGGTTATCGACCGGACCCGCGAAAGGGTCTAAGCCACGAAATTGAAAGGAACGTCCCAGAGGGGCGTTCCTTTCGTTTGTCTGACCACGTCAATTCCCTTGGATCAGGCGCCCCTCGAACGACCGCGAAGGTGGGCGGGCAGGCCCTACAACTCGGCGAATCCAAGGTATTTACTGGAGATACAACGTAAGCGGGTTCGCCTGCCTCGCTGCGGAAATTGGGCTCCCTTTTCCCTCCACTGCCACCGAAGGATCTCCGCCATGAACGCATCAGCACTAAGCGACGAAGCCGGTGGGCGGCCATGACAGCGGACGCCATCACTTGGCTCATTGTCTTGATTGTCCTGCTGGTCATCTGGTTCGCGATGGCCGTCCACATTGTCACCCAGTATGAGCGCGGTGTCCTGTTGAGGCTTGGGAGGGTCCAGGGCCTCCGGACGCCGGGGCTTGTGATCATCATTCCGTTTGTCGACCGGCTAAGGAAAGTCTCTCTGCGGATCATCACCATGCCTATCCAGTCCCAAGGCATCATCACCCGGGACAACGTCAGCCTGGACATTTCCGCCGTCGCGTATTTCCGGGTGGTGGACGCCATCAAGTCGGTCCTCGCCATCGAAAACGTCTACGCCGCAATCGACCAGATCGCACAAACCACGCTGCGCAAAGTAGTGGGCCAGCACACCCTCGACGAGACGCTCGCAGAAACGGATGTCATCAATGCCAACATCCGCCAGATCCTTGATGGACTGACCTTGGAATGGGGCGTCGAAGTGACCCTCGTGGAACTCAAGGACATCCAGCTGCCGGACAGCATGAAGCGCGCCATGGCCCGCCAGGCCGAGGCCGAGCGTGAGAAGCGCGCCAAGATCATCGCCGCCGAAGGCGAGTCTTTGGCCGCCGCCGCTCTGGGCATGGCTTCCGACACCATGATGGCCCACCCCTTGGCCCTGCAGTTGCGCAACCTGCAGTCCATGGTGGAGATCGGCGTGGACAAGAACACCACAGTCGTCTTCCCGGCGCCCTTGATGAGCACCATCGGCGAGCTCGGAGCGTTCCTTGCCCGCGAAGCGGCCGCCGCAAAAGCCGCGCAACCACCGAGGACCATGACGGGACGGACTATGGCGGCGGGATAAACCTGGCGACCACCGAGGACCATGACGGGACGGACTATGGCGGCGGGATAAACCTGGCGACCACCGAGGACCATGACGGGACGGACTATGGGGGCGGAAAAACAGCCAGGGTGAAACTGAACGGTGCCTACGCTCGTTGAACCCGTCGTATAGCCTGAGGACCGAGCGTACAAGCCACAGAAGGAGGAAGACCATGACCGACCCCCTACGGGGCCGCGCCACCGCCTTCCTCCTCCGCATCGGCCTGTTGGCAGGACTGCTGTCGATCATCGCCGGAATCCTCGGGATGCATGTCATGGCGGGTGGGCACAGCATGCACGCCACCGCCGCGATGAGCCCGGGCGTCATCGTGAGCCAAGCCTCCGTCGTTAGCCAGCAAGCAGTCCACCACGCGGCTTCGCCGCCCACACCGTCTTGCACAAGCTCGGGCACCTGCACGGAGATGTCTGCCCTGCACGCCGTCTGCGTGCCTGCGCCGGGCCATAACACGCTGACAGCACCCCTACCCGGCGTCCCGCCCTATGCCAATGCGGTCACGGCCGAGGCTGGCGCCCAAGTCCCCGGCTACTCGCACCGCCCGGGAAGTCCTTCCCCGGGCGATCTCTGCATCAGCCGCACGTAGAATCCACAGCCGCACCGGGCCGCCAGCCCGCTGCACAAGACTCCACCCTGACGCGCCGCCCACGCGGTGGGCTTGCTGTGCGCGTCCCACGCAGCCGTACCACTGCAGGCTGACTGACTGAAGGACCCCAAAACCATGAGAAAAAACCTGACCATGACCACCCTTGCCGTTGCCACGGCCATCTCGCTTGCCGGTTGCTCGGCCGGAACCGGCGGCAGCAGCATGCCGGGAATGAACCACGGAAGTGCCTCCCCGTCTGATTCCGCCACGGAGAGCGTCGGTTCGTCCGCGGCTCGAGGCCACAACGCTGCGGACGCAGAGTTTGCCCGCATGATGATCCCTCACCATGCCCAGGCCGTTCAGATGAGCGACGTCGTGCTCGCCAAGACCGGACTCCCTGCCCAAGTCACTGCGCTCGCCGGCAGGATCAAGGCAGCCCAAGGCCCGGAGATCGAGAAGATGACGGGCTGGCTCAAGGACTGGAACGAGCCGGCCGGGATGTCGGGTGACCACAGCATGAACGGCATGGTGGGCGATGAGGACTTGAAGAAACTCGAGGCCGCCCAAGGCCAGGAAGCAGCCAGGCTGTTCCTGACCCACATGATCGCCCACCACCAAGGGGCCGTGGCCATGGCACAGAAGGAAGGCACCGACGGTAAGAACGCCGATGCCCTCGAACTCGGCAAGGACATCGTGACGGCCCAGGAGGCCGAGATCAAGGAAATGCAGGAGCTATTGGGCGCTCTGTAGCCCAAAGCACCCTGTATCCCAAAGCACCGGCCCACCTGGTTTTCCACTGTGGGCCGGTGCCGGTGGCCTGGTAATGCCGTCCCCGGGTCTATGCCGTGACGCCTACGGAGGATCCTTCCGCTTCCAACACGGCCTCCGCTACGTCTTCCCTGAGGTGGTATTCCCTGGCGTCGACCGGATACAGGGACCCACTGACCACGTAATAACCGCGGCCTTCGCCTGGCCCTCCGGCCGCGGCATCTATCGCGGCGATCATCCCTGGTTCCAGGGGCTTTTCTTTGCCTGCCTCGCGCAATCGGGCGAGGTCTTCGGCCTCAAGGCGACTGATCAAACCCGGAATATCGCACATCTAAAAACACCGTCCTGTTCGGTACATGGGAATGGATTGCGCCGTCGCCCCAGCCCTTGGTGCATGCCAAGAACAGTAAGGCCGGGCGTCGCTCGTGGCAAGGGTCCAATCAAAGACAAGCCCAGTAAATGGACGCCACTTGCCGACGCCCCTGGTTTCATGCTGCGTTCTTGGTTCCGTTGCCTACTGTTCAGTAACGGTAGGCAACATCGAGGGAGTGACTTCACCATGCAAAGCCCATTCGGGCGACAATGTTTCCTTTTCTTCTACCCGGCGCGGCTTCCTGGCCGCCGCACTGACCGGCGCGGCCTTGACCCTGGCCCCGGTTTCGTTCGCGGCAGCCGCTGCCGGAACCAGCAAGACCAAGACGATCACCGGCCATCTGGATCCGGGCGCCGCAGACTTCGTCTATTTGCCCATCGATGTCCCGTCCGGCGTCAACAAGATCAGCGTTTCGTACATCTACAGCAAACCGCAAGTGGCCTCCGGACTCCTCGGGAACGCTTGCGACATCGGAATCTTCGATGAGAAGGGCACCGACCTCGCCGGCAAGGGTTTCCGCGGCTGGTCCGGCGGTTTCCGGACCGAATTCAGCATCAGCGCGGGCGAAACGACGCCGGGCTACTTGCCGGGACCCATTGGAAAGGGCACCTGGAACGTCGTGCTCGGCCCCTACCAGGTAGCCGAGCAGGGCCTTGACTACACCGTGAACGTGACCCTTGAGTACGGACCCGACGTCACTCCTTTCAAGCCCCAGTACCCGCCGCAGCAGATCGCCGGCCGAGGCGCGGCCTGGTACCGCGGCGATGCTCACCTGCACACCGTCTACTCCGACGGAAAGCGCACCCCCGAGGAAGTCGCAGCCGGCGCCCGCGCCGCGCGCCTCGACTTCATGATCTCGACGGACCACAACACTCCGGCATCGCACGGCGTCTGGGGACCGCTCGCCGGCAACGACCTCCTCATCCTCACGGGCGAGGAAGTCACCACGCGAAACGGCCACTACCTCGCGCTCGGCCTGGAGCCGGGCGAATGGATCGATTGGCGCTACCGGGCCCGCGACAAAGGGTTCGAGCAGGAAGCCCAGCGGATCCACGCCTCAGGCGGCATTGTTGTTCCGGCCCACCCGTACTGCCCGTACGTCGCCTGCCGCTGGAAGTTCGGTTACGACGACGCCGACGCCGTAGAGGTATGGACGGGCCCGTGGACCATTGACGACGAGTCCTCCGTCAACACGTGGGACGCAATGCTGGCCCACTCCGTGCGCACGGGGGGCCGGTGGCTCCCCGCGATGGGCAACAGCGACGCCCACAGCGTCCCGCAGGTCATCGGATTCCCCCACAACGTGGTCAACGCAGTAGCGTTGTCCCGCGATGCCCTGCTTGACGGCATCCGCAATGGCCGGAACTGGATCGCCGAGTCGGCTGACGTCTCGGTGGACTTCCAGGTCACCTCCGGCGGCAAGAGCGCAACCGTGGGCGAGCGGCTCAAGGTCGCGGTAGACGCCCCGGTCACGGTGACGGCGAAAATCGCCGGCGTGCCGAACGGCGTCGTACGCTTCATCACGGACGAAGGACAGACCCAGCAGGTGACGCTTCCCGCGTCGGGTCAGGGAACCAGCACGTGGGTTACCACCCCACAGCTCGCCGCGTATGTGCGCGTGGAGGTCCGGCATCCGAAGATCGACGGAACCTCCGGCAGCGGCACGGAAATGGGAACGGTCATCCCGCTCGGTCCCATGGCAGCGCTGACGAACCCGATCTTCCTGGGCGCCAACTAGTCCCCAACAGATCCGATTGAGTTGAGGGAGTCCCTGCCAATACCCCTCCCAGCAGGGACTCCCTCGCATCGGAAATCTCGTGTTGGGTAGATAGTGCCAATCCTCCGTCCACAACAGGAGAAAAATGCTGACCGTCAATGCTTATGCCGCCCCGTCCGCGAGCGAAGCCCTCGTCCCGACCACCATTGAGCGCCGCGACGTCGGTGCCCACGACGTGCTGATCGAAATCAAGTACGCAGGCATCTGCCATTCAGACATCCACACCGTCCGCGGGGACTGGGGACCGCAATCCTACCCGCTCGCTCCGGGCCACGAAATCGCCGGTATTATCACCGAAATCGGCCCCGAAGTGACCAGCCACAAGGTCGGCGACCGCGTCGGCGTCGGCTGCATGGTCAACTCCTGCCGCGAATGCGAGAACTGCCGCAAGGGCGAGGAGCAGTACTGCCTGAAAGGCATGACCGGGACCTACGGCGCCATTGACCGCGACGGGACCATCACCCAGGGCGGCTACTCCACCCACGTCGTCGTGACTGAGGACTTCGTGGTGCGGATCCCCGAAGGGATAGAGCTCGACGCCGCCGCTCCCCTGCTGTGCGCAGGCATCACCACCTATTCGCCGCTCCGGCACTGGGGCGCCGGCCCGGGCAAGAAGGTCGGCGTGGTCGGACTCGGCGGCTTGGGCCACATGGCCGTCAAGCTCGCGCACGCCATGGGGGCCGACGTCACGGTACTGTCCCAATCGCTGAAGAAGATGGAAGACGGCCTGCGGTTGGGCGCCGACCAGTACTTCGCCACGAGCGAGCCGGCCACCTTCGAAGAGCTTGCGGGGACCTTCGACCTGATCATCAACACCGTCAGCGCCCCGATCGACATCAGCTCCTACCTTCAGTTGCTGGCGCTCGACGGCTCGCTGGTGAACGTGGGCGCGCCGGCGGAACCCCTGCCCGTCAACGTGTTCTCACTCATCACGGGACGGCGCTCCTTTGCCGGATCGGCGATCGGCGGCATCCGGGAGACCCAGGAAATGCTTGACTTCTGCGCCGAACATGGACTCGGCGCCGAGATCGAGGTCATCCCGGCCGACAAGATCAACGACGCCTACGAACGCGTGCTCGCTTCAGATGTTCGGTACCGCTTCGTCATTGACGCGTCCACACTGGGCTAGGCGGAAAGGGCAGGCGTAACGTCAGTGCACGGGTCCCGTCCCTCCCCGTAAATAAAGTCCCTGCGGGGCACGAGCATGTGGCCCCGGCCGCTCGCTTGTGCCGCGCAGGGATTTTCGCTGTCCGCGAGCATCCCTTGGCCGAGGGAGTCCGCAGCAACGATGATGTCCCCATGAAGGCAACTAGATGAACAAGAACCGGCTCGAGGCATTCAGTGACGGCGTCCTCGCCATTGTCATCACCATCATGGTGCTTGAGCTGCGGGTTCCGCCGGAACCGAGCTGGCATGCCTTGCTCAGCGTCTTTCCCACGTTCCTCAGCTACTTGCTCAGTTTCGTCTATGTGGGGATCTACTGGAACAACCACCACCACATGATCCATCTGGCGGATCGAGTCAACGGCCGGATACTGTGGGCGAACCTGCACCTGTTGTTCTGGATATCCCTCTTCCCGTTCAGCACGCGATGGATGGATGACTCAGGCTTCGCCGAGGTCCCTGTGCTGGCTTACGGGTTCAACCTGCTCTGCGCCGCCATTGCCTACTTCGTCCTGCAGCAATCGTTGATCCGGCACCAGGGACGGCAGGGTGCGCTCGCCCAGGCGATTGGCCGGGACTGGAAGGGGAAGACGTCGCCGCTCATCTATTTGGCCGGCCTTGGCCTCTGTCTTCTGCATCCTTTGCTCGCCGTTGCCGCGTACACCGTCGTGGCATTGATCTGGCTGATTCCGGACCGCCGCGTGGAACACTTTGTCATCCGCGCACACCAGGAGCGAGCAGAGTAGCGGGGCCTACGGACCACCGGATCAACCAGCGTCAAGGACAGGGACGCCAAGGCGCGAGAGCTCCCTTATGGTCGGATCTTTGGCTGGCGCATCGGTGATGATCCCGGCGACGCTGGCAAAAGGCAATACCGAATAGCGCGAAGCGGCCCCGATCTTTTCGGTACTGGCGAGGACGTAGGTATCGGCCGCGCGGGCGGCGAGGGCACGTTTCATGGCGGCTTCGTCGGCGTCAGCTGTTGTCAGTCCGTGGACGGAATGGATTCCCGTGACGCCCAGGAAGAACAGCTCGGCGGATATGGCTTGGGTCGCCTCGACGGCGGCAGCCCCGCACGTCACGGCGGAGTGTTTGAACAAGCGACCACCGAGGAGGAACACTTCGATGAGTGGGTGGTCGATAAGCGCCGAGGCGATGGTCGGGCTGTGGGTAATCACAGTGCAGTCGAGCTCCGCAGGCAGCGCGTGAACCACCGCGAGGGTGCTGGTGCCGCCGTCGAGGATCACGGCGGAACCCGGGTGGACCATCGAAGCGGCGAGGGCAGCAATGCGGCCTTTGCTCTCCGGTTCAACGGTAACGCGGGTTGCGTAGTCGGCGATGGCAGGAGAAACCGGCAGCGCACCGCCATACACACGCTGGCACAGCCCGGCCGCGGCAAGCTCGCGCAGATCGCGGCGCACGCTGTCTTCGGATAATCCAAGTTCGTGGGCGATGTCTTTGGCGATCACCTTGCCATCGGCCGCAAGCCGCGAGAGTAGAAATTTGTGCCGTTCGGCAGCAAGCATGCCCATTCCTTCCTGATGTTGCACGATCATGCACTATTCTAGCGGGATGACTCCGAGAAACGATGCCCCGCCCACAACGTTGCGTCCTGGAATTGATGTACCCGACCACCGCGGCCGCACCGGTCTCGACCAGGCCGGCCGAGGCCTCGACCGCAATCCCGCCGTGGTGGTGCGCGACGTCGAAGTGACTTCCGACGGTTGGCACGTGCTGCGTCGCACCACCTTCGACTACCGCCGCAGGGACGGCCGATGGGTCACGGAGGAACGCGAAACTTACGATCGAGGGAATGGCGCGACGATTTTGTTGTACGACGCCGGCAGGGGCACGGTTCTACTCACGCGGCAGTTCCGCTTTCCTGCCTATGTCAACGATCATCCGGACGGGATGCTGATCGAAACTGCTGCCGGATTGCTGGACGACGACGACCCCGAAACCGCCATCCGTCGCGAGGCAAACGAGGAGCTCGGCGTCGAGGTCGGAGCGCTGCGGCACGTCCTCGACGCATACATGAGCCCCGGATCGGTCACCGAACGGCTGCACTTCTACGTCGCGCCCTACACCCCGGCGGACCAGACAGGACCCGGCGGTGGAGTAGCCGCGGAAGGCGAGGACATCGAAACCATCGAGATTGCCTTCGCCGATGCTCTCGCCATGATCAACGACGGCCGGATCGTGGACGGAAAATCGATCATGCTCCTCCAATGGGCAGCCCTCAACAGCCTCTTCCACATACGATGAGCCGCCGAAGCGTCCGGTCCCCGGCTCGCCGAAGCACTTCAGACCCGGCGTGAGCGCCGTTCAAGCAGGAGCGTATCCCGCCATTGGCCGGCAAGGGGGCCCGCGCTCATTCGTGCGATGCGTTCACGGCGGCCGACGATGGTGAAGCCATTGGCCTGGTGAAGGCGGATGCTGGCTTGGTTTTCGGGGAAAATGCTCGACTGGATGGTCCAGATGCCATGCTCTTCGGTCGACGCGGCCAGCGCTTTCAGCAGCAGGCTTCCGACACCCCGTCCGCGGGCAGAACCGGCGACATAGACGGAGTGTTCGACGACGCCGGCATAAGCCGGGCGCGCAGACACCAGGGAAACGGCCGTCCATCCCACCACGTGGCCGGACGCAACAGCGACGAATCGATGATCAGGAAGGCGGCTCGCATCGAATTGTTCCCACTCGGGTGCTGCCGCTTCTAAGGTGGCTTGGCCGGTCTCGATACCCTCCGTGAAAATCGCACGGACCTCGGGCCAATCCTCGGGACTCATGGGCCGGATCAGGACGGCTCCGGCTTCGCTGGACATCCACCCATTATGCACGTGGATTGACGATCCCTTGATTGAAGCCCCCGACCTTGTTGCACTTGTCCCATGAGCAAAGAACAACTGATCATCATCGGATCCGGCCCTGCCGGCTACACCGCGGCAATCTATGCCGCCCGGGCGGGGCTGAGCCCCCTCGTCCTTGCCGGATCAGTCACCGCCGGCGGCGCGTTGATGAACACCACCGAGGTGGAGAACTTCCCCGGTTTCCCCGCCGGAATCCAAGGCCCCGAGCTCATGGATGGCTTGCAGGAGCAGGCCGAGCGCTTCGGCGCCAAGATAGTGTTCGACGACGTCACGGAAGTCCAGCTGCGTGGCCACCTCAAACGTGTGGTCACCGGCTCGGGCGACACCCACGAGGCACCGGCTGTCATCCTTGCGACCGGTTCCGCCTACAAGGAACTCGGTTTGCCCGAAGAGAAGAGACTGAGCGGTCACGGCGTTTCGTGGTGCGCAACGTGCGACGGCTTCTTCTTCCGCGAGCAGGAAATCATCGTGGTGGGCGGCGGTGATTCCGCGATGGAAGAAGCGATGTTCCTGACCCGGTTCGCAAAGACCGTAACCGTCGTGGTCCGCAGGGAAGAGCTCCGGGCCTCCCGGATCATGGCCCAGCGGGCCAAGGACAATCCAAAAATCCGCTTCGCGTGGAATTCCGCCATCACCGCAATCCACGGCGACACCAAAGTCACCGGCGTAACCCTGGCCGACACACGTTCCGGTGAATCGCGTGAACATGCGGCTACGGGCATATTCGTGGCCATCGGACATGTCCCTCGAACGGACCTCGTTGCGGGAGAAGTGGAGCTCGACGCCGAAGGCTACATCAAAGTGGACTCCCCCACGACGGTGACCAATCTCTCCGGAGTCTTCGCTTGCGGTGACGCGGTGGACCACCGCTACCGCCAGGCCATCACCGCCGCCGGCACGGGTTGCGCAGCGGCGCTGGATGCCGAGCGGTACCTCGCAGCGCTCGACGACGCGGACAGCATCGCCACGGCGCTGGTGGAAGAACCCACCCACGCCTAAGCCATACCTAAAACCCACTTTTCGGTATGCCTAACTTAACGGTATCCTCATCATGTCCGTATCCCCGATGTTGAGGAAGCCATGGCTGCCACGATTGTTGAGCGACCGGCGAGCAAACCCCGGTGGAAGTCCCGGCTGCTTTTGTTGGGGCCGGCTTTCGTGGCTGCGATCGCATACGTGGATCCGGGCAACGTCGCGGCAAACCTCACCGCAGGAGCGAATTACGGCTACCTCCTCGTGTGGGTCCTGGTAGCGGCCAACATCATGGCGGTCCTGGTGCAGTACCAATCGGCGAAACTTGGTTTGGCCACCGGGCACAGCCTTCCTGAGCTCCTGGGCAAACGCTTGGGAACCCACCGCCGCAGACTGTTCTGGGTCCAGGCAGAGGTGGTGGCCGGGGCTACCGACATGGCCGAAGTCATCGGCGGAGCGGTGGCCCTCAACCTCCTCTTCGGACTGCCACTTCTTATGGGCGGCATCATCATCGGAGTGGCTTCCATGTTGCTCCTGGCGCTCCAGTCGTCACGGGGCCAGAAGTCCTTTGAATACGCCATCATGATGCTCTTGGCCGTCATCGCCGTCGGTTTCGTCTCGGGTCTCTTCGTCAATCCCCCCGAGACCGGTGGCGTACTGGCGGGTCTGGTGCCGCGGTTCGAGGGCACGGACACTGTCCTTCTTGCCGCGAGCATGCTCGGCGCCACGGTCATGCCGCATGCGATCTACCTGCATTCAGCCCTGGCCCGCGACCGGCATGGTTTCTCGGAGGACCCCGCTGAACGGACGCGGCTCATCAAGATCACCCGTGTGGACGTCGTGGGGGCTTTGGTGCTTGCCGGGGTCGTGAACATCGCCATGCTCCTTTTGGCCGCGTCCAGCCTGCGGGGAGTCGAAGGAACCGACACGATCGCCGGTGCCCATGCCGCTGTGACATCTGCCCTTGGTCCGATCATCGGCGTGGCTTTCGGTGTCGGTTTGCTTGCCTCAGGCCTCGCTTCAACGTCCGTCGGATGCTACGCCGGAGCAACGGTCATGGGCGGGCTCCTCAAGATCCGAATACCCCTGCTGCTCCGCCGGGTGGTTACGCTGGTCCCGGCGCTGGTCATTCTCGGCGCGGGCATCGAACCCACCCTGGCACTCGTGCTGAGCCAAGTCCTGCTGAGCTTCGGCATTCCTTTCGCCTTGATTCCGCTGATCCGGCTCACCGGCAAGCGCGAGGTCATGGGCATCCACGCGGATTCCACGCCATTGAGGGTTGCCGGGTGGACCAGCGCTGCACTGATCGTGGGACTCAACTGCGTCCTCATCGTCCTGACAGTCACGGGGAAGTCCTAGGCCCATGAGCAACCCCCAGGCCCTGGCCCGTCGGCTGGGTACCTTCGACGCGGTCGTCATCGGATTGGGCTCGATGATCGGCGCCGGCGTGTTCGCCGCCTTCACTCCGGCCGCTTCCGCCGCAGGATCAGGGCTACTGATCGGGCTCGTCATCGCGGCGGCTGTGGCATTCTGCAACGCGACGTCCTCCGCCCAGCTCGCCGCCGCATATCCCACGTCGGGCGGAAGCTACATTTACGGCCGTGAACGGCTGGGACCCTGGGCCGGATACCTGGCCGGTTGGGGATTCGTCATCGGCAAGACCGCCAGCGCGGCGGCCATGGCCATGACCTTCGCCGCGTATGCGGCCCCTCCGGGGTGGGAACGTCCCGTGGCGATCGCCGCCGTCGTCGTCCTCGCCGCCGTGAACTATCACGGGGTGACCCGCACAGCTGGCCTGACCCGCATCCTGGTTCTCGCAGTACTGGCGGCCCTCGCCATTGGCGTGGCAGCCTGCTGGGGCGGTTCAGCTCCGTCCCTGGCCAACATCCCCGGGGATGGACTGCTTGCGCACGGCGGGTACGGGATCCTCCAATCCGCAGGGTTGCTGTTCTTCGCCTTCGCCGGCTACGCGAGGATCGCCACGATGGGAGAGGAAGTCCGGGACCCCCGCCGCGCGATCCCGCGTGCCATCGGGATCGCCTTGGGCATCGCCGTCGTCGTCTACGCCATCATCGCCGTGACTCTCCTTGCCGTGCTCGGCCCGGACCGTGTGGCTGCCACCCCGACGCCGCTCGCTGCCGCGGTCGGAGCCGGGACCTTCGCCTGGGCCGTACCGGCGGTCCGCGTGGGAGCCGCCGTCGCCTCCCTCGGTGCCCTGTTGGCCCTCATCGCGGGCTTGGGCCGGACCACCCTGGCAATGGCCAGGCACCACGACCTGCCGCACTGGCTCGCCGCCGTCCACTCCCGGTACCGTGTCCCGCACCGCGCCGAGGTCACCCTCGCCGTCGTGATCTGCGTGATCGTCGCGTTCGCCGACTTGCGCGGCGCGATCGGCTTCTCCTCTTTCGGTGTGCTCATCTACTACCTGGTCGCCAACATTGCGGCGTTTACCCAGCCGGCCGAAGACCGCCGATACCCCAAAGCGCTCCAGGTGTTCGGAGCCCTGGCCTGCGTTGTCCTCGTGAGCACGCTCCCGCCGCTATCGGCGGGCCTGGGCGTCCTCATGTTCGCGGCAGGCATCGTCCTGCGCGTCGTGAGGCTCAAGCGATAGCGTCATGGGTTGGCGCAGGGGCAGCAGGACGTTCCTTCGGCGGCATTCGCCGCGACGGCCGCCCGGCCAGGACAATGACTAGCAGCGCCAAGACCGTGAGTGCGGCGCAAGCCGCGAAGATGCCCTGGTAGCCGAGCGCCGTCGTCGACCCCAAAGCGATGATGGGACCCGAAACGATAGCGCCGACGCGCCGCGTGTTGGTGTAGAGCCCGGAAGCCAGGCCGGGACGCGGAATCAGCCGCTGGAACAACGTCAGCCCCACGCCCGCCACAATCCCGAAGAACCAGGCATTCAGGACCTGGAGCGCAATCAGGGTGGCGGGGTTGGAGACAAAGGCCATGCCCGCGTAGTAGGCGATCCCGGCCACGCATCCGGAGGCGATGAGCGCCCGGCCGGAGTAGCGGAGCGCCAGCCGCCCGATCAGGAAGAGCGCCGGGATCTCAAGCGCTGCAGACACTCCAAGCGCGATGCCCGCCCAGATGACATCCACACCGAGCCCCTGGGTCACGAAAAGGCCCATGATGGACACAGCGGCGCTGTTGGTGGCCTGCAAGGCGACAAAGGCGAAGACGACCGCGGCGACCCCGAATTTCGAGAACGGGTGCCCATCCTCTTCGGCATGGGCGTTGGGACGATCCTCGACGGAGGCAGCGCGCCGTCGGGAAATCATGGCAGCAGTCGTGCCGACATTGAGGACGGCGACCGCACCGAGGGCGAGCAGGATGGCCCGATTACCCAGCGCGCCCATGATGAATGTCGCGAGGGGCGGCCCGGCCACCCAGGCGAACGAGACAATCGCGCGTGTGTTCACCACATCCGTCGCTCCGGCACCTGAGTGCCTGAGGTGGGCGAACAGCAGGGAGCTGCCGACCCCCGCCGGGCCGCCCAGGACGATCAAGCCCACGACGGCGAGCGGCAGCGAAGTGCTCACGGCCAGGAGTGCGGACAGCGCCAAGGTCAGGACGCCGCAGGCCAGCATGGGACGCAAGTAGTCGTTTTTTCGGTCTGCATAGGCCGGAACGAGAAGGGAAGCGACGAAGCCGCTGGCATTGTAGACGGCGAGGACCCATCCCACCTCGGCCGGGGTGGCGTTGAAGAGCGCCACCAGCAGGAGTGCCAGCGCGGGGTTGAGGAACGCGAACTGGAACCCCCACAACAGCGCCGCGGACGGGATGAGCAAACGCTTCGCGCGTACATTCGGGTTATCCACGCCCTCAACCCTAGAAGCCATCCGGGCCGCGAGGGAGGCCTTGCCGGTACCTGTATCGGCAAGTCTTCCGGCTGGTCAGGGCGGATTCCGGCCGCAAGCCCGATCGGATCCGGCCGACGGCGAGGCTCTGACAAAACCCGAATCAGGGGTGGACGGCGGAGGTCGCACAGAGCAGGATTGAGCCATGAGCATCCATGAGGCACTTCTGAAGCAGGCCAGCGTTACCGCCACGGAAGCCACGCTCGTGGCGAAGTTCGAGATCGAGGGCAACATCCCTGGTTCCGGCGCCTATGTCGTAGGCCTGGTCGCGGCGACTCCGGACTATTCCTCTCAACGAAGACTAGGCATCGAATTCATGAACGGGGAGGCGATCGCCTTCTTCTCCTTTAACCACGACCAAAGCGCCGAAGAGAACTACGACCTCAAGGGCGTTGAGCACTCGGGGAACACTATTACGGGGCATTTCCCTCTCTCGGCGATCAACGGCCTTGGCAAGGGACATGTGATGACGGCGTTCAGTGAAGCCGACGGCCGCGAGTTCCAGTCCGGCGTCGCCGTCCAAGAGTCGCTCTAGCCGGGCGGCCACATCCATGCCCGATTCGCCCGTGCGTGTCATGTGACACATGCGCGCGAAGGAATAGCACCTGCCGGGTTACCGTTGATGCGAGTAGTTCAAAACAACGACGGCAGGAGAATCCGTGGACTTCACCCCCGAATCCGGCACCATCACTATGTTCTCGACCACTTGGTGCGGTTATTGCAACCGACTGAAGAAGCAGCTGGACGCCAAGGGCATCGGCTACAACGAGGTCAACATCGAAGAGGTTGAGGGCACCGCCGAACTCGTGGAGAAGCTGAACGGCGGCAACCAGACCGTCCCCACGGTCCTTTTCCCGGACGGCACTGCTGCCACCAACCCTTCCGCGGCCGAGGTCGAAGCGCGCCTCGCCGCCTGATTTTCCCCTTCTTCGCGCGAGCTGGCAGCAGATACCCCCAAAAAGCGACGCAGGGGTCATTTGCTGCCAGTTCGGCTCACACTGAATCCCGGTGGTGCGGCCGGTTCCAGGCGCACCACCACGGATTTAGACGCGGGAGTATTGCTGCCTTCGGCGGTCGAATCCAGCGGTACAAGGACGTTTGCTTCCGGGTAATACGCAGTCACGCAACCGCGGGCTGTGGGGTACGCGATCAACCGCAACTGGCGCAGGACCCGGTCCACGCCGTCGTCGGCTTCGCTGTGGACGTCCACATAGCCGCCGTCGGCAAGGCCCAGCTCAGCCAGGTCGTCGCGGTGCGCAAAAAGCACCATTCGGCCCTTCTTCACGCCCCGGTAGCGGTCGTTCATGCTGTACGTGGTCGTGTTGAACTGATCGTGGGAGCGCACTGTCTGGAGCAGCAGGCGCCCTTGCGGGACCCGGATAGTCTCAAGGTGGTTGACCGTGAACATTGCCTTCCCCGTGATGGTGGGAAACTTCCGCTCGTCCCGGGGGCCATGGGGCAGGACGAAACCGTCACGGCTCCTGGCTTTCTGGTTGAAGTCCTCAAAGCCCGGCACCACATGGGAAATGTGCTCGCGCACTGAGTCGTAGTTTGCCTCGAAACCGCACCAATCAACGGGGACTTTATCGCCGAGTACCTTCCCGGCCATGCGGCACACGATCGCCACTTCAGACAGGACTTTGTCGGAGATCGGCTCCAGCCTTCCCGCCGAACGGTGTACCGCGCAGACGGTGTCTTCGACGGTGACGAACTGCTCGCCGCTCGCCTGGCGGTCTATTTCCGTTCGGCCCATCGTCGGCAGGATCATCGCTTGTTCCCCCACCACGGCGTGGGAACGGTTGAGCTTCGTGGAAATCTGGACTGACAAGCGGGTCTTGCGGACGGCTGCCTCGGCCGCCGTGGTGTCCGACATCGCATGCACGAGGTTTCCACCGAGTGCGACGAGCACCTTGATCCGGCCGTCCCGCATGCCGCGGATGCTGTCCACGGAGTCGACGCCCGGGTGCCGCGGCGGATCGAATCCGAATTCCTGCTGCAGGGCGTTGAGGAACGGCTCGGGCATCTTCTCCCAAATGCCCATGGTGCGGTCGCCCTGGACGTTGCTGTGCCCTCGGATCGGCGACGGGCCGGCGCCGGGTTTGCCGATGTTTCCGCGGAGCAGGAGCAGATTGACGATCTCCTTGATGGTCGCCACGGCCTTTTTGTGCTGGGTCAGGCCCATGGCCCAGGTGATGATGACCTTCTCCGCGCGCAGGTAGCGGGAGGCGAGCTCATCGATTTCCTCCGCCCTCAAGCCCGTTGCGGCGAGGACGTCCTGCTCGTCCAGCTTGTCGATGTGGGCTTGGAACTCTTCGAGGCCTTGGCAGTGCTCCTCAATGAACGCATGGTCCAGGACTGCCCCGGGGGCTGCCTTCTCCGCGTCCAGCACCCGCTTGGAGACGGCTTGAAGCAACGCCATGTCCCCTGCGAGGCGGATCTGCAGGAACTGGTCCGCCAGGTCCGTTCCTTTGCCCACCAGCCCACGGGGCCGCTGTGGGTTCTTGAAGTTGATGAGTCCGGCTTCCGGAAGAGGATTCACCGCGACAATGCTGGCACCGGCGAGCTTTGCCTCTTCCAAGGCGGTGAGCATCCGGGGATGGCAGGTCCCCGGGTTCTGGCCCATGATGATGATCAAATCAGCCTTGGCGAAGTCCGTGTAGCTGACGGCGGACTTGCCCACGCCGATTGTCTCACCGAGGGCCAGCCCCGTGGACTCATGGCACATATTCGAGCAATCGGGCAGGTTGTTGGTCCCGAAGGCCCGGACGAAGAGTTGGTAGACGAACGCGGCTTCGTTGCTCGTCCGGCCGCTCGTGTAGAAGGTGGCCTCGTCGGGCGATTCCAGGGCATTAAGTTCACGGGCAACGATCCGAAACGCATTGTCCCAACTGATGGGACTGTAATGGCTCGAACCGGCAGGTTTGTAGACGGGCTCCACGAGCCTGCCCTGCTGGCCCAGCCAGTATTCCGAGCGCCCGGCGAGGGAATCGACGTCGTTCTCGTCCCAGAAACCGGACGGAACCTTGAGCGGATCAGCCTCCCACCCGACGGCCTTCGCGCCGTTCTCACAGAACTCGGCCAGCTTCCGCTCCGGAGGATCGGGCCAGGCGCAGCTCATGCAGTCGAAGCCGTCCTTCTGGTTCATGGCCAGCAGGGACTTCCAGGTGCGGGACGGTCCCATTTGGCTCAACGCATGGGGTAAGGAGTCCACCAGGCTGGGCAAACCCGCGGCGGATCGCTTCGGCGGTCCGACGGTGAGGTCCGCGTCGGAATCGTGGACAACGGATGGTTTCTTGCCCATTGTTCTACCTCGGTCCACTTGGTTGTGGCCTCAAGCGTAGTCCTGGCGGTTTTCGTCTACAACGGCGTGCTGGTGCTCGTCACAGGGAGCAGGCTCTGGAAATCGCCGTCGATGAGTTCGGCGTATTCTGCGTAAGCCGCGACGACGGCGTCCTCCACTGTGGGTACGTCCAGCTGCGGCAAAAGGTCATTGGCCGCCCCGGCCGTGGCCGGATCCCACTCCAGTCCGAGGGCGCCATAGCTGGCAGTGAGGACTTCACGGATGGGTGCCGAGTTCTCGACGACGATCACCGAACTGAACAGCCATCCCCCGGAGACCACCCTCTGGGCGGTGCCGACCAGCTTGATCTGGTGTGTTGGAAAATCCGGATCCAGGCCGTGGACGCTGAACTCACCCGGGCAGTACTCGCCGGGGATCTCCCCGACGGCGGCGTGAACGCCGACGCGGCGGAGCGCACCCGCGAGGAGCTCGCCAAAGAAGGAGAAACGGGCCTTCGCCCCGGCAATCGCGTCGGCGTGCGGCTCGACGTGGTCGATCACCAAGGTTCCCCGGTGGTAGGCCGCTGCCCGGCCTCCGGCCTTGCGGATCAACGGTTCGAAACCGAGGTCCCGGCAAGCCTCGGACGCGGCCTGGAATCCCGGCAGCTTGGCATCGCGTTGCCCGAACGCCACGGTCGGGCGGGGCCGGTACAACCGCAGCGTCGGCGCCAGAAGCCCCCTGCGGGCACGGTTGAGGAGCTCGATCCCGAAGTCCAGGTCACCAGCGACGCCGAGCGACTCTTCCTGGCGCACCACCGTGAGCGTGCGCTGTGTCAGGGCGAGGTCCTCAACCATCAGCTCTTCCTCAACGTGAGGATCTGCTCCGCGCGGCCGAAGGGGCCGCTGATGTCGTGAAGCACTGTGGACGTCAGGCCGATGCCGTCATTGCCGAAGGAGACCATGTTGTCCAGGCCTAGCCATTCGCCCGCAGGTTCACGGTACATGTGGATCTGCAGGTCAAGGTTGGGAAAGATGTAGCTGTTCTTGCCCGGCGAAACGCGCGCGGCAATACCGTTGGCTGTGTCCACGAGTCCAACGAGCCTCGCAACATCGCAGCTGTCCGCCGCATCGGTGAGGGGATGCTCCGTACGGATCCAGACTTTGCCCGAGCCTGCCCGGTGTCCTTCCGCTATCCGCATTTCCAAGGACCGGATGTAGCCGCCCGGCCACACGCTTGCACCGTCCCACGGCTTGCATTCGTCCGGGGCCGGCATTTCAACGTCTTCAATGGCGGCGACGGCACTCGTGTCGCTGGTTGCCATACGCCAGGCGGTGGCCCGGATAGCCACGCGTCCTGCCGCCGAGAGTTCCGCCTGGATCAGTTCAATGGTTCTGCCGGGGCGGACCGTGGCTGTGGTGATTTCGAATTCGCCCCCCGGGATCAATCCAAGGATTTCATAGCTGAGGCGGGCCATCCGGACGTCGTCGCGGGGCTCATGGCGGAGCAGCGCATCAGCCATAATGCCCGATGCGGGCGCCATGTGCTGCTCGTGCGGATTCCATGCGCCCTGCGCGTGGATGGTTGAGCGGAACCGCCCGTTCCCGAGCGATTCGTAGTAGAAGTTGCCTTCCGCAAGGTCCGGAAGCTCAATACTCAACGCCTGCCCTTTCGCCGGTCCGGTAATGGAACTCAGACCACTGTATCTTCTGGCGCCACAGCCGTCCGACGGCGACGCCGGATGACCAGCCAGACTGCCAGTCCGGCAAGTGAGAGGGCCAGGAGAGCGGCACCCAAAGGGGAGGCCGCCATGACAGCGAGCCAGGCATCCATCGCCGCCAGGCCGATCGTCGCGTAGACGAACGCCCAGATCCCCGAGCCTACTATTGCCGCAGGGAGATACCGGCTGAGCGGCATTCTCGCAGCCCCGGCAGCCAGGTTGACGGCGGTTTGGAGTCCGATTGTCAGGAAGGTCAGCACGACGGCGTAGGGGCCAAAGCGCTGAATCAAGGCCTGCGCTTTGCCGGCTTTGGGGCGATGCAGGGCGCGTGCGAAACGCGTGCGTTCGAGTCCAGCCGCCGCGCTGCGGCCGATCCAGTACGTCGCGTTGACCCGGACCATCACAACGGCGAAGAGTGCCGCAAGCGCCACTTCAAACGGCAGGTCCAGGATCTGGTCCACGCGTCCCTCCCCGGTCGTCTCCGCAGCTAAGTCTTACCTTAGCTGAACGCGGCGGCCGGTCCGCGGGTCACGAACCCCCGACTGCGCGATCGATCGTGAAATCACCACCCGGATACAGGATGGTCTCGTGGCCATCGTCAAAACGCACGAAATACGGCGGCGCACCGTTTGCACCGCGGACTTCGATGATCTCGCCGTGCCGGTCGGCCGCCCCGACCGTCCTGCCATGAATGATGATCCGATCTCCCTGGGCTGCTTCCACAGGAACCACCTCCCAGCATTCAGACTACGAGTGTTGGGCCGTCGTGGGAACAGGCCGCAGGTGCCCATCCAATTGGCCGGGCAGTGGCAACGTCGCAGCGCCTAAAGTGTCAGTCCCCTCCCCTACGTTTGACGACATGGCTGACAAACTGCGTCGCCGTACATCGTCGCTACAGAAGAGGGCAGCCAGTGCCAAGTCAAGAACTGAAACCGGAACAGGCCACGACGGCGGCAGCAGCGGCGTCGTTCGCGGCTCCTCCCGCGCGCACGTCCATGCCGGACTGGTACCCCGAGCTGCTTGCCAGCGTCTCAAAGGAGGTCGGCGCGGGACGTTCACGGGCCATTTCAGCAGCGAACAAGGCTTTGCTTGCCTCCTATTGGTCCATCGGCCGGCACCTGGCAGAGCGGGAATCAGAACAAGGCTGGGGTTCCAAAGTCGTCACCCGCCTATCGGCGGACGTACAGGCCCGGTTTCCTGGTTCGAAGGGATTCTCGCCACGCAACCTCCGCTACATGAAGACTTTCGCCCAGGCTTGGCCGGAGTTCCCAATGTTGCAAGCGCCGCTTGCAACATTGCCCTGGTACCACCAGATCGCGCTGCTTGAGAAGCTCGACGACGCCGCGACCCGCCTCTGGTACGCAGCGGCCGCCGTCGAACACGGATGGTCGCGCAACGTTCTTGCCCACCAGATCGAAACGCGCCTCCACGAGCGCTCCGGGCAAGCGATTACCAATTTCAAAACCACCATGATGCCGGCGGACTCGGACCTTGCCCAACAAGCCACCAGGGACCCGTATGTGTTCGACTTCGTCGCCATGACTGACCGCCGCAACGAGCGGGAGCTGGAGCTTCAGCTCGTCCAGCATGTGGAGAAGTTCCTCCTGGAACTGGGCCAAGGGTTTGCCTTTGTCGGCGAGCAGGTCAGATTGGAAATCAACGGCGATGAGTTCTTCGCCGATCTCCTCTTCTATCACTTGAAGCTCCGCTGCTATGTTGTGATCGAGCTCAAGGCAGTGAAGTTCGAGCCTGGATTTGTCGGCCAGCTAGGCATGTACATGTCAGCCGTGGACGATCTTCTGGCGCATCCCGATGACAAGCCAACCATCGGGCTCCTGCTCTGCAAGGAGAAGAACAACGTGGTGGCCAAGTACGCGTTGCGGGGAATCAACCTGCCCATCGGCGTGTCGGAGTGGCAAAGCAAAATCATCGAATCGCTGCCAGAGGTACTCGCCTCAAGCCTGCCAAGCATCGAACTCCTTGAGGCCGAACTTGCTGACGAACCGGCAAACGTCGCGGGCGCGGGACGTGCCCTGCCATAGAACCTGAACGCAAGCTGTGAATTCGGCCGCTGCCCGTTTTTTGGGTTCACCCTGCGCGATTGAAGGCGTACCCTACATTCATACGCCGCCTGGGGGCCCCTCGTCTCGTGGAGGAGCCATGCGCAGCTTGGATCAGCGTTTCGGGAAGCAAGGCCCACGAGCGGCCGGGTTTCGTCGGATAAACAAACCGAAAAAGTACAAGCGGATCGTCGCCGTCTTGGGTGCCCTGCTGCTCACCGCGGGAGCCCTCAGCGGAGTCGCCGTTCCCGCGAGGGCAGCAGCCACCACCATCGTGAGTTTGACCTTCGACGACGGCAACGGCAACCAGCTTGCCGCCGAACAGGTGTTGAAAGCCCACGGGCTGGTGGGAACCTTCTTCATTACCACTAGTTGGATCGGCACCCCGGGTTACCTCACGCAGGCGGATCTGCACACCATTGCAGGCGACGGCAACGAGATCGGGGGCCACACGGTTACTCACCCGGATCTCACCACGCTCACCGCGGCAGCCGCAAGCGCTGAAATCTGCAACGGCAAGTCGACGCTGGAAAGCTGGGGATTTCAGGTGAACAACTTCGCCTATCCTTTTGCCGCCGAAAATGCGTCCGTCCAAGCTGATGTAAAGAGCTGTGGATTTGCCAGCGCACGCGGGCTGGGCGACATCCGTTCGCCGGCCAGCTGCCCGAGCTGCCCGTTTGCTGAGACCCTTCCCCCGGCAAATCCCCTGGTCACCAAGGCCCCGGACGAAGTCGACAGCACATGGACCCTCCAGAATCTGGAGGACCTTGTCACCAACGCCGAAAGCACCGGCGGATGGTTGGAGTTGACTTTCCACCACATCGCGGTCGGAACTGATCCCACGCTGACCATTAGCCCAACGCTCTTTGACACATTCGTCACTTGGCTGGCTGCGCGGACTGCCAACGGAACCACATCGGTCCGGACCGTCGCCCAGGCCTTGGGGCAGTCGACAACGCCGCCGCCACCACCGCCACCACCACCTGCGGGCGGGCACACCACGGGCGGAGCCATCGGCGCCGCATGGACAGCACAGGGAGCGCAAAACGGCCCCTTGGGCTTGCCTGTCACCGATGAGATCACCGGACTCAAGAACGGCGGCGCATACCAAGCATTCCAAGGCGGACAGATCCACTGGTCGCCGGCCACTGGCGCACATATCACCAGAGCAGCCATCGACGCCGCCTGGGCCTCCCAAGGCTGGGAAAACGGCTACCTGGGCTACCCCATGACGAATGAAATCACCGGACTCAAGAACGGCGGCGCATACCAAGCATTCCAAGGCGGACAGCTCCACTGGTCGCCGGCCACCGGCGCACATATCACCAGAGCAGCCATCGACGCTGCCTGGGCCTCCCAAGGCTGGGAAAACGGCTACCTGGGCTACCCCATGACGAATGAAATCACCGGACTCAAGAACGGCGGCGCATACCAAGCATTCCAAGGCGGACAGATCCACTGGTCACCGGCCACCGGCGCACACATCACCAGAGCAGCCATCGACGCCGCCTGGGCCTCCCAAGGCTGGGAAAACGGCCGCCTGGGCTACCCGACAAGCGAGGAGTACGCCTCAGCGGGTGGTTCCATAACCCAGAATTACCAAGGAGGCTTGATCACGTGGTCGCCAACCCGTGGCGCCACTATCATCGCAAATTGAAGCAGTGAACAAATTGACGACGCAGTGAACAAATTGACGCAGTGAACTAGGGAAGCAACAGGGCATGGACTCAGACGTGCTCGCCAAACCAGGCCAGCATGTCTTGCCAGGCGGCGGTCGCCTGGGTTTCGTTGTACCGCTGGCTGGTGTCGTTGTGGAAGGCATGGTCGACGCCGGGATAGACAGTGAGCTTGTGGCGGACGCCGTTGGCTTCGAGCGCATCCCGAAGTGCCGGCATTGCGCCGGTGATGCGCTGGTCGAGTTCGGCATAGACGCCAAAGACGGCCGGTTTAATTGATGGAACCTTGTCCAGCTCAGGCGCGGGGCCATAGAAGGCAGCTGTGGCTTTCAGGCTGTGTATCTCGGTCGCGGATTGCCAGGTGATGCCGCCGCCAAAACAATAGCCGTTCATCGCGATCCGCTCCCCGTCCACGAAATCCAGTGACCGGAGGTAATCGAAGGCCGCGGAAAAGTCGGAAACATGGCGCTCGGCCCCTGCCCTTGTCAGCGCTCCGGGCACGGCGTCGGCATCCACGCTCGGTGTGCCTCCCTCCCGACTCAGGAGATCCGGTGCCAAGGCAACGTACCCGGCATTGGCAAACCGGCGGGCCACGTCCTGGATGTGCGGGGTAAGTCCGCGATTCTCATGGCAGACGAGCACGGCCGGTCCCGCATCTGCCCCCTCAGGCCTGGCAAGGTACGCGCTGATGCCGGTTCCGCCGGCGGGGAACCGGACGGTAGCGGTCACAAGGCCAGAGGCTCCCTCAGGTACGGAAAGTGGACTCTTCGCCCCCGGTACCTGCCCGGCAGTCGCCGTCGCCGCGGGTCGGGCGGATGAAGCCTCGGGGCTCGGCATGGGATCGGTGCTTCGCGGGACCTCATCCGGAGTACATCCGAGCTGCAGCATCGTCGAGGAGGCGGCGGCCATGCTCCCGGTGATAAATGCGAGCCGGCGAATGAACGCCCGCTGCGACATGTCGCCCGAGCGGTAGTCGTCGAAGAATTCCTCGACCAGGTACTTTTCAAATTTCCCGAGCTGGATCATGGCAGGCCTCCTGGGTGTGGCGCATATCCTCCTCCGAAGACCGTCACCGGGCAAGGGTGCCCAGGAGGGTGGGTGTAGGCGCCAAGTAATGAGACACTCGGTTCCATGCGTGAATTCGTGGTTCTCGGCACCGCCTCCCAGGTCCCGACCAGGACCCGCAATCACAACGGATACGTGCTCCATTGGGATGGCGAGGGCCTGCTCTTCGATCCTGGAGAAGGCACCCAGCGGCAGATGATCCAAGCCGGCGTCTCGGCCAGCCAGATCACGCGCATCTGTATTACCCATGTCCACGGCGACCATTGCTTCGGGCTGCCGGGCGTACTTTCGCGCATGGCGCTGGACCGGGTGGAGCATCCAATCCACTTGCACTATCCCGCGTCCGGCGAGGACATGATCCGTGCCCTAGTGGCTGTTGCGTCCCCCGGCATCGACCTTCGGCTTCATCCGCACGGTGGTGCCGGTCCTATCGCCGCAGGAGTGGAGGTGCGCCCGCTGCTTCATCGAATCGAGACCTACGGCTACAGGGTTGTCGAGCCCGAGGGCCGCAGCCTCCTGCCGGAGCGGCTTGCGGCGGCGGGGATCAGCGGATCGGATATCAGCCTCCTGCAGCGGGACGGGAGCCTGGGCGGCGTGCGATTGGAAGACGTGAGCGTGCCGAGGCCCGCACAGAGCTTCGCCTTCGTCATGGACACGGCGCCATGTGACGGTGCTGAGGAACTCGCCGAGGGCGTTGACCTTCTCGTGGCTGAGTCTACTTTCAGCGACGACGACGACCTCGCTGCGCAGTACCGCCACCTCACGGCCGGGCAGGCGGGGGCGTTGGCTGCAACTGCCGAAGCGGGCATGCTCATCCTTACCCATTTCTCGTCGCGCTATCCCGACGTCGGATTGCTGGCGGAGCAAGCCGGGGCGAGGTCGGGCGCGGCTGCCGTCATGGCCGCGAACGACCTGGACCGGGTTCCCTTCCCGAAACGGCAGCGGTGGTTGTAGGGGACTCGAAATACCTGGCAATTTTGTGATGCTTTCGGGTAGGTTCCCGGATAATCTGTCCGTGGGGAGGGCCACACCGGCACACCCACGCTCCGCCGATGTGGGCGGGCTTGTCATCCATTCAGCTCTGGGGGCCGAAATGACAAACGAAATGCGGCCGCTGGATCAGGTCGGCTCTTTCAGGGACCTGGTCGAGGCCGTGCCGGATGCTTTGCTCGTGATCGACGCGGACGGTCAGATCACGTTCGGCAATGCCTATTCAGAGCACCTCTTCGGTTATTCACGCAGCGAACTGCTGGGCAAGCACTATGAGATGCTGCTTCCGGCGCGGTTCAAGGGCCAGGGTGGCGCCATCCGGGATCTCTTTGCCCGTGATCCTGGAGTACGCAGGGCCGGGACTGACCTGAAACTGTTCGGCCGCCACCGTGACAGCACAGAGTTTCCGATTGAGGTCACCTTCGCTCCCCTAGGCGAGCCCCCGGGCATGCAACTCGTCGCCTCCATCCGGGAAGTAAGTGACCGCGTCCGCGTTGACGCCGAACTCCGCGATGCCCTCTCCCTGCTCAGTGCCACCCTTGAGTCCACGGCCGACGGCATTCTGGTTGTCGCGGCGGACGGGACTATCGCGGGGGCGAACGAGCGCTTTGCCGAGTTGTGGGGCATCCCCGCGGATCTCCTGGAGTCCCACGACGACGGCCGGCTGTTGGCTTTCGTCCTCGACCAGCTCACGGATCCCGATGGCTTCATAGGCAAGGTCCAGGAACTGTACGCCGATCCGGGGGCGGAGAGCCTGGACATGTTGGAATTCCGTGACGGGCGGACGTTTGAACGGTATTCCCGGCCCCAACAGGTAGGGGACGAGATCGTGGGACGGGTCTGGAGTTTCCGTGACGTCACTTCCCGTCAGCGCGCACAGGACCAGGCGCGGGAGGCGCTCGCCCAAGTGGAGGGCCTGGCCGCCATTGTTGAGTCTTCGGCTGACGCGATCATCGGTATGACGCCCGCGGGCCTCATCACCAGCTGGAACCCCGGGGCGGAGAAGCTGTACGGATACACTGCCGCTGAAGCGACCGGGCAGAACGTCCGGCTCCTCATTCCGGACTACCTCCAGGCCGAGGACGAGGTGCTGGCCGCCGTCAAGAATGGCGGACAGGCCCACAGCTTCGAGACAGACCGGATGCGCAAGGATGGGTCCATCGTGCCCGTGTCCCTGACGGTCTCCCCGATCCGAGGCGAACACGGAGTCATCGGGATTGCGACCATCGGCCAGGACATTAGCGCACGTCGTGCCTCAGATGCTGACCTGCTGGCCGCCCGGGAGGAGGCCCTGGAATCGAGCAGGTTGAAGTCCGAGTTCCTCGCGACGATGAGCCATGAAATCCGTACCCCCATGAACGGAGTCGTAGGCCTGACAACGCTTTTGTTGGACACGCCACTGGATGAAACACAACGCAAATACGCCGAAGGGGTTCAGACTGCCGCCGGAGCTTTGTTGACCCTGATTAACGACATCCTGGATTTCTCGAAGTTGGAAGCGGGGAAGATCGACCTGGACATCACCTCCTTCGATCCGCAGTACCTGATGGAGGAAGTCGCCTCGCTCCTGGCCGAAGCAGCTCAGGGCAAGGGCCTGGAACTCATCGCGTATTGCCACCCCGATGTTCCCGCACAGCTGGCTGGTGATGCCGGCCGGATCCGGCAGATCCTGTTGAACCTGGCTTCGAACGCCGTGAAGTTCACTGCGTCCGGTGAAGTCGCCATCCGGGTGAACGTCGAGGACCAGGACGCAAGAACCGCGCTTGTGCGAATCGAGGTCAGCGATACCGGTATTGGTATCGACGCTGCGGATCATTTGCGCTTGTTCGATTCGTTCTCCCAAGCGGATGCCTCCACCACGCGTCGGTACGGTGGAACCGGGCTGGGGCTGGCCATCTGCCGGCGTCTGACGGAAGTGATGGGCGGGGACATCGGTTTGACCAGTACCCCTGGTGAGGGAAGCACGTTCTGGTTCTCTCTCCGATTGCCGCTGACTACGGAACCTGGGCCGATTCCGGAGCGTCCGGTCCCGAGCCTGCTGGCGGGTCTGCGCGTGTTGGTGGTCGACGACAATGCCACCAACAGGTTCGTGTTGGAATCGCAATTGAACACATGGGGGCTGCGGCCGGACGCGGTTGCCGACGCGCGCACGGCACTCGACCGGTTACGGGCGGCGGCCGCCGCGGGGGATCCCTTCGACGTTGCCATGCTCGACATGTGCATGCCGGACATGGACGGCCTTGAGCTTGCTTATGAGCTCTCGAGCGATCCCGGCCTTCGGGGCCTCCGGCTCATGATGCTGACGTCCGCGCCCCAGGTATCCACGACCGATATGACTGATGCGGGAATCCGGGAATGGCTCACGAAACCCGTACGCGGCTCCGAACTCTACGACCGCCTGATCCGGCTGGTAACCGGCAAGCCAGGGACCGGGCCAACGTTCGCACGTGAACGGCCCCCGAGGCCGGCCAGGCCTTCCAAAGGAAGGATCCTTGTAGTGGAGGACAACGAGGTGAACCAGCTCGTCGCCCGTGAAATGGTTGCGAAACTGGGCTACGAAGCCGACGTGGCTGCCGATGGCGCCGAGGCAGTCTCCGCCATCGCCGCCCGCTCCTATGCGGCCGTGCTCATGGATTGCCACATGCCCGTTATGGACGGCTTCGAGGCCACCAGGAGCATTCGAGCGAGGGAAAACGGCAGCGTGCGCTTGCCCATCATCGCCATGACCGCCGGAGCCCAGGACGAAGACCGCGAGCGCTGCCTCGCAGCCGGCATGGATGATTACCTCAGCAAGCCGGTCGATCTGGCTGCCCTAGACGCGGCCCTGAACCGGTGGGTTCCCCAGCGGGAGGGATCTAGGACGCAATGACCGTAGACGCGGAGAAAGCCCTGCTTACGTAGGGCTCTCCACGTGTGCGGCCGCGCGTACTTTGGAAAACGAGTAGGCGGCACTCGTGCTTCAGGGCCTGGAAAGATGTTGAATTAACACAGGAACACATCCGCGGCTTGAAACAGACCAGCCGGCCCTCCGGGACCGGCGTTGGACGGGGCCGACGGCGGGAGTGCCCCTGGAGCCCGGGGCTCGGGGCTCTCTACCCCAGACGCCGCCGGCCCCCCCCGGGGGTGGCCAAGGGAACCCCATTCGCCACATCGGGTTTGTGCGCCGTCTGTTCTTTTTCCGTGCCGGCCGGAGCACAATTGAGAAATGTTGGACCGTGGGCGGTGCGGCATGAAGACTCTCTCCCACTGTCCCGGCCCTCCTTTCAACAGCCTGTTGTGAAAGGACACCGAGATGTTCCAGCCAAGCAAACGACTAACAGCGTTCGGATCCGCACTCGTGCTGGTTCTGGCAATGTCCGCGGTCGCGTCGTGTTCCGGGCCAAGCGGTACGCCTTCCCCGGCCACGTCGAGCGGGACGCCGACAGGGCCGACGTCGGGATCTGCCTCGTCGACGGCGACCGCGACAGTGACGTCGGACGCCGCGGAGTTCTGCGGGGCAGGGTCCGCCATCCACTATGACCGCTCCGCCTTCCAGTTGACGCCCAGGATTGACAACAAGTGGTTTCCGCTGAAGCCCGGCATGCAGTACACAACGAAGGGCACGGTCAAGAGTGCCGATGGCACCTCGGAGCGCACTGTGGTCCACTCCGTGACCGGACTGACAAAGGTAATAGACGGCGTGAAGACCCTCGTGATGTGGGACCGGGACTACTTCGACGGACAGCTCGTGGAATCCGAGCTGGCCTTCTTTGCCCAGACCGAGAAGGGCGCGGTCTGGCTCTTCGGGGAGTATCCGGAAGAGTACGAGAACGGCACTTTCACCGGCGCCCCCCGCACTTTCATCAGCGGCATTTCCAAGGCCCAGGCAGGGATCGCCATGCAGGATCAGCCGGTGACCGGCACCCCAGGGTACGTGCAGGCCCATGCACCCGACGTGGGCTTCCTGGATTGCGGAACTGTCTTCAAGCAGCACGAGCGGGTATGCGTCCCCACCGCATGCTACGACGACGTGTTGATTGTTGATGAATACAATCCGCTGGAACCGTCTGTGGGCCACCAGCAAAAGCTCTATTCAGCGGGCACGGGGCTGGTGAAAGTGACAGCGGTTGGCGGTGTGGACCAGGAGTCGTTGGACCTCGTCAAAGCGGAGGCGCTTGCAGACTCTGCGTTGAGTGAGATCAATCGGCAGGCACTGGAATTGGACGGGCACGCCTACCAGGTCAGCGCAAGTGTTTACGCCACGACGCCCCGCGCCGAGGTTTCGTCGCCGGGTTCTGCTGGCTAGTGCGCGTATACCACTATCAGTTATGAAAAGACGGAAAATTCCCTGTCATTATCCTGAGAATCCTTGCATTGAGCGTTGACCCGGGGTTTGCCCGAGGCTCATTATTGACGTACACGTCTGGGGGCGCTTTGGCACTGTTCCAAGGAGCGGCGTGGTGGGCAGGTACCGGGGATCTAACTTTTTCAACAGGCACTCACCGGAAGTCGATTCCGGGGTGTCTCCTCCCCGCTATGTCTTCCCTACAGTCACACCCAAAGAGCCGGGTGAGCGGCCATGATGGGCACGATCCTCCGGTGGGTACTGCAGTTCCGGTTTCTGGTCCTGGCATTGGCAGTGGGAGTCCTGGGTTTCGGCTTCACGAGCCTGCCGGGCATGGCAGTGGATGCCTTCCCGGAATTCGCCCCTCCACAGGTTGAAATCCAGACTGAGGCCCTGGGGCTCTCCGCTGCGGAAGTTGAACAGCTGATCACTTCCCCTATGGAGGCGGACCTGTTGAACGGTGTGGCCTGGGTGGAAGCCATTCATTCCAGATCCGTCCCTGGCCTGTCATCGATCCAGATGGTGTTCAAGCCTGGGACCGACCTTTTTCGAGCCCGCCAGCTTGTGTCTGAACGTCTGACCCAGGCACGCGCGTTGCCGAACGTATCTGCCGCGCCCGTCCTGATGCAGCCGCTCTCATCGACGAGCAGGGTCATGATGATTCGGCTGACCTCGAAAGAGATGTCCGCCATTGACTTGTCTGTTCTGGCCCGCTGGACCATGAAGCCCGGCCTCCTGGCAGTGCCCGGCGTCGCGAACGTGGCTATTTGGGGCCTCCGCGACCAGCAACTGCAGGTCCTGGTCGATCCTGGGGAACTTGAGGCCAAGGGCGTGACGCTGGACGAGGTCATTACTACCACGGGCAACGCCGTGTGGGTGTCGCCTTTGAGTTACCTTGAGGCGTCCACGCCCGGCACCGGCGGTTTTCTGGAGACCGGCCACCAGCGGCTCGGGGTCCAGCACGTCCTGCCGATCACCACGCCCGAGGATCTGGGCCAAGTCAGCTTGGAGGGGCCGGCCGGAAAACTGGTGTTGGGCGATGTCGCCCACGTCGTGACCGACCACCAGCCGCTGATCGGGGATGCACTTTCCGGCAAGGATGCCGAATTGCTCCTGGTCATCGAGAAGTTCCCGGAGACGAACACGATGGAGGTGACCCGGGGCATCGATGATGCGCTCCATGCCCTCCAGCCCGGGCTGTCCGGCGTCACGATCGATACCACCGTCTACCGACAAGCATCGTTCATCCACGAAGAGGTCGGCACGCTTGGTGTCGCACTGATTGTCTCGCTTCTGCTGGTAGTCGCCATGTTTGGCGCGTTCTTCCGCTCCTGGCGCACCGCGGTCATCAGCCTGGTCACGATTCCGGTCTCACTGACGGCGGCGGCCTTGGTGCTGTATCTGACGGGCAACGGGATGAACACCATGGTCCTCGCGGGCATGATCCTGGCCTTGGCTGTCATCGTCGGAGACGTCGCCGAAGACCTCAATGGCGCTGTCCGCGCTGGCAGGGGCGGCGCCGGATCCGGAGTCGGGCCCGGCGTCGCGGAGTCGAGCGGCACCTTGGTGGCGGGGTCCCTGCGGGCAGTGCGAACGCCGATTCTCTACTCCTTCCTGATCATGGCGTTGTCAGTGCTGCCCGTGTTCTTCGTACCGGGCGAGGACGGAGCGCTCTTCGGCCCGCTACTCGTTTCCTACCTTCTCACCCTGGCTGTCGCGATGATCGTGGCGCTGACCGTCACCGCGGCGCTGGTCTTCGTCCTGCCCGTCAGCGGGACCACCGCAAGGGATGGACGCACCGCGAGCCGGGTCCACAGCGGATATGGCCGAACCCTGGGCCGGGTACACAGTCGATACGGCCGTGCGTTGTCCCGGGTAGCCGGAAAGGGCCGGTGGGTATTCGCGGGCGCCGCGGTCATCGCCCTCGCCGGGCTTGCCCTCGCGCCCCAGCTGGCCACCGGCCATCAGACGGTGCCCGTCCTGCCGGACGGGACCCTCGTGGTGCAGTGGAATGCGATTGCCGGCACATCAGACCAGGAAATGAGCCGGATCACTGATGCGGCCGCCCAAGAGCTCCGGGCACTTCCCGGCGTCGCCAATGTGGGGGGACACGTCGGGCGCGCCATCACCTCGGACCAGGTGGGTGACATCAGCGCCGGGGAGCTCTGGGTGACAGTTTCTCCGGAGGCCTCCTACCGCGACACGGCGGCGGCCGTCCAGCACGTGGTAGATGGGTATCCGGGGTTGACCAGCAAAGTGTCCACGTATCCGCAGCAGAAGATCGATCAGATCCATCAGGCGGCCGACCCCGGATTCACCGTCCGGGTTTACGGCCTGGATATGGCAACGCTGCGCCAGAAGGCTGAGGAAGTGCGGCAAATCCTGGCCAGGACCGGCGGCGTCGTCAATCCCCATGTCGACGCGCCCGCGCAACAACCAATCGTGGAGGTCCAGGTTGACCTGGCCGCCGCCCAGAAGGCGGGGGTCATCCCCGGCGATGTCAGGCGCGCGGCCGCTGCCCTGCTGCAGGGGATCGAAGTCGGCAACATCTACCAGCAACAAAAAGTCTTCTCGGTGATCGTCAAAGGAACCCCGTCCACCAGGAACAGCCTCACCAGCGTCCGCGAGCTGCTGATCGACACCCCCGGCGGCGGGCATGTGCGCCTCGGTGACGTCGCCCACGTCAACATGGTCGGGAACGAGGCGGTCATCCTGCACGATGACACCTCGCGCCGGATCGATGTGAAGGCCGAAATTCAGGGGCGCGCGCTCAACGACGTGCAGCAGGACATCGAGAAGGGCCTCCAGCAGCTGCAATTCCCGCTCTCGTACCATGCGGAAATCCTCACCCAGTACGCAGAGCAGCAGAATAGCGCCCGGTGGCTGTGGCTGCTGGCGGCGGTCGCTGCGGCCGGAATCCTCGTGCTTCTCCAGACGGCGCTCGGGAGCTGGCGGCTAGGTGCGACCGTCTTCCTGGGCCTGGTTGCGGCACTCTCGGGCGGGGTGCTCGCCGCCCAAATGACGGGCGGAATCAACTCCTTGATCTCGCTTCCTGCTTTCTCTGCCGTCCTGGGCATCGCCGTGCGTGGTTCCATCCTGCTGATACGGGACGTCCGAAGATTGACGTCCGAGGACAGCGCGGCCTATGGACCCGCGCTCGTGATCCGAAGCGCGCGGGACCGGTTGATGCCCGTGCTGATGTCAGCCCTGATAACGGCTCTTGCCCTGCTGCCCCTCGTGCTCATCGGCGGCGTGGTCGGAACGGAAATCCTCCAACCGCTCGCCGTCATCATCTGGGGCGGGCTGCTCACCACGACTCTTTTCCTGCTATTTGTCTTGCCCGCACTGTTGCTTCGATTCGGACCGGAACGGGCGCCCAGGACCGCAACCCGGAACGATTCGCTGCTCCGGGCACAGAGCGAGGACGCACCATGAAAAAGTTAGCTTCCCGACGGGGCCACATCACCAAGGTCCTGGTCGCCCTGGTGGTGGCCACGTTCCTGACGCTGTCGCTGCCGGCCTGTTCCCAGCCGCAAGCCGAGGCCGTGCCTGCCGCAGACAACCCTGCCACCCTGGAAGAAGTCCCGGGGACGGACCTGCACCGCATCACCCTGACGGAACGCGCCGTCGAACGTCTTGGGCTGAAGACCGGGATGGCGGCATCAGGTCCGCAGGGGAAGCTGACCGTCCCCTACGGGGCGATCCTGTACGACAGCCAGGGCAACACCTGGGTCTACACGAATCCGGAGCTCCGCGTGTATATCCGCCAGTCGGTAAGTATCGAGCGAATCGCCGGCGAAGCCGCATTGCTGAAGGAGGGTCCGCCGATCGGCACGGTGGTGGTCACGCTAGGGGCCGAGGAATTGTTCGGCGAGGAATTCGATACGGCCCACTGAGATGCGTTGGATCATAGGCATCAGCCTCAAATTCAGGACAGTGGTTGTTGCACTGGCCTGCGCGGTGATGCTGTTGGGCTCTGTGCAGTTGAGCTCAGCGTCCATCGATGTCTTTCCGGAGTTCGCGCCCCCGCGCGTGGAGATCCAGACAGCCTGCCTGGGCCTGACCGCGCAGGAAGTGGAAGAGCTGGTAAGCGTCCCGATCGAGGCTTCGCTGAGCGGCATGCCCGGCCTGGATGAGCTGCGCTCCAAATCCGTGCCCCAGCTGTCCTCGATCGTACTTGTCTTCAAGCAGGGTACCGATCTGCTGAACGCCCGCCAGCTGGTCTCGGAGCGGATGGCGGCGGTGACCTCTGCACTGCCCACCTGGGCGGCTCCGCCGGTCATGCTGCAGCCCCTGTCCTCGACGAGCCGCGTCATGAAGATCGGCATGACCTCCTCGAACCGGTCCCTGATCGAGATGTCCATGCTCTCCTACTGGACGATCCGCGCCCGGTTGCTCCGCGTACCCGGGGTGGCCAACGTCGCCATCTGGGGTGAGCGGCTCCAAATGCTGCAGGTCCAGGTGCAGCCGGACCGGCTCAAGGCTGAAAACGTCTCGCTCAACGAGGTCATGGAAGTCACCGCCGGCGCCGTGGACGCCGGCCTGCTGAAGTACTCCCCCGGCCGGTTCATCGGCACGGGCGGCTTCATCGACAGTCCGAACCAGAGAATGGGCGTCCGGCATGTCCAGGCGGTCTCCAGCCCCGCGGACCTGGCGCAGGTCACCATCAGGGAAAAGGACGGCGTCGCGCTGCACCTCGGCGATGTGGCCAAGGTCGTGGAGGACCACCAGCCGCTCATCGGCGATGCGGTCATCAACAACGGGCACGGGCTCATGCTCATCGTCGAAAAACTCCCTTGGGGCAACACCCTCGACGTGACGAAAGGAGTTGAGGATGCCCTCCGCCAGCTCCAGCCAGGGTTGAGTGGGATCACCTTTGACACCACCATCTTCCGTCCGGCGAGCTTCATCGAGGAGGCGATTTCCAACCTGAGCCTCGCACTGCTCCTTGGCTGCCTGCTGGTGGTCATGATCCTCGGCGCCTTCCTCTTCCAGTGGCGCACAGCGCTGATCAGTCTCGTGGCCATTCCCCTCTCCCTCCTGACGGCGGCGCTCGTGCTGTACTACACAGCGAGCTCCATCAACACCATGGTCCTGGCGGGGCTGGTCATCGCAGTGGGTGTCGTCGTCGACGACGCGATCATCGACGTCGAAAACATCATGCGCCGGCTAAGGCAACATAGGGCCCTGGGCAGCGAGGAACCAACGGCCTCGGTGGTGCTCAGGGCCTCCTTGGAAATGCGAAGTCCAATTGTCTACGCGACCCTGATCATCGTCGTCGCGGCCCTTCCCATCTTCTTCCTCGACGGACTGACCGGTGTCTTTTTCCGGCCGCTGGCTGTCTCCTATACCTTGGCCGTCCTCGCCTCGATGCTGGTCGCGCTGACGGTGACCCCTGCGCTGGCCCTGGTTCTGCTCGGCAACGCGAAACTGGAGCAGCGCGATCCTCCCCTGGTCCGGGTGCTCAAACGCGGATACCACGCCGCCTTGTCCCGGACCATGAATCGGCCCCGCTACGGCTACGCCGGTTTCGGCGCCATCGCACTGGTGGGTCTGGCGATCGCTCCCCTGCTGGGCCAGTCCTTGTTCCCCACCTTCAAGGAACGGGACTTTCTGATGCACTGGGTCTCGGAGCCCGGAACATCTGCGGCGGAGGAATACCGCATCTCACAGCGGGGCTGCGAGGAGCTCCTCAAGGTGCCCGGAGTCCTGAACTGCGGAACACACATTGGCCAGGCGTTCACCGCAGACGAGATCGTCGGCGTCAACGCCGGGGAAAACTGGATCAGCATCGACCGCCACGCCGACTACGAAAAAACGGTGGCCGCTGTCCAGGAAGTCGTCGACGGCTATCCGGGCCTGCACCGTGACGTCCAGACCTACCTGAAAGAGAGAATCGAAGAGGTCCTGACCGGCGCCAGCGAACCAATCCTGGTCCGGGTCTACGGCGATGACCTCAACGTGCTTCGGGACCAGGCCCAGAAGATCAAATCCATCCTTGACCACATCCAGGGCACCAATGAACCCCACGTTTCCCTGGAAGTCGAGGTGCCGCAGATTACGGTCAAGGTGGACCTAGCCGCCGCCCAGAAGTATGGGCTGAAACCCGGCGATGTCAGGCGGGCAGCCGCGACGCTCGTCGCCGGCGAAGAGGTCGGCGATGTCTTCCGGGACGGACGTGCCTATGACGTCCAGGTTTGGAGCACTCCGGAGACCCGCGCCAGCGTCACCAGCATTGAAGACTTGCCGCTCGACACCCCCAGCGGACAGCGAGTCCGGCTGGCCGACGTCGCCGCTGTCAGTGTGCAAGCGACACCCAACCTCATTGACCGCACGAACGGTTCCCGCAGAGTCGAGGTCGGCTCCTTTATCGAAAAGGACGCGGACCTCGGGACCGTTGTCCGCACGCTACAGGAACGCCTCGAAGAGATGAACCTGCCGCCGGGTTACAGCGTCCAACTCCTCGGTGAGTACACAGAACGCCAGGCGGCCACCGAACGCCTGACGATTTTCGCCATAGCGGCCTTGGCCCTGATCTTCCTTTTACTGCAGGCGTCGTTCCGGAGTTGGCGGCTGGCCCTCCTCGCGCTGCTGACACTCCCAATAGCCTTGGTCGGCGGAGTTTTCGCCGCCTACATCACGGGCGGGGTCCTCTCGCTCGGCTCACTCGTCGGGTTCCTCACGGTCATGGGCATCGCAGCCCGCAACGGAATCCTGCTCATCAGCCACTGCCAGCATCTGGAAAGGAACGAGGACGAAGCCTTCGGCCGCGCCCTGGTGATGCGCGGGGCTGCGGAACGGCTTTCCCCGATCCTCATGACCACCTTGGCCACCGGACTTGCCCTCGTGCCCTTGGTAGTCATGGGCAATATCCCGGGCCATGAAATCGAACACCCTATGGCCGTGGTCATTCTGGGCGGGCTTGTCACGTCCACACTGCTCAATTTGTTCATTGTTCCTTCGCTCTACCTCCGCTTCGCAAAAGCAGGGTCCATCCCGAGCGGAGCTCCACGGAGGGGACTCAGGTTCATTTTCCGGGGACCCAGGCGAATGGTTCCTTCCCGAGCGCAGGAACCCAGTTAGCCGAGAGTGTCTGCCTCGCGCACGCGCCTGGGGCGCCAACATTAAATTGTCAGTGCCTCCTGCGATGCTGTGGGTATGGATGGAAGGACAGCCCGGAGTGCGGGAGGCAGGGCGGCCGTGGAGGCCGTTGCCGCGTCCGTTGCCGTGCTTGCCGCCTTCACGCAGGACTTTGATTCCCCCGCCGGCTCCGGCGCGGAAAGCGCCGATCCGCTGAGGAGTCTGGCCGATGGTTGCCTGGACGGCCTCGCCGAAATCGCCCGGCTGGAAGCCCGGACCGCCGCCCTGAAAGCGAGGCTCGCCGCGGACTACGTCCAGGCAGCCAGGGCCCTGGCGCCGCCGGCGTCCTCACCGCAGGAAGCCACAGCCCAGGAGCTCTCCCTGATCGCGGAGGTGGCCTGCGTCCTGACCGTCAGCGAACGAACCGCCGGGGCCCTGCTCTCCGATTCCCAGACCCTGACGACGGGCCTGCCCCTGACCCTGGCCGCCCTCCAGTCCGGGACGATCTCCTGGCAGCACGCCCGCATCATCGTCGACGAAACCGACGGGCTGGGCCCCGCCGGGGCAGCGGCAATGGAAGCGCACTTCCTGGACCCCGACGCACCCAACCCCGCCCGCGGCTGCCCTGCCGGGGACCTCGTTCCGTCCCGGTTCCGGGCCAAAGCACGCATCTGGCGCGAGCGCCACCACCCCGTCAGCATCGAAGACCGCCACACCCAAAGCGCCCGGGACCGGCGGGTCGAATACCTCCCGGACCGCGACGGCATGGCCTGGTTCTCCGCCCACCTCCCCGCAGACACCGCGGCCGGGATCTGGGAACGGACCACCGCCGCCGCCCGCGCCCTCCAAGGCCCGGGCGAGACCCGGACCCTCGGCCAGCTCCGCGCCGACATCACCGCCATCTGGCTCCTCACCAACCACAGCGGTGCAACTCCCGACGGCGGCATGCACGACGCCGGTGCGGGAACGGCGGGGCGGGTTCCGTCCCCGCGGGCGCAGGTCCTGGTCACCGTCCCGGTCCTGTCCCTGATCGGCGCCACGGACGAGCCGGCCATGCTCGACGGGTACGGGCCGATCCCGCCCTCCATGGCACGCCGCCTGATCGCCGACGGTGCCGATTCCTTCCACCGGGTCCTGACCGACCCCCGCGACGGGGCCCCGCTGGAAATCGGACGCAGCAGCTACCGCCTCACCAAGGCCCAGCGTCAATGGCTGCGGCTCCGCGACGGCAAGTGCCCCTTCCCGGGCTGCAACAACCACTCCCTGGACAACGACGCAGACCACCTCCTGGCTTGGGCCCACGGAGGCACCACCGGCATCACCAACCTGGCCCAGCCCTGCCCCAAACACCACCGCCTCAAACACCGCACCGCATGGACCCCCACCCCGGCCAGCAAAGACCACCCGCCCGGGTGGACCTCACCCTCACACCGGCACTACCCCAGCGAAAACCAGGACTGGGAACCACCCCGCTGGCCAGACCATGTTCCGATCACAGACACCTCACCGGACCAAGACCTGCCTGGGAATCCGGAACCGGAACCGCCCACGGATCCCTTCCCGGACTGGCACGCCTTCGCGGCCGCACACCCCTGGCCCGACTCCGACGACGACGACGACACCGACATGGACGGCGCCGACGATCCGGCCGAGTCAGGCGATCCGGGCTGGCCTGTGCCCTTGGACGACCCCTTCCCGGAATGCGCCGCGTACCAAGGCGCGCGGTGAACGAGAAACACGGTGACGATCACGGAGTGAACCCCGGCAAACTGCGCGCGCTCGCGAAGCGAAGCTTTCGAGCGGCACGAACGTGCCGGGCTTGGGAACGGTTATATGTCCTCAACCCATCGTTGCAGCTCGGCCCAACGCGGTCGATGCTGCCTGAATGCTGGCGCCTACGATGCCAGCATCGTTCCTGAGCTTCGCCGGGACGACGGGAGTCCTCAACGTGAGGAGGGGCAGGTAGTCATCGGTTCTTTGGGAGATGCCTCCGCCGACAATAATGAGTTCGGGCGAGAACATGAACTCAAGCTCAGAAAGGTAGCGTTGCAGGCGAACGCTGTATTCCTGCCAGCCCAATCCGTCGCGTTCACGGGCGACGGCGGATGCTCTGGTTTCAGCGTCGTAGCCATCGATGGAAATGTGACCGAGCTCTACATTGGGCAAGACGTTTCCGTCGAAAATCAGGGCTGATCCGATCCCTGTGCCCAGGGTAATGACCAAAACGGTGCCGCGAGTTCCCCGGCCCGCGCCGTAGCGGGCTTCCGCGAGTCCTGCAGCGTCGGCGTCGTTGAGGACGGCAACGGGCCGCCGAATGCGGTCGGAGAAATGGGTGCCGATGTCGAAATCGATGAAGGTCCTGTCCATATTTGCGGCAGATCGGGACGTGCCGTGCTGGACGATGCCCGGAAAGGTGACGCCAACGGTTGAATCAAGTCCCGCTTCGCTTCCTGCGGTGAGTTCCTCCACGAGCTGCCGAACAACATCTCCGACGGACTCTGGATCCGCTGGTTGGGGCGTGGCCAAACGAACGCAGCTTCCCAGAATCTCGCCCCTTTCGAGGTTCACGATCCCGCCCTTGACGCCGGTGCCACCGATGTCAACGCCAATGAAATGGCCCGCTCTTGTCATGTTTACAGGCATGTTGGTCCGATTCTTTGATCTGTTGGAGGGCGGCAGCCTGTTATCGCTACTGCCGCTAGTGGTGCTCAAGGCCTGCTGTGGCAGCTATCGACTTTGCGAGGGTCACGTTCAATGACGGGTTCGAGGATTTCATCGATCTCCTTCAGGAGTGCGTCCTCCAGCGTCAGCCCTGCCGCCTTTGCGTTTTCCTTAATCTGCTCTGGTTTGGAGGCTCCGACGACGGCTGTGGATACGTTCCGGTTTTGAAGCACCCATGCCAAGGCGAGGGTTCCCAGCGGGATTCCTGCGCTTGCTGCCAGGGGCTGAAGGCGTTGGACCGTTGTGAGCACGTCATCGCCCAGCCACCTAGCCATCGTGTCTTTGCCTCCGTTTTGGTCAGTGGCGCGGGAACCGGCAGGGGCGCCCATACCTGGTGAATATTTGCCGGTCAGCACTCCTTGGGCAAGCGGCGACCAAACGATCTGGCTTATCCCGAGCTCTTCGCAAGCCGGGATGACTTCTGGTTCAACAACCCTCCACAGCATGTTGTACTGGGGTTGGTTGGAGACCAGCTCGATGTTGAGTTCCCTGGCCAAGGCGGCTGCTGACCGGATCTCATCCACCGTCCATTCGGAGACGCCGATGTAGTGGGCCTTCCCCGCGCGCACGATGTCAGCAAAAGCCTGCATCGTTTCTTCAAGGGGTGTGTCATAGTCGAACCGATGGGCCTGGTATAGGTCTACGTAGTCGGTTTTGAGCCTGCGGAGACTTCCATGGACAGCCTCCATGATGTGCTTCCGAGAGAGTCCGCGATCGTTCTTTCCGGGCCCAGTGGGGAAATACACCTTGGTGAGGATCTCCACGCTTTCACGGCAGACCCCGGAAAGCGCCAAACCGAGGGCTGCTTCTGCACGCGTCTCAGCGTACGCGTCGGCGGTGTCGAAGGTGCTGATGCCGGCGTCGAGCGCAGCATGCACGCACTGCGCTGCGGAGTCGTCCTCGATTTGCGATCCGTGCGTTAGCCAGTTGCCGTAGGCGATCTCGCTGACATACATGCCGCTCCGGCCAAGTTTTCTGTATTCCAAGGGTTTCTTTCGTGGTTGTTGGTCCCGTTCAGTTCTTGATTACGCCGTCGGAAGGAAAACGTCCTTCATCTCGTTCCAAGCTTCCGCCCTGGCGAAGACAGGAACGCGGTTCAGCGGCGCGGATACCTCGACTGTTCGCTGGCCTGCGTATTTTTCCCCCGTCCAGGCATCGACCCAGTTGCCGCCTGGCAGGTACGCGGTCCAGGTGCGGACCGCCTCATCGGTGACGGGAGCAACAAGCAGGTCCTCACCGAGCATCCATTGCAAGGGGTGCTTCCATACTTCTTCGTCTTTGATGTGATCAAAGTACAGCGGGCGCATGAGGGGGGCTCCGGTGTCGATAGCCTTCCGCGCTTGTGCAGCCAGGTAGGGAACGAGGCGTTCGCGCAGTTCGACGAGTTCACGGAAGACCGGGATGACAGTCTGATCCCCGCTTCTTTCCTGAATGTTCCACGGAGTGCGATCCCTCGACGGCTTCCGGTGGTGGTTGAACTCGGAGTGATACTGCATGATGGGCACGAATACTGCTGCGGCCGCTGACCGCAGGTATAGTTCCGCGCTCGGGACGTCGCCGGAGAAGCCGGCGAAGTCCCAGCCCCAGTACAAGACTCCGCATGCTGACGCGGACAGTCCGGCAAACAGGGACCAACGGAAAGCATCCCATGTGGAATTCTCGTCCCCGGCCCAGAATGCCCCATGTCCCTGGGAACCAGTGAATCCGGCGCGGCTGAAGGTGACCGGGGCCTTGCCTGCGGATTCAAGAAGGTCACCGTAGGCCTTGGCGTACGCGACCGGGAAGAGGTTGTTTCCTTCGTCTCCGCGCATTCCGTTCAGGTACTGGAGTTCCTCGCCCCAGGCGTGTTCCCCGCCGTCGGTCTTGAATCCATCGATGCCGATTTCTTCGACGAGATAGCGTCGCTTCTCCGTCCACCATCGGGCGGCTTCCGGATCGGTCAGGTCCGGCATCAGGCTGAGCGGGAACCACCACCCTCGGTTACGGTAGGGACGCAGGCTGCCGTCCGGGGCCTCCTCACGGATGAGCCGACCGTCACGAATCGCGGCCTCCGCGTCGAATCGGGCTTGTCCTTGTGGGTGGGGTCGCATTTTGATAAGCGGGATCTGCCACAGAACCACCCGGATATCCCGGGCGTGAAGGTCATCCACCATGGCCTTCGGATCCGGCCAGGCACCATGCTCCGGGAAGGTGAAGTCGCTGAGATGGTGCGGTGAGCCATCGGGACTCGGCTCGTATTCAGCGTCGCGGAATGCCGTGAACGTAGACTCGTCGCTCCACGCTTCGACGACGACGGACCCGACCGGAATCCCGGTGTCCCGGTGCCGATCCATCTGTCGCATGACTTCTGCCTGGGTGTTCCACTCGTTTCCGCTCGCCCAGAGCTTGAACACCCAGTCCGGAAGCTCCTTGGCGCTGCCGGCGACGGACAGGAAGGACTTCAGGACCGCCGTCGGAGTTCCTTCGAAGAACCTTAGGTTCAGAAGAGTGTCCCCGTTCAGGGGTTCGGGGCCGACTTCGGCTTCAATGACGAGGCGGTTTTCGTCGGAGGCACCGATGTCGTACCAAGTCCGTCTGGAAGTTTCGACGTGAAATCCCCAGCCGTCTCCGCCTACTACATGGGCGAAAGGCATGGGCAAGTAAGTTTTCCGCTTCGCTCCTTGGCTCTTGTATTGCTCGAAAACGACCGCGTCCAGCTTGGAGCCCCGGTGGTCGAGGGCATCAAAACGTTCGCCAAAACCGGTGACACGCTCGTTCAAGGCCAACGGGAGTGCGAAACGAACACGCAAGGGCCTGACGCCGTCGTGCAACACCTCAACGGAGTCGGCGATCACGCGGTCAGCTCCAATGACGTTAACAGCCTGGCTGGCAGCAGCCCAGGTGGCGGCGGTATGGCTGAACCACTGCGTCTTTTGAGTTCCTCCACTTCGGGTCTGCGCCGTGAAGCGGTACTTGTATGTGGTCTGGGGCTCCGCCGGCGCGAGGGTTACCTGCCAGCCGCTGGCCGAACGGGCGAGTTTGGCCTGGGCGGATGCCAGGTGGCCTCCATCGATGACCTGTCCGCGGGATGCTGCCGGTACGCGTTCGAGGGTTTGGATCAATTTCGTGACAGCGCCGTCGCGACCGGTGACTTCGAGTTCGCAGATAACGTCGGTCAGTTCCGGGGAAGTTCGCACGCCCAAGGTGACGGGCTCCCCCGCGACAGGATGGGACGGGCTGCGCTGATCGGTGTCGTCCACATACGGGTGGCCGGAACCGAATGGCTTGTGGCGGATCATTTAGCGCTCTCTTTCGCTGTTGGAGCAGGAGTCAGATCGGCGGTGTCGTACGGGAGGCCGAGGGCGATGGCGAGACGGATGAACATGGCGTGGCTCCACAGCAGCGGACTTGCCGAGGAACCCCAGCGCTCGTTCCAAGGTTGAAGATGATCGGTGTCAAGAAGGTGATGGTCGACCTGTTCGGGAAGTTCGTCGTTTGCGCCGGCGGTCGACGCGGCCCATTCCAGGAGCTCATGGGCTCGGGTCCTGTTTCCGGAAGCGGCATGGGCCAGGCCTAGGAAGCAACTAAGCAACGGCCATTGGCCACCGCCGTAGTAGGTGTCAGCAAGATACCGGTGAACTCCGTTGTCGACGGTGAGCTGCTCCTCGATGACCGCGATGGTCCCTGCGCTCAAGGGACCGTGCGGGGACAGGAAGTTCATCGGAGCAATCAGCGAGACGAGACTAGCGTCTACCGTGTCTGTTCCCAGCCATTTCGTGAGATGGGCGTCCTGGACACCTTCGTCTTGGACTCGACGGCGGATCTGGTGCGCGGTCGAGGCGGCCCGTTCTGAGAGTGACTCCTCGATCAGCCCGCTTTGGGCGATGCTGGCCAATCCGGAGGCGATGCAACCCAGAGTGCTCACGTGCACGTGCTGGGCCGACTCTTCCCACCAGTCATAGCAGGGCCGTTGCCAGGAGACAGAAAGGTAGTCGACTGTGAGGTCAATGGCCTCAGCCCAGCGTGCGAGTGGCCGGTCATGGCGGGCGCTGTGCTCAGCCAAGGCCCAAAGCCATGTACCGTATCCGTCGAGCTGGAAATCCCACCAGTCATCGCTTCCTTCGGCCCCGTCGAGAGTGAAACGCGTGGGAAGCATTTGGTCGCCGGCCACCGGCCTGCCGGCAAGGCTTTCAGCCACGATACGGCGGATCCTTCCCGTACGGGAAGTCAAGGCGTTCGAGCACCAGTCGAAGAACCGTTCGGCGGATTCGATGTGCCCGGCGGCGGACATGGCGTCAGCGATATATGAGCCGTCGCGGAACCAGCAGTACCCGGCGTAGGCGGAAAACGACGGGCTTGCCGGGTAGGCGCCCCCAGGGGTCTGCTGTTCCAGGATGAGACGGATGCCGGCCTGGACTATCGAACGGACCGCGGGATCTCCGTTGCGCATTACCGTTGGACCTTGCTTTGATTTGTCGATCATTGGCTTCTCTTTCAGATGGTGAGCGGGTCGCCGTGCCGCCAGCAGCTCACGGTGTTACCGCGGCCCGCTCACCGGCCTTGTTCGGGCTATGCCCGGTTATTTCAGCAGAGCGTTGATTTGGTCCGCGGCGCCCTTCAGGGCATCGGCCGCACTGGAGCGCTTCGCTTCTACTTCGCCAAGGGCATTGGTGATGATGTCGACCATTTTCTGCTGGTTGTCGCCGACGACCGGCGGGAGGGCGACGTTGTCGAGGGCGTCGAAAATGGCCTTGCGGTTTGCCGGCTTGTCTTTTGCGAGATACGGCTTCAGGACTGAGTCATCGGAGGTGGCGGGAAGTTCCCATCCTGCGCTGATGCGGGTCTGTGCCATGACGTCTGAGCTGGTCATGTATTCGGCCCATTTCTGGGCTGCGGCCTTGTTCTTCGAGTTGGCAGAAACACCAATGGCGTTGGAGAACTCCGCACTTGCCTTCTGCGTGTCTCCGGGTTCGACGGCGATGTCCCAGCTTTTGGGTGAATCGGCGAAGCTGCTGGCCACCCAGATGCCGCTGTGGAGCATGCCAAGTTTGCCGTCCTTGAACAGTTTCGTGTCGAAGTCCGGGGTCCCGGCGCCTTGAGCGGGTGTGGGCATGGTGGTTCCGCTCTTCCCTGCCAGCCATTCGGCCGCTTTGATGCCCTGGGGCGAGTTGAAGGCTACGGATTTGCCGTCGTCGTTGAGGAACTTGCCACCGGTTTGGGCCAGTGCCTTGTAGAACTCGTAGAAGCTCACGTTCTGGAAGTCTCCATAGACACCCGCGCCGCTGTCTGTGATCTTCTTCGCAGCAGCCGTTTCATCGGCCCAGGTCCAGCTGGCTGTCGGGTAGGCGACCTTGGCGGCGTCGAAGAGTACCTTGTTGTAGTAGAGGACGACGTCGGAGAAGGAACTGGGCAGTGCGTACTGCTTGCCGTCCGACTGGTAGGACTGCAGCAAGGACTGCTTGTACTTGGAACCGTCAACTCCGTCGAGAGGGGCGACGGCCCCATTGGCCACGTAGGAACGCAGGTTCGCGTATTCAATGTCGAAAGTATCGGCTTGGGTTCCGGCGGCCAGGTCTGTCTGGAGCGCCGTGGCGTAGTCCTTGTAGGGCAACGTAGTGACTTGGACTGTGATGTTCGGGTTGGCCTTCTCGAAGGCCTGAACAATGGTGTCCAGGTTCTTTTCATTGCCTCCGTTCGAGGTGAAGTTTGAGTATTTGATGGTTACTTTTTCGGTGCTTGCAACATTTGAGCTTGCCGCCGTTCCACAACCTGACATGGCCAGGATTGCGGTGAGAGCTAGACCCAGCGATGCCAGGGGCTTCTTGTTCATGTGTATCTCCATTGATAGGTGAGGAAACTGGCCGATCCGGTCTATTTGAGTCCGGTGCCCGCAACCCCTTGGATGATGTACTTCTGGGTGAAGATATAGAGGGCGAGCATTGGCAGGACGCTGACCACTGATCCGGCCATCACGATGTCCCATTGGGTGGTGTACTGGCCTTGCAGTCCTGCCAACGCCACGGGAAGGGTTTTCATTGCGGGAGTGCGCAGGATAATCAGCGGCCAAAGGAAGCTGTTCCAGCTGTTGAGGAACGCGAACACCGTCAGTGTGGCCAGCGCAGGGCGGACCAAGGGCAGAACAATGAGGCCGAAGATCCGGAAGTGGCCAGCCCCATCCAATGTCGCGGCCTGGTCGAGGTCCTGCGGCACAGAATTCATTGCCTGCCGTAGGAGGAACACTCCGAAGGCGCTGGCGATCCCCGGCATCAATACGCCGAGATAGGTATCGATAAGGCCCAGACTTTTCATTTCCACAAACAACGGGACGACCAGCACCTGCATCGGGATCATCATGGTAGCCAGATACACGGCGAACACCGCGTTGCGCCCTTTGAAGGGCATCCGGGAAAAGACATAGGCGGCCAGTGAGCTGGTGACGAGCTGGAACACCGTCGTGAGGATGGCAAGGATCAGGCTGTTGAGCACGATCTGCGCAAACGGGAGCCGTTGGAGCAACTGAGCGTAGGCGGATAGTGAAGGATTCTCCGGGATAAGTTGCGGCGTCGCGGAGAGGCCTGCGCCGGGGCTGATGGACGTGACGAACGCCCAAAGAAAAGGGAAGACCATCATGAGGGCGCCAACGAGGACGAGGATGTTCAGGGTGATCGAGGGGCGCTGCTTACGCATAGTGGACCCATTTCTTTTGACCGCGCACCTGAATCAGAGTGATGACTAGGATGAAAAGGAACAGCAGCCATGACAGAGCCGATGCTTCGCCGGCCCTGCCGTAGCGGAACGTGAGGTCGTAAATCTGCTCGACCACCACCTGGGAAGAGTTGTTGGGGCCGCCTCCGGTCATGGCATAGACCTGGTCAAAGACCTGGAATCCGTTGATCAGCGACAACACAACGACAAAGAAGGTCGAGGGGGAAAGCATGGGAAGCGTAATGCTGAACAGCCGCCTCCACCGGCCGGCGCCGTCGACGGTCGCGGCCTCGTACAAGTCCTCCGGAATGGCTTGGAGGCCAGCCAGCAGAATCACCATCACAAAGCCAAGGTCCTTCCACGCCGAAGCCACAATGATCGAAGGCATGGACCATGCCGGATCTGTCCACCACCCCGGCCCTGTCACCCCGATGAGTCCGAGCAGCCAGTTGACGATTCCCGTGCTGGGATTCAGTAGCCAACGCCAGACCAGGGCAACAACTATCCAGCTGGTCACCACGGGGAGGAAGTAGAGGCCGCGCATCATGCTGCGTCCCCTGATCCGGGAATTGAGCGCAAGCGCTATTGCCAGCCCCCCGATGTACACCAGCGGCAGGTATCCGACGATGTAGTAGATGGTGTGCAGGAAGGCGCCCTGCGTGCCCGGGTCGCCGATGAGCTTGCCGTAGTTCCCGAAGCCTACCCATTTCATCGGGCCGACTAGATTCCATTGGTTCAGGCTGATCCAAAACGCGGAAAACATGGGAATGATGGTGAAGAACAAGAGTGGCAACGCGCTCGGGATGAGGAACGCTGCGACAGTCAGCCCGTATTTGAGACGCGGGCCGGTGGCGTTACGCCGAACCCCGGGTCCTCTGTAGCGCTTCGTAGTTGCCGTGGATCCGGGGCTGCCGGACCTCGAGTCTTGTAGTGCTGTCACAATCCTCCGACCTCCGCCGGTACGTGGGTGAGCCGGGCACGAACCCGTCTCCCCTGCTCACCTGAACTTTCTTCGCTGTAGAAGGGCGCAGACGCCACGAGCGCGGCTGCTCCGCGCGCCCAGGCCTCGTCATCCCAGGACTCGACGATCACAGGAATGCTCCGGCGGTCCGCCGTCAGGGCACCCCGGAAAGATCGCTCGAATTCTGCTGCCCAATGGCGCCATGCGCGGGTTCCTTCCCCGCTGACAATGACAATCTCCGGATCCAGGATCTGCACGAGCCCAGCGACGATTCGACCCAGCGGCTGACCGGCTTCCCGGAAGATATCCTGCGCGAGGGGGTCGCCGTCGTTCGCGCGCTCTTGCAGGTCAGCCATGGTGGCGGACGACGAAATGATTCCGGATTGCCGCGCCCGCGCGACGAGTGTCTTTTCCCCGATCAGGGCCTCAATGCATCCGTGGTTGCCGCAGGTGCAAAGAGGTCCATCCGCAACTGCTGGTATGTGACCGATTTCGCCGGCACCGCCCCTGCTGCCGCGCACGACGGCGCCGCCGGTAACAAATCCAGCACCGACGCCTTCGCCGATCGTCACAACCAGAAACTCGGCATGCTCGCGGCCCGAGCCATAGAGCCGTTCGGCTACAGCGAGGGCGTTGACATTGTTCTCCACAAGGACCGGGACATGGAGTTCCCGGCTCAGAACCGCTCCAAGCGGTACCTGCCGCCACCCGAGGAGGCTTGAATCAACAACACCACTACCTTGCGCGTCCACCGATCCGGGAACACCGACACCTATTCCCAGAAGGGGGGTGACACGGTCTTCGCCAACGAATGAATGGACGAGTGAGACGACGTCGGAAAGCGAAGTGATCGAGGAAGCGTCGTATGCCCTGGTGTCTGACCGGACGACATGCCCGCTAAGTTCCGTTTCAACGAAGGCGACATGGTCCTTCGAGATCTTCATACCCACCACGCGACCCGCGGCGGTGGCCAGGCCCAGCATCCGGGCAGGACGACCGCCGTTGGAGGGAGACATTGCCAGTTCCCTCACGAGGCCATCCGCGATGAGCTCTTTGATGAGCTGGGTCATGAGAGCCGGGGAGACGCTGAGTGCCCTTGCCAAGTCAGCCCGGGAAGCCCCTCCGGAGGTACCAAGAAATGCCAGGATCGCAGACCGCGTAACGTCAGCGTTGCCGCTCGGCCGAACCATTGTATTCTCCTTTATTTACGACTAAATGAAGATTAGAACTATGATGCAGCTCACGTCAAGGGCTCGGTTGACTTAATAGAAAAGGTCCGCGAAGCAGAAGCTGGGTTACGAAGATAGTCGGACTGAATCCGCCGGAAGGACTAGTCCCCCACCGGAGCAGGCGGCAAGTCGGTCGACCACCAGACCGGGACGCAACACCTCACCGGTATCAACGCCAGAGGGCCGCTCCTGCAATCGGAGCGGCCCTCTGGCGGTCTATCTCATAAAACGGTGGAACGGGAGGAGGAAGGACTAAATGTGAGATCGGAGGCCAGTTGGCGATTGGGGCTGATTACTTGGCAAAACTGGTGGCTATTTGCCGCGAACCCCGAGAGTTTGGACACCCGCGGCACTTCGAGCAGCACGGCTACAACGGCCGCAGTGCCTGAATGCTCCACCCTGGCCCCCTCACTATGGATGTCATCACAGCTCACGGGCGTTTCGCGAATTCAATGCGTATGAAGCCGAGCTCATCGCGTGGGAGGACCGCCGTCAAAACCCCGCCCCCTCCGAGGGACGCCGCAACCCCATACACGAGGGGGTCAGTGTCAATCTCCACACCCTGCACCTCGACGCCGTCAATCCAAACGGCCACCGCACGGTTGGCTGGACGACCTCTGCTGTCCCCGGCGTATCGGTCCCAAGCAATGCCTCCCAGCCATTCGCGACGGTAACGATTGATAAGGACGTGGTTCATGTGTTCAGCCAACACCCGGGACGGGGACGAGCGTTCGGAAGTGTCGCGGTGCCACGTGGTCCGCACGGCGTCCCACAACTGGGGGTATCGCATCCGTTGAACCCCTTCAACCAGCCAGGCCGGCCGCGGCCAAGGCGGAACGTCCTCGATCGACCTTCGCGTCTGCTCGTCGAGCTCGGCCAGATTTATCGGGTCGGCTCGGTCAGCGGGGTTGCGCCACAGCGTGTAGGTGATGCTCGCTGACATCTCGTTGTATCCGAGGGAATCCTGCCCGTACTGGATGCCAACCAAATCCGGATCCTCCAGCGAGGCCTGGGGCGCCAGTCCCATGATGGGGATCGGCATCAGTTCCAGACGCCTGGCCTGCTGGAGACGCGGATCTGGTGCGTCCTCCGGGAGCACTCCATCGAATCTCACGTGCCGATTGTGCGACGGCCACGAGTGGTTGGCAATACCGCCTTGCCATTCGGCCCGTCGCTGGCCTGCAAGTCCGTATAGGCGGTAGGCGTCGCGGCGATGGCCCCGGCATCAGCTGCCGGTGTGGCGCGCCCCTATGGCGAGACCGTCAGGGCATAAGTCGAGTTGATGGTTTGACCGTTAAGTGTCCCGGTGAAATTCAGGGTGTGGGTGCCGGGAAGCACGTCATGGATCATGGCATAGTAGCCGGCATCGGCTCCGGGTTCGTAGACGCCGGCGAGGGTCGGGTCACCGAAGATGTTGTCACTGGGCAGAGTGACCTTGAAGATGGGCGATTCTTCGTATTTCACGACACCTGGGCCGACGGCTGTTCCGTCGAAGGTGACCGTCAGGTTGCTCGCTCCGTTTTGGACGCCGGCCTGGGCGACAACGCCGCGGACGAACGCCGGGGTCTTGTGGGCGGACTGAAGCTCGATGTCGAAGGAGTTGGCGAGCGGGAAGAACAGGTTGGTATGGGCTGGGACGGTGCAGCTGCGGGTAACGCTTCCACCGGTGTTGAAAAGCCCGGCGAGGAACCAAGTGGGGCCGGACTGTTGATTTGCGCACTGGGAACCGTTGGTGTCCAGCAGCGGGTTCGACGACGCGGGCTGGCTCAGCACCCAGACCCACCACTTCGCCGCCAGAGGGCTGTACGAATTGGCCACCGACGGCGCCGCGGCTCCCGACGGTGCTGCAACGGGAGAGGCCGAGGCCGCCAGCGGTGCTGCCAACAACAGCATGGAAGCACTGATGAACGCGAAAATTGCCTTTTTCATATCCGATCCTTTATTTTGCCGGAGCGCGGAGACGCCTCCGGCACGTGCGCTCGGCTCCCTGGAAGGGAGGATCCAGGCCGTACCATCGTGGCCGGGCTCCGATATTCTGTGATGTTCATTCACGGTTGGCACACCGTCCGAACGGATGGACGGGTTGGGCCACCATGAACTTTCGGGACAACGCCCAGACTGCGGCGTGAGAAGATGCCGCCGAGTTCCCAGCCGGTCTCCCGGCACAGCGGTGCGAGCCTAACCGGGCTGGAGCTGTGGGCCCAAGAGTGGCGACTACCTGTCTCGCAAGCTAACTACGCATCTGGACACCACACCCGCCACTTCAAACGTACGAGGCAGGTCAGGGCGTCCCGCCCAGGACTGAATCAGAACCGGCGAGCTCGGTGCTGCCCGGTGCATGCTGCGGTCGGCACCCCGCCGCACAATGGGGAGCAGTGCGATAATCCCGACAGCCACGGCCCGGCACCAGGAGTGTGTCGGTCACCGCATATAGGGTCATGCCATGGAATCCGCATCGCCGGCCTCAGTGATCGGCCGTTTAGTCGACGAACTGTCATGGGCGGGCTCAAACATCCGCCGCCTCAGGAACGGCGGGCGCGGAGACGAGAACGTCCTCACAGCCGAAGTCATGCTGCTACTGTCGTTGCTCCCCAGGGCGGCCTTCCTGGGCGGCGTCCTTGCGGCCGCCCATGGAGCCCCGGGCGCTGCTGGCTTCAAGCTTGGAACAAGCCACGGTGCAGACGTTCCCGGACGAGATCACCATCCCCGGCACCGGCGTCGGGGTACAGCCGGACGCCGCGATCTGGATGAACGACGCCGCGGTGCTCATTGAGGCCAAGGGCACGCGAAAGGCGGCCCAGTTCCAGAAGACACAACTTGCACGCGAATACCTTGCCTTGATGACCGGCCCGCGAGAGCACAAGCTGCTCCTGGTCATCATGAGCTCCCCTCCCCCGGTCCGTATTCAGTCATCCGGACGGATCGACCTCTTCGAGGGGGTCACCATCGGGTTGGAGGAACTGTGCTCCGCCGCAGCCAGGCCAGATGCCGACGTCGAGCGTCTCGTCCAGTCCATTCCCGAAACGGTCTGCTGGATCACGTGGCCAGAGATCCGTTCCGCCGTCGCAGAGGCCGCAGCTACCTACCCCTGCAGCGATGCCAGCCTTGCCGGCACACTCCGGCGCCTGGCAGAGGGCGTGACGGACGCCATCGACTGGCATTCCGGGACCGAAACAGTCTGCTGATCCTCACGGAGACGTGTCCGAGAACTTGTAAGAGGATCCGCCGTTGGGGAGGGCGCACCGGATTTCACGACGTAGGCACAGGCCCTCATAAACATGCTTTTGTCTGGAACCGGAGGCATGGACTGCATCGAGGCCTGGTACAACCGCAAACGCCCCAATGCCAGGGCCGGGCACTGGACCCCGGTGGCGGCTCTGGCAGCCCGTCAAGCTGGCGGCCAGAAACTCTTGGCCACATAACTGAAAACTATGGTGGATCCCTCTAAGACACCCGACGTGCGCATACACTTCGAACATGCGCGTCTTCGACACCAGATTCGACTACAAAACTGACACCCCTTCGAAGACCAGGCCCGACGCCGACAGGGACAGTCCGAGGCTCCGGTTGGACCATGAGCTGCTGTGGACCAAGGAGCTGTGCTCCGGACTCTGTTTCGCCCCGACCGCGCCCTCGGTTCGGCGCGACGGCTACCTCATCTTTACTGACGCCTCCGGGGCGAGGCATTGGTACGGGGGTGACGCCATCACCGGTTCCTACACCACGTGGTTGAGGCCGAAGACTCTGGCCAACGCTATCGCGGGGCTGAACGAGGACCAGCGGTCCCTCTACCTTGACCCGGCGTACACCATCGGCAGTTCGATGATTTGGCCCGTCAGGTCGAAGGACCGCCCGACCATGAACCAAGCGCGAGGCTTCGGTTCCTCAGGTCGGCTGATCGGTGACCGCATGGACCTCACCCTGGAGTGCATCCGGCGTCACTACGCCGGAGAGCAAGGGAGTCCGCTCGCCGGTGTCCTCACCGCCTATGCGGACTTCTTCGCGCTCTTCGGCGGGTTCGCGGAGTTCGTGGACTTCTTCCACTTGCAAGACCTCGTGACGCCCGACTATGACGCGGTCCGGTTCTACCTGCCGTTCGACAACTTCGAGCGTTCCGGGACCCCGGCCACAACCGAGGAGTACGTGACGTACCGGGAGGCCACGCTGGAGTTCATCGCGGGACGGCAGCATCGGATGGCCAAGTGGGTCATGAAGCACCACCCCGAGATCGAGGTTCGCCAGTAGCGTCCTGCCGGTTCCGCCGACAGACCACGGACGACGTGCGGGGCGGGTGGTCCAGACCTCGCGGATCACCGTGAGCTACGGAATCGCGACCAGCACCAACACCGCCGACCTCACTGCGATGATCGCGGCCGCTGACAGCGCGCCCTACCAGGCGAAAAACCTCGACCGGTTCTTCCAAATGGTGTGAGATGCCAAGCAACTTGGCCAACAGTCGCGCTAGGTGCCCCTTGAAATCCTGGGTTTTTGATCGCCGGCTGGCGGACAGAATTGTCAAATTAGTTGGCACCGTTTCTGTGGCAATGGTCATGAACTCCCATGTGTGCGGACATTGCGGCCTCCCTCATCAGGCTGAAGATGTTCTCGCATGCCCGCCGGTGGTGCCGGGCACGGGCAGTAGTCTTACCCTTCACCCACCGATACCGCACCGCGACGACGCCGTTGCACACTGGCGGCCTGGTTCTTTCATCGGGCCGTGGTGCAGGGGACGTGCTCAGGCTATGCCCGGCAAGGAAAAACAGGACAGGCCGGGTGTGATGGCTGCACCGACCGTCTCTCCGTTCGCCATGGGTTGACTGTGACAGGTTTGGATTGCCCCGGTATGACGGATATTTCCGGCCCCACTTCGTGACTCGCCGAGCACCTTGTGACGGTTATTCGTGACCCACCTTCAACGTTGGATTCATCAATGGATGCAACGGAAGGCCGGTCTGGATGGAGTCGAGAGTGGACGCCCCTGGTCAACGCTCACAAGCGGGTGGGGCACCTGACGGCAACGGAGCTGGTCGAGGAGGAGCGGGCACCACTGGTCTTCCTTGGCTTTGCCTGATCGAGATCTCCGCACGGCAAAGACCCGGAACTATCTACCGGGCCTTCCTGCGTCCGGATCTACAGTGCCGCGTTGCGCCAGCGCTGGTGCGCGGACTGCGGGTTCGTCTCATCCTGGCCGGGACCTGGCGTTCGCGCGCTCAGCGGTGGCGGAACGGAGTTCCCGCTGGAGGCGCCGGTTTTCGGCTTCGAGGCGCAGGACCATCCCGATGCCTGCCAGGTTCAAGCCCAGGTCCAGCAGCTCACCGATCCGCCGCAAGGTCGCCAGATCCTCCTCGCTGTACTGGCGGGTCCCGCCCAGGGTCCGGCCGGGTTCGATCAGGCCCCTGCGTTCGTACAGGCGCAGGTTCTGCTGCCCCATGCCCACCAGCTCCGCCGCGACGGAAATCGCGTACACCCCCCTGCCCGCGTTGTTACCGCCTGCCATCGGCCACCTCCAAATCTTCCCAAAATCAGGCTTGCCACGACCCAGTCGCAGTGCTATAAGAAATATATACCAGCCGCAACAGATCGGCTGGGTTGACAACAAAAAAGCTGCGATCTGCAAGGAGTGACACACCATGCTGATGCGAACGGACCCCTTCCGTGAATTCGACCGGCTGGCCGAACAGGTCCTCGGAACGACGGCACGGCCTGCGGCGATGCCGATGGACGCCTGGCGGGAAGGCGACGATTTCGTGGTCGCCTTCGACCTGCCCGGAGTCACCGTTGACTCGGTGGACATCGACGTTGAACAAAACGTGCTGACCGTCAAGGCCGAGCGCCCGGACCCCGTCGGCGAGGGCACGGAACTGATTGCCTCCGAACGTCCCCGCGGCGTGTTCAGCCGCCAGCTCATTCTCGGCGACGCGCTGGATACCGACGGAGTGAAGGCAAGCTACGACGGCGGGGTCCTGACCCTGCGCATCCCGGTGGCGGAGAAGGCAAAGCCGCGCCGGATCGAAATCGATACCACGGCGAACCAGCGCCAGGAGATCAGCGCCTGAGCACCGGTACGGCTTCCTGGACCGGGAGCGCCTCGGCGGCCAACACGTAATTGGGTGATGGGGTTTCGCAGACCACGCCACGGCGCGGGTAGCGCACAGATACAGGCCCCCGAGGATGACTCCCGCAACGATGGTCCCCGGCTGAACGGACCGGGGACCATCCCTGTCCCCAGATGAACACACGGCACCACCAACGATGAAGACCAACGGCCCGGACCCCTACGAGATCCTGCACATTGACCCGACCGCCACGGCGCGGGAGGTGGGTCGTGCTTACCGCGCGCAGATGCGCAGCCGGCACCCGGACACCCGGCCGGCCCGCGGACACGGCACCGCCACCGGCCCGACGACGCCCGAATCACAGAAGGAGCTGCAGGACGTGATGAACGCCTATGCCATCCTGGGCAACGCGGAAAAGCGGGCAGCCTACGACAGGGACCACCCGCGGCCCGCTCCGACCGAACCGCACCCCCGGGAACCCCTGGTCCGGCCGCCAGCTCCGCTGCTTCCCGCCGCCTCACTGCTGATCGGACCGGTCATCTGGGAGCCGGCCGCCGGACGGTCCCGCGCGGTCCCGGCGTGGCAGGGTCCGTATCCGCCCGGTTGCACGTTGATCCGGCGGATCCCGCGCTGACCAACCGTCCGACCCGAAAGCACCATGACGAAGGAGACCTGATGAGTGCCTGGCGTCCGTACGACAGCCAGTTGATGCCCGCCTTTTACGAACGCTTCGAAAAGCGGTGGGGCAAAGGAACAGCGCCGTTCCTGGACCCCGAGACCCACGAACAACCCATGCCCCGGGCCCAATGGATCAACCCGGACACCGGCGCCGCGGTCGCGGTCGTCCCCATCTGGACCGGGGACCCCCGGCACCGCTCCTTCGGGGTGTTCTACCTGCCCCCGGCCGGCGACATCTGGGTCCTGCGCCCCGGGCACACGAACTATCTCGAAACCGACCCCAAAAACCCTGAGCAAGTAACCCTGCGCAACGACGCCTTCCGGAAAGCCGTCGCGCACGCCAAGGAATTCATCTACGGAACCCAACCCTGAAAGCCGCCCCGACCACCCGGATCAGGCAACCGGCAAGCCCGGCGGTGAACCGTCCATCGGATCCGCCGCGGGGACCGGCCCTTCCGCCGCGGCCCGGGCCCTGACGGACATTCCCGGACTATCCAATGACCCCTCAACAGATCAGCCAGTTCCTCCAGGACTGCAGCATCCGCGCAGCCGCCGGCAACGCACGCCTCGACGCCGATGCGTCCTACCTCCTCTACGTCAGCTGGTGCGGCCTGAACCGGAAAGTCCCCGTCCCCCATCAGGCCTTCCGGACCGCCCTGCGCATGGCTGGCCTGCGCCCTGCAAAGAAGACACCGCACCACTGACCCGCAACGAGACATTTGGAAATGCAGAAGATGACAATGACGTCAACGGCCCTGAAAACAACACACAGTGACCATGCGGGCGGGAACCGTCCGTGGTGCGGGACGTGCGACAGCGACGAGTTCCTGATCTTCGAAACCGCTGCGTTCCCGGCCGGCGGTCCGGCCGGTGAACTGGACGTCAGCTTCACCTGCACCGAATGCGAGGGCTACTACGCCCACCAGGTCCCCGCGGGCGCCCTGGACCCGAAGGTCCTGGCCGGGATCCTGCCCGTCCCGGGCGATGAGCAGCCCGGCATCTACACGCACTGCGGCGAGCCCATGACCCTGGGCCGCCCGGCCGGCCGAAGCGTCGCTTCGGAGGCGGCGAAAAACACCGGGCGCAGGCTCCTGGAGGTTTACCTCCGGACCCGGGTGCTGCATTGCCGCTGCGGTTTCCAGATGGAACTTCCCCGCCCCCGGGCGGACTGAGGGGTCAGGTGGAGGGATCTCGATGCCGTTGTCCGACTCTGAACGCAGGCGGCTCCGGGAACTCGAATCGGATCTGGCAGCCCAGGATCCGGTTCTCGCGCGGGAACTGAGCACCGGCAGGCCAACCCTCCGGTGGCTTCGCCGTTCCGCCGGCCTGGCCCTGACCGTCGCGGGCATTGAACTGATCATCATGGCCATGGCCGCCCGGCTTCCGGGCATCGGCTTCCCGGGATTCATCCTGCTGCTGGCAGGTGCCTGCGTGCTCCTCACCCGCCGCGCCGGCCGCCGGAGCGGATAGCGCCGCACCGCTCCTGTCCGCCCGGAGCACCGCGCCGTGGCCTGCGCCGCCAGGCCGCGGGGGCAGATTCTCCGCTGCCGCCCGGCCGGGAGCCCAGGTTCCGGAGGCGGTGGCCGGACTTCCAGGGGCACGTGCGGAGCTCGCCGGGCCCTTGGTTGCGGCGAGCAGGGCAAGGGACGCGGCTACCGAGCGGTCCGGCTCCTTGGCCGGCGGCGTGTAGGCCCGCAGGACCAGGACCGATTTGCCCGCTACATCGAGCACGCCGCCCGCGTCCAGGAAGGCCGTGCCTGCGCGTTCTCCGGCGGTGTCCAGGACCTGTTCCCACCGCGAAGCGTATTCGGCCGGGGGAAGGGTGAAGGACACCGCCTCGTCCCCGGAGTTGAAGCAGAGGAGGAAGTTCACATCCGTCACGGAGCGGCCCCGGTCGTCCCTGCCGATCCCGGCGCCGTTGTAGAAGACCCCGAGCGCCCGGGCAAGCGGGTTGTTCCAGTCCTCGGGCACCATCACGGACGCGTCCGTGTTCAGCCAGACGATGTCCGGAAGCGGCTGGCCTTCCCTGCGCTTGACCGGACGCCCTTCAAAAAACCTGTTCCGCCGGAAGGTCGCATGGTCCCGCCGCAGCCGGGCAGCTGCGGCGGCGAACTCGGTCAGCGGCTTGTCCATGCTTTCCCAGTGGATCCAGCTCAGCTCCGAGTCCTGGCAGTATGCGTTGTTGTTCCCTTCCTGGGTCCGGCCCAGCTCATCACCGTGGAGCAGCATCGGGACGCCTTGGGAGAGCATCAGGGTGGCAATGAAGTTCCGTTGCTGGCGGGCACGCAGTGCGAGCACGCTTTCATCGTCGGTGCGTCCCTCGGCGCCGCAGTTCCAGGACCGGTTGTGGGTCTCGCCGTCGTTGTTGCCGGCCCCGTTGGCCTCGTTGTGCTTCTCGTTGTACGAGACGAGGTCATGCAGGGTGAAGCCGTCGTGAGCGGTGACGAAGTTGACGGAGGCCACCGGACGCCGGCCCGATGACCCGTACAGGTCCGCGGAGCCGGCAAGCCGGGCGGCGAATTCGCCAAGGGTCGAGGGTTCGCCGCGCCAGAAGTCACGCACTGCATCCCGATACTTGCCGTTCCATTCGGTCCACAGCGGCGGGAAGTTTCCCACCTGGTAGCCGCCGGGGCCCACGTCCCAGGGCTCGGCGATCAGCTTCACCTGGGACACGACCGGGTCCTGCTGGACCAGGTCGAAGAAGCTTGACAACCGGTCCACCTCGTAGAACTCGCGGGCCAGGGTGGCCGCCAGATCGAAGCGGAACCCGTCCACATGCATCTCCGTCACCCAGTAACGCAGGGAGTCCATCAGGAGCTGCAGGACGTGCGGGTGGCGCACGTTGACCGTGTTCCCCGTGCCCGTGTAGTCCATGTAATACTGCTTGTCGCCCGCGACCAGGCGGTAGTAGGCCTGGTTGTCGATGCCCTTGAACGACAGGGTCGGGCCGAGGTGGTTCCCTTCGGCCGTGTGGTTGTAGACGACGTCGAGGATGATCTCCATCCCGGCGGCGTGCAGGGAACGGACCATGGCCTTGAACTCCTGGACCTGCTGCCCGGGCACATGCGTGGAGCTGTAGCCGTGGTGCGGGGCGAAGAACCCGACGGTGTTGTAGCCCCAGTAATTGGACAGACCCTTCTCCCTGAGCAGGCTGTCGTGCACGAACTGGTGCACCGGCATCAGTTCGATCGCGGTAACGCCGAGTCTTTGCAGGTGCTCGATCACGGCCGGGTGCGCCAGGCCCGCGAAGGTGCCGCGTTCCTCCGCGGGCACCTCGGGGTGGAGCATGGTCATGCCCTTGACATGGGTTTCGTAGATGAATGAGTCGCTGTACGGGACCCGCAGGGGGCGGTCGCCCTGCCAGTCGAAGAACGGGCTGATCACCACCGACCGCATCGTCGAGCCGGCCGAATCGCTTGTATTCAACGAGAGCGGGTTGCCCGGATCGTAGGAGAACATGGCTTGCCCCCAGGCGATGTCCCCGCTGGCCGCTTTCGCGTACGGGTCCAGCAGCAGCTTGGCCGGGTTACATCGCATCCCGTTGGCCGGGTCATAGGGCCCCTCCACCCGGTAACCGTACGACTGTCCCGGGAGCATATGGGGCAGGTAGCAGTGCCAGACGAACGCGTCCACAGCCTCCAGGGCAATCCGCTGCTCGGACCCTCGCTCATCGAACAGGCACAGATACACCGCACTGGCCGCTTCGCTGAAGACGGCGAAGTTGGTACCGCTGCCGTCATACGTCGCCCCCAAGGGATAGGCACTGCCCGCCCAGACTTCCATGAGCCCTCCGATACCGAAAGAAAACACCGTCCGCCCACCACCGGACACGCCCGGGAACACCGCGCCCCGACCCATCAAACCCGAAGATTTGACGCATTCAGCCCCGGGCACCGAGGGAAACCCGCGTTCCGCGGCAGCCACCTCGTCCTGGCCGTGAGGCGGATGGGAATGCCGGGCCCAGGCACCGGGGCGGCGGCGGGATCGCTTCCGGGCAACATGCGCGTCATGCCGGAGGTCCCGGAGCGCCCGCCTGTGCCGGTGCCTGCCGGTCCGTGCCGTGGACGGCCAGGCTGCGGCGCTTCTAGACTGGGCATACCCTGCTGCGGAGGCCAACGAGGTGACGCGGGGCCCGCCGCCGGGGACGGCAACGGACCACCTGCACCTGGTTGGAGGTCTGTCTGCGCATCACGGGCACCGCATTTCCTGGTGCAGAAACGCAGATGGAGACCGCTATGCAGACAGACCCCCGGCCCACCACAGAGGCCGTCCGTTCGGTGACCGTGGAGGCCTCCAGCACCCGTCCCGGGGACTGGGGGCGGGCCATGGCACTGGCCCTGGACCGGCTGATCCAGGAGATCATCGCCTCCACCGGCACGAACCCGTGCCGTGATCCCGGGGGCCTGGACGTCTCCTTGCATATCCAGGCCGTGCCCGATGGTGAGGCCATCACGGTCATCTGGCGCCGCTGAACTGTCCATCACCGACGCTGTTCACAGCCAAAAGACCGGCGGATACGGCCCCGGCCACACCCGCAGTCCGGACCCTCGGCCTGCTCGTTCCCGGCGGTGTCGCCGGCCAGCCCAGACGGGACGCGGGCGAGGAGGCCCGGACCCATGGTGGAACACTTGGTGCTCCCGGCGTTTCCTGTCAGTGCTTTTTGAAGGCGTCCTTCACTTTGTCTGCGGCCTGCTTCAGCTCCGCTTTGGCTTGTGCGGCTTTGCCTTCGGCTTTCAGCCTGTCGTTATCCGTGGCGTCGCCGGTTGCTTCTTTGGCTTTGCCGCCGACCTTTTCGGCGGCGTGCTTGATTTTGTCACCCAGACCCATGACGGCTCCTCTCAAGGGGGACGGGCCGGCCCGTGCGGGCCGGACATTTTTATCGTAGACCCGGCCCGTCCCCTTCATCCACGGTTCTGCCCGGGCATCTGGCTGCTCGCGGGACGGGAGCCTGCCGGGATACGCGGGACGGCCGGGGTTTATGCTGTCGTCCATGGATTCGTATGGGGGCCGTGCGCTGATCTGTGCAGCGCCGGAAACGGTGTGGGCCGTCATCACTGATTCGGCCGGCTATCCGGAGTGGGATTCGGGGATTGCCGGGCTCATCGGGGACATCGGCCACGGGCAGAGCATCCGGGTCCGGCCCGCCGGCCTGGCCAGGCCGGTCACGGTGGCTGTCCACCGGTATGGGGACGGCGCCATGTCCTGGACGTTCCGGTTGCCAGGGAGATTGTTCAAAGCGGTCCGGACCATCACCGTGAGGGCTGAGAACGGCAAGACCCGCCTGGTGGTGAGGGATGACTTCACCGGCCCCCTCCGGACGCTGATCCAAAAACACAACCCGGGCCTGTCCCGGTCCGCGGACCGGTTCGCCTGCGGGGTCAGGGCCCGGGCCGAAAAACTGAGCTGACACCGGATACGCCGGCGCTGCGGTTGTGCCCGGGGCATGGCGGCTCTGAAGGCGGGACCAAGCAGCTCTGCCTCCAGGGCCTTGGCTGCGGAACCACGGGTGGAGCAGCATGGAAGGTAAGGCCCTTCAGTGAGTCGGCCGGTCCGCATCCGTAGCTCAGTGGTCAGAGCAGGGGACTTTTAATCCTCGGGTCGTGGGTTCGAACCCCACCGGATGCACCAGTCCCGGGCCAAGGCATGCCCGGGCGCCGGGAGCCCGTTGTTGTGGTGCGGGCGCGCCGTTGAAACGACATCTCGACGGGGCGCCCCCGGGTTGGTTTTACCGGAAGGCTCACCTGCGAAGTGCGGCAGGCGTCCCCGGGCCTGGCGCGGAAGAAGACATTCAGGACCCCGGAGATAATCAGGTCCGGGAAGAAGGATCGGAGGTTTCGTCTTCGATCAGTGGACTGGTGAACGCAGGCGTCCGGGCTCTCGTGTCCAAAGCTCCCACGGGGGCGTAGTGTCGAAGTAGGAGATTTCGGGATGGTCGTTCGGATCCGGGGATTGAATATCAGGACTGTGCGACGCGCGAGCGGGCACGGCTGCAGGCCTGGGTCGAAGATCCCGGGCGCCCCTTGGAATCGAGGCCGCATGGCCGGCAACAACGCAGTACCCACCACGGAACAATTGCAGGACCTCCTGCTTGAAAGCCCGGGCTTCACCGAATTCCTCCTCGGCTTGGCCACCATCTCAGCGTCGTTGTTGGACGGCAGGGAACCTCTTTTATGCGCCATTACCGTCGAACATGATGCCGGCCCCTCGACGGTGGCCAGCAGTACCGCTGCGGCGCAGCGCTTGGACGAGAAGCAATACGCGTTCGACGACGGCCCCTGCCTGACGGCCTTGCGTCACCAACATCGCGTGCTGATTGACGACCTGCAGGCCGACGACCGTTGGGCACAGTACGCCCACCAGGTGGATGGCGAAGGTATTCGCTCTGTCCTCGCAGTGCCGATCCAGACGGACTCCTCCTCACGCGCAGCTTTGAATTGCTACGCCTATGCGCCCGGGACCTTTAATCCGGCCATCGTCGCCCGCGTGCAGGAGCATGCCGAGGCGATTTCGAAAACGCTGAGGTTGGCGCTGCGGCTTCACGTCCCGGAGCCATGCCCTGAACATTTGCGCTCGGCCCTGCAATCGCGCGCCGTGGTGGACGCGGCGCTGTCCTTGATCATGCTCCAGAACCGTTGTGGGCGGGACCGCGCCATGGAACTCCTTCAGCTTGCTGCGCGGAACAACAACCGGCGTCTTCATGACATCGCCACCGATATCCTGAACGGATCAGCACCCCAGGATTGGACTTCCCCGGGCGTCCCCGATGGACACGCCTGAAGCGCCGGGCACCGGTGGCGCCACCCTGGTACCGCGACCGCAACACGGGTTGGCCAGGCTGTGGGCCCGCTTCTACGGGATAGTCAGAGCGATGCGGAAGAAACCAGCCTCGATGCTTACCTCCATGAGCTCGGCGGTCTCCCGCCACCCCGGGGTGAGTCTTCTGGCCCTGGCAATACTGGAAATGGACACCGAAAGGATGACCGACCCGTGATTGACCCGCAGTGGGACGCAGCACCCGGCGCCTCCACCGCTCCGGCCCGGAACCGCAGACAGGACCCTTGCATTACCCTGCAGGAACTGGTCCTGGACAGCAGCGACGTCATGGAATTCCTTGTCGCCCTGGCCGGCGTGGCAGCCGCCGTTCTCTCGACCATCACGAACACCCTTTCGTGCGGGGTCACCCTCAGGAGGAGGAAAAGAAGCCCCGCAGCGGCCGGCAGCGATGAGAGAGGCCGCGTTCTCGAGGAACTGCAGAACGACCTTCACGACGGGCCTTCCCTGACAGCCCTCCGGGACGATGACGTGATTCTCGTCCCCGACACCGGCGGCGAGAACCGCTGGCGTGACTCCATGGACGCTCTCCGTCGGAACGGCATCCGATCCATCCTGGCTGTCCCGCTGGATCTGGCCGGTGAAGCCGAAGCCGTGATGAGCCTGTATTCCACCAAACCCCTGGGGTTTTCCGGACCGGACATCACGGCCGCGGAAGCATTCGCCGACAGCGCGGCGAAGTCGCTGCGCCTGGCGTTGAGGATCGCGCACCTGCGTCATGCCCGGAACGATCTCACCGCGGCCATGCAGTCGCGTTCGACCATCGACACGGCCGTCGGCATTGTCATGGCGCAAAACCGCTGCAGCCGCGATACTGCCGTCAAGGTTCTGACCAGGGCGTCGAACAGCCGGAACGTCAAACTCCGGGACATTGCCGCGCAGGTCATCGCCTCCGTTTCGGGAGAAACGGACCTGGCACCGTACTTCGACGAATAGCCAGAACAGCCGGGGACATGCGGTGGAATCGCAGGTTGTCCGGTCCGGCCACCGGACGCCCTCGGCCGCCAGGGTGACCGGAGCTCCTCTCCCTCGCCCGGCGGGTTTCTGCGGACCCGGGGCCGGGAGCCGTCTTCCTGCCACGACGCGGGCACTTCTTCCGTCGCCCCATGTGGCCGCGGCTACCGTTTGCGTTTCCTCGCCCTGGCTTCTGCCACCGGCCAGGGGCGGGAAGTAGGCTGGGAACAGCGCACCAACTGCCGTACCGGATTCTCTTTCACGCTTGCGGCTCGATGCACCCGACCTGGATGAATGAGGACTATGGCGCGGAAACTACCGCTGGATGAACTGTCGACCGTTATCGCGCGAATCCAGGGCCTGCTGCTGACGGAAGAGAAAGTGGACCGCGCCGTGCGGTTGCTTGCCCGTGCCATCAAGGACTCTGTGTCCGGAGCGAGCGGCGCGGGGGTCTCCATCCTGGATTCGAGGGGCAGGCTGACCAGCAGCGCCTCCACGGACCACGTGGTCACCCGTGCGGACGCCCTTCAGTATGAATTGGGCCAGGGGCCGTGCCTGACGGCCTGGGCGATGGAGGAAACGGTGATCGTCCGGAACGTCGAAACTGATCCGCGGTGGCCGGACTGGTCTGACGCTGTGAAGGGCATGCCCATCCATGCGGTGGTCAGCACCCCTTTGATCGCCGGGCAGGAATGCATCGGCGCTTTGAAGATCTATTCGGACCGTGCCGGCGCTTTCGGCGAGGACGCGGCCCGGGTGCTGGAACTATTCGCCGCCCCGGCAGCGACGCTGCTTGCGAATATCCAGGCCAGCGAAGCACCTCACCGCATCAGCGAAGCCCTGGCTGAATCCCTTCATAGTCGTGACCTGGTCAACCGGGCCTGCGGCATCTTGATGCAGCGCCACTCTTTGACCGTTGACTTGGCCCTTGCCGAACTGATGCGCCGGGCCCGGCTGCAGAACAGCACGCTGGGCCAGATCAGTGCCGATCTCGTCGCCGGGATTCCGGCGGCCCTGGACTGAGGCCGGCCCGTGGGCTTCGATCAGCACGAACCACAACAGCAGCGCATGCTGGCCGCTGCCATGAAGTCAGCACAAATCAACGTCGGCGAACTCTGGCTCAAGTACTTCAGCCTGGGAGGCGAAGTTGGCGAGTACGAGGTGGAAGCCTATCTCCAAGGCCTCCTCTCCCTGCCCGTCCTGCAACGCGACCTGCTGGCCATGGCCGCCAACGAACTCATCGACACATTCCCCCAGGGTCGCGCACCCTACTCCGACGAGCTCGGCCCGGACGGCGACTCGTCCAGCCAACAAAAACCCAAGCAAGAACCGGGCTCGGGACCATGGCAGTCCGAAACGGACTGATCCGGATCGGTCCCCCTCAAGGAGGCCTTGCCTGGTGGATGTCTGTCTCACCTGTCACGTCGGAATGCGGGCCACCTGATCCTCCAACCTATTCATGGATGAGGCGCGGTCCCCGCCCGCCACGACGAGCCCGCCCGGGCCGATCGACGCGCGGTATCCCCCGCAGTTATCGTCCGGCTGCGGGTGGGCGGACGCGCCCCTGGTCCCGGTCTATGCCGGCCATAGGTTTTCTAATCGCCGGCCCGCCCGCCGGGCCGTTCATCCAACGGCGGCCGGGGTTCCTTCAGGAGCTTCAGACCCGGGGGCAGGCCCTGGACGCTGCCTTCGCGTCCTTTCGCCCTGAGGGTGAGGAGGGACCCGGCCAGTTTCACGTTCTCGGCCGTGAATTCCCCGAATTCCTCCGGGAGGATCGGGGCAAGGTGGACCACGTTGCGTGTCAGGTCAGGATCGAACCTGAGCAGGGTCCGCATCAGCTGCACCGGGGTCGCGGCCGCCCACGCCTGGGGTGCGCACGCCGTGGGATAGGGAACAGGGGCGTGGAATTCAGAGCGGTCGAAGCCGCAGAAAAGTTCCGGGAGCTGGCCGTCGAAGTGTCCGGCTGCTCCCAAAAGACCGTGCGCTACCTTTCTGGCTTCATCCACGAATCCGTACCGCATCATTCCGGTTGCGGCCAGGGCGGTGTCGTGCGGCCAGACGGAACCGTTGTGATAGCTGACCGGGTTGTAGGCACCCATGTCCGAGCCCAGGGTCCGGATGCCCCAGCCGGTGAACATCTCCCGTGACATCAGCCGTTGGACCACCGATGACGCTTTGTCCTCCTCGACGATGCCTGTCCACAGGCAGTGGCCCATGTTGGAGGCGCAGGAGTCCACCGGTTTCTTGTCCTTGTCCAGTGCGATGGCGAAATAGCCCTTGTCCGGCAGCCAGAACCTTTTGTTGAATTCATTCTTCAGCGTGGCGGCACGCCCGGCCCAGTACTGCTCCGTTTCCCTCTCTCCTGCCGCCCGGGCCAGGCATGCCCGGGCCAAATACGCGGCGTAAACGTAGGCCTGGACTTCACACAGGGCGATGGGCGACTCCGCCAGGGTCCCGTCCGCAAAATTGATCCCGTCCCAGGAGTCCTTCCAGCCCTGATTGGCCAGGCCATGGTCGGTGGCCCTGTGGTACTCGACGAAACCGTCCCCGTCGCGGTCACCGTAGTCGTGGATCCAGCCAAGGGCCCGGTCCGCGTGCGGAAGCAGCGACTCGATGATGTCCTCAGAGAGCCCCCACCGGCTTAGCTCGCCCAGCAACCCCACGAACAGCGGGGTGGCATCGGCGGTGCCGTAGTAGGCTGTCCCGCCCCTGGACAAGCCGCCGGTGACGCCGAGCCGGACTTCATGCGGAATGCGGCCGGGTTCCTCCTCGGAGTCATGGTCCACTCTGGTGCCTTGGATGTCCGCCAGGGTCTGGAGGGTTCCCGAGGCCAGATCCGGGTCGATCAGGAGCGCCATGTAGGAGGCCAGCAGTGCATCCCTGCCGAACAGGGCCATGAACCATGGAGCGCCTGCGGCCACGGCCACGCGGTCGGGGTTGGCCGGATCAAAGATCCGCAGTGAGCCCAGGTCGCGTTGGCTCCACTGCAGCGTGGCTTGGACGCTGCTGTCGGCAAGGGTGATGGGTGGAACGTTTTTTTCCCAGGCCCGGTGCCGTTTGACGCCCGTCCGGAGGTGCGGGACCCCAGTCTCCGTGAAGGGCTCCTCCGGGGCCACGGAGTCGACCAGGGGGACCACGATGACGCTGGTGGACCACTTGCCCCGTGCGGGGATGGTGGCCCGGAAACGGAGGGCGTCTTCGGAGATTTCGGCGCCCGCCGCCCGAATCGCCGATCCCCGCCGCTGGCCGTCGCTGACGGCTTCGACCACCAGTTCATGCCCCCGCACGTGCCTGGTCACGGACGTATGCTTGGTGGGGCGGCCTCCTTTGACGTCGAACAGGTCGGCCTGGTCCGCGTCCACGAGCAGTTCGATGCTGCAGTCCACGGGTTCCGCGGAAAAATTCTCCAGCGTGATGTCATCCCGGAGGCCGGGGCCGACATGGCGTTGCTGCCGGACTACCAGAGGGCTGTCGAAACGGCCGTCCGGCCATTGGGCCCGGCCCACGAAGGTCGCCTCGAAAGCATCGGGACGCTGGGCCGCGAGCGGCTCGCGGGGGGACCCGTTGATGTGCAGTTCCCAGCGGGAAAGGATCCGGGTGTCCTGGAAGAACGCGCCGTTTGTCTCGCCGTCCGGGAGGATGTCCCCGCTGCGGGAGGAAATGCAAAAGGAGGACCCCTCCACGAGCGTGACGGTTCCTGCCTCGGAAACCGTCGTTTCGGTATCGGCGTTCCATGCCGTCATGGGAGGACTCCTCACCTCACGGCGCGGCGGCGGCGCCAGGACAATTACCGCCAAAGCAGATAACGGGGCACGGGAAAACCGGTTCCCTTAAAGATTCTGGTTCAACGCGACCGAATCCGGAAGCCCGGATTCGCATTGCTCTTCGATGAGGTCGGCGAACAGCTGCAAATGGTCGGCCACCATGCGTTCGGCACTGAATTGCTGCTCCACCCGGGCCCTGCACTGCGCCCGGCTCAGGCCAGCGGCCGCCGGGATCATGGCTGCGAGGTCATCGGCAGAGGCGAGGTAACCCGTTAGTCCGTGCGCAACGATTTCCGGTGCGGCTCCCAGGGGCGTTCCCAGAACGGGCGTCCCGGTGGAAAGTGCTTCAATCATGACCAGGCCGAAGGGTTCGGACCACTGGATCGGGTTGAGGAACGCGAGTGCTTCGCCCATGAGATGGTATTTTCCGGCGTCGTCGACCTCGCCTGTGAAGTCCTCGTTGGGACCAAGGATCGGTTTGATGACTTCCTCGAAGTACTGGATCTCCTCCGGTTCGCGCATTTTGGCCGCGATCCGGAGCGGCACGCCCGCCTGACGGGCGATCCTGATGGCTTCCAGGACGCCTTTGTCCGGGCACATCCTCCCCACGAAACAGACGTAGCCGCCCCGGCCGGTGCCCACGGGCACGGTCGACAGATCGATGCCGTGATGGATCACGCCACGGACCGGTATGCCGGACGCCTGGGAAGCCTGGTTGCGGGAGATCGCGATGATGGAGGTAGTTCTTCCGATCGCACGGTAGATGTCCTTGGCTGAGGACGTGAGCGGGCCGTGGATCGTCGTCACCACTGGCACCCCGGGCGGCCCGTAGCGGTACAGGGGCCCGGCCAGGGTGTGGTCGTGGATGATGTCCACCTCCCCGAGCCCCTCGTAAGCCCTGATCAGGTGGCTGAGTTCGGAGATGGTGAAGCCAAGGCTCGTCGGATCCGACGTCCTCATCCCCGGGACCCGGGGTACGGGGCACCGGCTGTCCGAGGACGCGGCCAGCACCACCTCGTGCCCGGCCCCGGCAAACCCCCGTGCCAGAAGGTCCACCACCCTTTCGATACCGCCATAGGTCTGCGGGGGAACGGGGATCCATGGTCCTGCAACAAGTCCTATCCGCATTTCTTGCCTTCCAAGAAACGGATGGGTCGGACTCCCCCTGCGTCCCGACACGCACCCAAAACCCGCCGAAGGCCTCTGCTTAACCTCTGAACTGACTATTACTCCCGGACGGACAATGGACAAGACCTACTGCCGGGTAGGCCGGCGGGATTGCCTTTTGACGTCCAGTGATCATTCCTCGAGCCAGCGGCCGGCCGTGGGCACCGGGTCGCTAGATCGACAGGACACGAGCCCCCTCCATCCACCGGACAAAGGACGTGGCCGGGCAGCAGAGAAGCGAAAGTCCACTCCGACGGGCGCGGTTGCACCCATGACTCAGCGGACACAGCAGGGACTCCCCATCCTCGGCTCCAGGGGTGGACCTCGCCGGAAGAACCGGTCCGGGGCAGGCCTAGGCAGCGAGCGGGGTGCCGAAGAGTTCCGTGGCGCGTCTGGTCAGGTACGCCGGGACGTCGGCTTCCGCGGCCAGGTCCGTGTGTCCCAGGAACACCGCCGTTCCCCGGGCCGCGTCGCTGATGTCCAGGCCCGCGTCCTCGGCGAGCCGGGCGGCACGGATGTTGGGCTGCAGGTTCAACAGCCTGGCCCGGGCGTTGAGGTAGACATGCCAGTCGCCCCGGGAAATTGATTCTGCGCCGCCTCCGAGCAGCCGCCGGAGCGCGGCGGCGCCGGTGTCCAGCCTGCCCAGGACCACGGGTTCTCCCAGGCTGGCGGGAATGATCAGCGCGGTCGGTTTCCTTTCCATCTTTTTCGTCCTCTTTGAGGTAAACGGAACGGCAACCCGGGCTGTTCCAGCCCGCGGGGCCGGTCATCTTGTCCGCTCCCGTGGATCGTTTTAGCGTGGAAACGAGGCCCATGGCCGGCGACCCCCGGCGGCCAGGCCCGTCCTTGAGGAAGGAGTGAACAGTCATGGCCACCGTGCGGGAATCCATCGACGTCAACATGCCCTTGAGCCAGACCTACAACCAGTGGACCCAGTTCGAGGAATTTCCCCGCTTCATGACCGGGGTCGAGTCCGTCCGCCAGGTCGATGAAACCACCGTGCACTTCCAGACCCGCATCGCCGGGGTCCGGCGCGGCTTCGACGCCAGGATCCTCGCCCAGATCCCGGACGAACTGATCAGCTGGGAGAGCGTGGAGGGCCCGCACCATTCCGGAACCGTCACCTTCGAGGCGGTGAGCACCGTCGAAACACGGGTCACCGTCGAAGTGGACTGGGAACCCCGGACCGTGCTGGAACGGGCCGGGGCCACGGCTCATCTGGAGGACCGGCAGATCAAGAAGAACCTGGAACGGTTCAAGGAATTCATCGAGGGCCGGGAAGTAGAGACCGGCGCCTGGCGCGGAAGCATCGCCGGGGGCAAGGTCGAAGGCCGCAGCTAGACCACCCGGCGCCCGGGCCTGCTACGGGCTCCCGCGTCAGCCGGTGCCCGCCCGCCGGATGAAGCCCACTCCCGGCCATGCCTTCCACGCAGCCCTCCGTCCTGCAGGCCTTTCGTCCGGCCGGTTGCCGGAATCAACACCGGCGTTCCGGCGTTAATTTTCTTGTCGCAGGTGTGCGGCAGGAAGGAAGAAGATGAAAAGGAGGAACAGGAACATCGAAACGGTCGAGGACGATGCCGGTATGACCACCACCTACCACCGGCACCCGAACGGGGGCGGGCTGCTTGGTCCCGGCGCACGGGTGGAGGCGGATTCCTTCATCGGTGCAACGACCTATGTCGAGGCCGGCGCACGTGTCGGTTCCGGGTGCCGGATCGGCCGCGGGAGCTGGATCGACCGCCGGGCAACGGTCGGGAACCATGCCTTCATCGGTGACGACGTGTACGTGGGCCGGGGAACGGTCCTGGGCAGCTGGGTCCACGTCGGCAGCCACTCCCGCATCGGGGCGGGGGCACTCATCGGCCGCGCGGTCCGGCTGCACGGGGACACCCTGGTTCCCGAGGGAGCCCGCATCCCGAACGCCGGGTCTTACTCGGGCTCTTCGTCCCGTACCCGGAAATCCCGCGGCCCGGAGTCCCGGATGGCCGCCTAGACCTCCGTCGCTGCTACGACATTCCGTTCTCCCCTGCGAGTCCGGCGCGGGACGGTCACCGACACGGGCCATGGCGCGGACGGGCACCGCAGGGGCAGTATGGGGGGATGAACGCCCCCGCAGCCGGCCCTCCGGAGGATGGCTCCGTTGGTTCCGGGGCCCGCCTGCACCCGTGGAGCCGTTATGTGGCCCTGGGTGATTCCTTCACCGAAGGGGTCGGGGACCCGGAACCGCGCAGCCCCGGGGGCCTGCGCGGCTGGGCGGACCGGGTCGCGGAAGAACTAAGCGCCGGCCACGCGGATTTCGCCTACGCGAACCTGGCAGTCCGAGGACGGCTGCTCCATCAGATCCTGGATGAGCAGATCGCCCCCGCCCTGGCCCTGCAACCGGATCTGATCACCCTCAACGGCGGCGGCAACGACCTGATCTTCCACCGGACCGACCCCGACAAACTCGCCGCCGAGCTGGACGCCGGCGTCCAACTCCTCGCCTCGACCGGGGCCACGGTCGTGCTGTTCGCCGGACCGGACTGGGGCACGACCCCCGTGCTCGGACACGTGCGGGGCAAGGTAGCGATCTTCAACGAGAACCTGCGCACCATCGCGGCCCGCCATGACGCCGTGATCGCCGACCTCTGGGCCCTGCGCCAGCTCACCCACCCCCGGATGTGGGATCCGGACCGGCTGCACTTCTCTCCCCTGGGCCAGCACACCATCGCCATCATGGTCCTGGAAACCCTCAACGTTCCCCACACCCTGGAGCCGATGACGCCCAAAGAGCTGCCCGCGCGCAGCTGGCGCGAAGCACGGGCCGATGACATCATCTGGACACGCGAACACCTGGTCCCCTGGGTCCTGCAACACCTCACACACCACAGCTCCGAGGAAGAGCGCCGTGCGAAGCGGCCGGACCCCGGCCCCGTGTTCGGCGCCCGGATGCCTCCCGGGACGTTCATCGGAAACGACCCCCGGAACAAATAGCCGGGCCTGCGAACCGGGCCGTGAGGACCTCCCGGAAGGCCTTGCCCTTGACTATCTCAGGTGATATAAAAAATCTGTATCGACCACTTTAGATAGCGGGACGTGTGATCTTCTCCGGCGGTCCCCGACGTGATCGTCCGGGAACCGCCAGAAAGATCCTGCCCGGCAAGGAAGGGATGAGAGTGGAATGAGTGCGGAGCTGGAGCGCCTGAGCGCCCTGGCCGGCGCCATCGAGGCCGCGGAAGAGGAGCTCGCCGCAGCCTATCTGACCCTGCGGCAGGTGGCCGCGGCGATCCTGCGTTGCGGGGAAGCCACCGTGGCCGAAGTCAGCGACGCCTCCGGACTGGGCCGGAGCGAACTGCTGGAGCTGGCCGCCCCTCCACGCCCGCACCGGGGCCGTCCCGGAACCGGGCTCCGCGCCGGCAGTCATCGGCACCAGGAGGCCAGCCGTCGTCCCGGCATCCGGAGAACAGGCAGCGGATGACGGCGCCCCTCCCTTGTTCTACACCGCCTTTTCTGCACCGCCAAGCCCCCGGAGGGACGCCGGCCCCCTTCCGCCCGAGGGTCGGAGGAAACGGCAGGAGCCGTGGTTCGCGCGCCGGTCCGGTTCCGGGGCCCATACAAAAAACCCGGGCAGCCCCCTTGCGGCGGTTTCATTCCAGTGCTATAAAAAATCTATACCAGCCAGCATAGGAAATAGGTGGTTGGGATGGAAGGATCGTACCGATCTGTAAGGAGTGAGGAGACCATGTTGATGCGTACCGACCCGTTCCGCGAGCTCGACAGGCTGGCCCGGCAGGTCCTGGGCACCGCGGCCCGGCCGGCGGCCATGCCGCTGGATGCCTGGCGGGAAGGCGGGGAATTCGTTGTCGCCCTGGATCTTCCCGGGGTCGAGGTCGACTCGGTGGACATCGACGTCGAACGCAATGTCCTGACCGTGAAGGCCGAACGGAAGGACCCGGCCGGGGAGAACACCGAGATGATCGCCGCCGAACGGCCCCGGGGTGTCTTCAGCCGCCAGCTCGTCCTCGGCGAGGCCCTGGATACCGATGCCGTGAAGGCCAGTTATGACGCCGGGGTGCTGACCTTGCGGATCCCGGTGGCCGAGAAGGCCAAACCGCGCCGGATCGAGATCGCGTCGGAGTCGACCCCGCGCCAGGCGATCAACGCCTAGGACCGGGGCCGGCACCGCTGGACCGGGAGCATTGGACCGGCCGCCGGCAGTGAAGGGCGATGCAGACCAGCCACGCCACCGCGCGAGTAGCGCACCGAAAAGGCGGCCCCCGACGATGCCTCCCGCACCGAGGGTCCCCGGCCCGCCCGGCCGGGGACCCTCCCGACACCCGGCGCCCGAACCTGGAAGGAGCCTGCCATGAGCGCCTGGCACCCCTACGATGACCTTCTGATGCCGGCGTTCTACGAACGTTTTGAACAGCGCTGGGGCAAAGGGACGGCCCCTTTCCTGGACCCCGGGGTCCAGATCCATCTCCAGCCCCTGCCCCGGGCCCAATGGATCAACCCGGACACCGGCGCGGCCGTCGCCGTGGTGCCCATCTGGGCCACGGACCCCCGGCACCGCTCCTTCGGTGTCTTCTACCTGCCCCCGTCCGGGGACATCTGGGTCCTGCACCCCGGGCACACCGCCTACCTCGAACCCGGCAAGAACGGCACCGAAGAACAGATCACCCTCCGCAACGACGCCTTCCGGAAAGCCGTCAACCACGCCAAGGAATTCATCTACGGCACCCAGCTCTGAACCGGACAACCATCCGCCCGGACGCTCCGGTGAAATTCCGGACAGCGGGGCTGCACATTCCGCTGCGGCCGCCTGCGCTTCCCCCGGGACTGCAAAGAGGAAATTGGAAAGGAGACCGACATGTCCATCCTGTACATGGACAAAGGCTTCGGGCCGCACGTGGACCGCGGCTTCGAGTCCGCATCAACGCGTCTGGAACGCAGCGGCCTGCACCCGGAACCGGCAGGCGAGACCGAGCAGCACTCCCGCGAACTGGTCCGGCACATCCTCACCCTCGAGCCGGAACGGGTCCCCGCAGTCACGGCCGAACTGTTCGCCGAAGCCATAGCCATCGCAGACACCGTCCGCGAAGCCCAGGGCCGCGGACCCGTCACCTCGTACCGGGCCCGGGACTTCTGGGAAATCCTCAAGGAACTCATCGACAGCGTCCTGGACCAATAGCCCAACATCTGCCTGCCTGCAGAGGAGCCGGCGACGGGGCCTCGCAGCTCCCGTCACGCCCGGGGCTGCCGTGGCCTCACGTGCCGGGGTCTTCGGCGGCGTCCGGGTACTCGTCCTCGGCGCCTGGGGAAAGCTCCGTGGCCTGGTCGATGAGGTCCGCTTCGGCGGCTCCGCTTCCGTGACCGCGATCCGGTCGTAGCCGGCGCCGCCGGGATGAACGTCCGTGCGCTGTTCAATGACGTCCGCTTGCGGGACATCCCCGGGCAAACCGTCCATCTCCGTCAATTCCCCCGAGCCCTCGGGCAGGACCGGTGTGCGCTGCTCGAGAGCATCGGCTTCGGGTACTTCGGGACCGATTTCCTCCGGCTGAACATTCATTTCCACGTCAACCTCCTGTGACCGGAATAGGGACGAAAGGACCGCAGGGGCCTCTCTCCCGGACACTGACGCGCCCGGGACCGCCCCTGCCGGGAACCACCGCCACCGTTGGGTCCGGACCAGGACCGGATCCGCCGGCCGAGGTTTCCGCTGTCCAGTAACCGTTATCCGATGTTTTCCGCTGTCCGGCAACCGCTATCCGGCGTTTACCCTATTGAGCGGTGCCCTTATTCAGGTTTTCAGCACTTCAGTGCGAGGGGCTGACCGTGTGGTGCCGGTGTTCCTCGGTGCTGGGTTTGATCGCGGTCGCGGTGACGACGAGCGCCACCAGGCCGGTGATCCAGGACGTCCAGGCGACGCCTGTCTGCATGGTGTAGGAACCGAACCACGGTGAAAGGAACAGCAAGGCGCCGAAGGCCGCCTGGATCCATTCCATGGCCGGGGTTCCGGGCATGGCCAGATTGATGACGCCGCTGACGACCAGCAAAGCGCCGAACACGACCATCAAGGCAGCCGACGAACCGGCCGCCGTGGTCCAGATGACCGACAGGGCAGCGTAGAGCCCGGCGGCGACCGTGACCCAATCCTGCCATCGCGTCCATTTCTTCATTGAAACCACCTCTGTGATGCGGACTGCACCCCGGCGTTCCTCTGACGTCACGCCGGAGGATTCTTATTGTATTTGACGCTGACTTCCCGTGAAAGTACCGCCTCCGGGGGCCGCGAAAACGGGCCGGGCGCCGTTCCCGGCGGCTGTCCGCTGTCCTCGCCGCACGGGTACTTTTGTAACAAAATCCGTGCGCTGCTGCTTCCCGGCAAGCGCCTCCGCCTCAGGCCGGCCGGGGCAAGGAAACGCGCCAATGCCCGGTGTCACCTGGTGCCGGGCATTGGCGCAGCTACCGCCGGGATCATCTTCCACGGAAAACGTTCCGGTGCAGATCGTAGTCCCCGGAACCGGCCCGCCGCCCGAGTACCGGCTACCTGTTTTAGGGGCCGCTACGAGAGTGAGCCGTCCGAGGTGGTTTGGCGGCGGTCCCGGGAACCCGGCCGTCGTACCCACCGGCCATGCGCCGGGAGAAATGGGGACGGCACGCCGTGGAAACGCCAAACGTGTGCACCGTGTCTTGGTGGCACTTGGCCGGACGCCTCAGGGCTGCAGCTGGCGGGGACGGCCGGCGGCTGCGCGGCGGAGGGCCCCGGCCGGTTCCAGCGGGGCCGTGCGCTGCGGGGCATGGATCCTGCCGGCCAGGCGGGGGACCCTCTGCGGGGCGGCTGCGGGAGCGGGCCCGATCATGCTGCGTTCGTGGTCTGTGCGCCCGGTGTCCCCGGCGTCCGCTGGGCGGAGGGGAACCCCCGGACACTGGTCGGTGATCAGCCCCATGCCCGCGTACTCACGCACGGCTTCGATGCCATCTACCGCTGACCGCTTGTCCGGGAAATCCCGGGAAAGGGCCATCACGGCCCCGTCGGGGGCTGCCATCCTGAACCTGAAGCAGCCACGCTCATCTTCGAAGAGTTCGAACGAACCGGTCATGGAAGTCCTCCTTCACGCCCGGCCGCCAGCCGGACGCTCGACGTATCCCCGGAGCCCGCACGCGGCGCTGCGTAGGGCCCCGGGGCGGGGAATGAATGCGCGTTCAAGGAAAATGTGAGTCACGCCACATGAGGTCAGGCGTCAACCCTACCGGAGGGGACCCGCGGTGGCCAGTGCCCTTGCGCCCGAACCCTGTCACGACGCGGCCCCCTGTCCCATCTCATGCGCACTAGCTGCGGCGTGCGTCGCAGCCAGCGACCGGAGCCTCTGCTCACCGATCGGTCCGGCACGCTCCCGTGGCCAGCCACGCAAGAGCCGGTGTGGACGGCGCCCTCAGTGGCATACGGTTGTTCTGGCGGCATCGCATATCCCCCATTTGCCCAGCCGCCGGGAACCCCTGCGCTGGAGTCGCTCCCGACTCGCGCGGGGGTTTTCCTTATCGGGCCCTGTCTTTCCGCGTCCGCCCGGCGTACCCTGATCACGTCCGCGGGACCGGCCCGGCCCGGGTCCTTCGCCTCCGGATTCAATCAGTTAGGCGTCATCGATGGAGATGAACATCAGGGACCACTGGGACAACCTCAGCCCCGGAACCCGGCAATGGCTCACCGAGAACCCCGGGTGCGTGGTGCTGCCCCGCACCGTCACCGAGATCGTCCATCAGGAAACCGGAATCACCGCGGACTCGGACCAGCACGACCAAGCCAGTCTCTCCCGCGAAGACCTTGACTTCATCCGGGCCCGGGCCGAAGGGACGCCGGCCCAGCCGGATCACCGGATCTTCGACGCAAAACAGCCCGGATAACGCTGAGGCTCAACGTCGAAGGGCAGAGGAGTCCTCATGGATGCAGACCAACATCCGGCCCCGGAGCCCGCACCCGCACCCGGGGCGTCCCCGCCGGCAGGAGGACGTCGGCCGGTGGTCACCCGCGCGGGGATGGCCTGGACGGCCACCGTTGCCGCCCTCGTGCTCCTGATCCTGCTCATCGCGTTCATCGTGCAGAACCAGGACGCCGCCAGGGTCAGGTTTTTCGGCCTGGATGGGACCATCTCCCTGGGCATTGCCCTGCTCGTCGCTGCGGTCGGCGGCGGGGCCTTGGTCGCCGTAGCCGGTGCCGTGCGCATCATCCAGCTCAGATCCCGCAACCGCCGCACACCAACACCCCCGCCCTGACACCCACGCCGGCCGGGAACCAGCCCCGGCCAAACGCCTGCATTGCGAGGATGCCGGCCCGTAGCCCGACGTGAGGAGCTTGGCCCAACGCCAAAGGAGCAACCAATGACCCTTCCACCGCAACACGAACCCGAACCTTTCCCTCCCGATCCCGGTCCGGCACCAGCCCCGGACCGGGACACGCCGTTCCCCCCTCACCCGGCCCCCGACCCGAACCCGGCGCCCGGGCCCCTCCCAATCCCGGACCCGGGGCCGGTACCGCCGCCGCACCCCGATCCGACCCGCCGCCCATAACCGGCCGTACCCATCCCGGCATGTCCGACACCCGGATGTGCTGCAGCCAGGGTCCCGGCCTCGTATCGGCCCCCCAACCCGCTCCGGAAAGGATGACCATGACCGCATTGAACAAATCCACACACGACATCCAGCACCGCACCGCCGCCTGGATCAAACACGCCATCGAGGATCCCTCGCCCCAGACCGAAGCCGCGATCCGGTGGGCCCTGGCCAGGCTCGGGGAAGCCAACGTCCCTGACGTGGTCCACGCCGTGGTCCTGACCCTTACCGGGAAGAAAAAGGCCGCCAAACAGGCCCGGAAATCAGCCGAAGCCGCCGTCCGCCACGCGGAACGGAAACTCAGGCCCACCGGCCACGCCAAGGCCTGGCTGGCAGCAGGCATCCTCGCCACGGCCGCCGCGGCAGCAGCACTTGCATGGCAACGCCGGCAGAACCGGGCCGCCACCACTGAACCAAAGACCGGACCGGCAGCGGACACGGCTGAATAAACCCCGGGACGCCTACGCCTCCCCACGGCCGGCGCCCTGACGGACGGTGACCCGCGCCCGCTGGAGCCCGTCCGGCAGGCCATCCGGTTTCGGAAGCTCTCAAGACGCATCTGGGTCTCTGAATCCTCCAGCAGGCTTGGCCAGTGCATGAAGCACCGCGGAACGCGTGCGGACCGCACCGGGCCAGGACCGGCACGATCGGGCTGGTGCGTCCGAGGCTCTTTGGAGAGATAATTTCCGTGCAGCCCGTTGCCTGGAGCCACAAACGGGGGGCGGGCCGGCAACGGGAAGGGGCCACAGGCAGCCGAGGGAAGGGGAACGAGGATGTTCAGCTTCAGGTTCAGCAACGGCCCCGCGGCCGCGCTTCTCACCGCAGCGGTGCTGCTCACGGTTCCGGGCTGTACCGGCCCCGGTGCCGGACAGGCCCCGGCCACCTCAGGCCCGGCTTCCGGTGGCGGGTCCCCCGCCGGAACTGCTTCGCCTGGCCCGCCGGGGGTGTTCCCGGTGCCGGCGGCGACACTGTCGATACCGCAGGTGGTGAAGGACGTCGAGCCCTCGGTGGTGACGATCACCACGCAGACAGGGATCGGCAGCGGCGTGATCTACCGCGGGGACGGCAGCATCGTGACCGACGCGCACGTTGTCGAAGACCAGCAAAGGCAGCCCTTCAAGAGCGTCCGGGTCCAACTGGCCGACGGCACCCAGACCAATGCTTCCGTCATTGCCATCGATGACCCCACGGACGTCGCCGTCATCAAGGCAGACCGCTCAAATCTTCCTGCGGCACGGTTCTCCACAGCCACTCCCGAAGTCGGGGACCTGACCGTCGTGATCGGCACCCCGCTGGGCCTGGAAGACACCGTCACCTCGGGGATCGTCTCCGGGCTTCACCGCAACATGCCCCCGTCCCGGGAACAGCCGCAAGGAGCCCTGGACCTGATCCAGACCGATGCCCCGATCTCGCCGGGAAATTCCGGCGGCGCGGTCGCCGACGCAACAGGAGCGGTCATCGGGCTCTCCGAGGCATACCTGCCGCCGAGCTCCGGAGCCGTGGCCATCGGATTCGTCACGCCCTCGGCCACCGTGACGAACGTCGCGGACCAGTTGCTGAAGAACGGGAAAGCCTCCCACGCAGTCCTCGGGCTGGTCCCTGCCGATCTAAGCCCGGAAATCGTGCAGCGGTTCAACCTGGCAACAACAACAGGCGCACTCGTCATCCAGGTTTCCCCCGCAGGCCCGGCGGACACGGCCGGCATCCGGGCAGGAGACATCATCACCTCCTTCGCCGGGCAGAAAATCACCCAGGTCACCGACCTGCTCGCGGCCCTGCGCAAGGCCCAACCCGGCCAACAAGTCGACCTCACCGCCCGGCGGGGAACAGATACCAAGACCTTCACCGCCACCCTGGCAAACACCTCAAACACCGGCTGACCCCGAATACTCCCGGCCCGCCGGGGACCTCATCACCCGCTCCCGGCCCGCCCGGGCTTCGAAAACGTATCGCGTGCAAAACCGGCAACAAGAACCGACAGGAAGAAGGAGTGGTTCACATGGTAAGGATCGCCGTCGTGGTCGGCAGCACCCGGCCCGGGCGCCGGAGCAGGCAGGTAGCGGACTGGGTCCTGGCCCGGGCAACCGCGCACGGAGGCGCCGACTTCGAGATCCTGGACCTGGCCGACTACAAGCTGCCGCTGCTGGACGAGCCCGTACCCCCATCGCTCGGGGACTACAAGCACGAGCACACCAAGGCCTGGGCCCGGACCATCTCCCGGTTCGACGGCTTCATCTTCGTCACCGCCGAATACAACCACTCCGTTCCCGGGGTTCTGAAGAACGCCCTGGACTTCCTCTACGCGGAATGGAACAACAAAGCCGCCGGCTTCGTCTCCTACGGAGGCGCCGGCGGGGTCCGCGCCGTCGAAAATCTCCGCCTCATCGCCGGTGAACTCCAGATCGCCGACGTCAGGGCCCAGGTGGCCTTGCCCTTCGCCACCGAATTCGAAAACTTCACCACCTTCACCCCAAGCGAAACCGCCGAAGAGGCCCTGAACCCCCTCCTGGACCAGCTGATCTCCTGGACCACAGCACTGAAAACCCTCCGCACCTGACCGCACGACGGCCCGACGCTGCCCCTGAGCGCTTGAACCGGCCGGGAAGCCAGCGCTCCCTTGACGTGGTCGCCAACGGAACGTCCTGGACCCGGTGACGGGTCAACCGGGAAGCCAGGACCCGCCGGATGAGGAGCCGGGTTTTCCGCGGCCCCGGAGTTTCCGGAACAACACCAGAAACGGCAGCGCCAGCACCTCCAGCAAGCCCGCCACAAGAAGCAGCACACCGAAAAGGACCAGGAAAGGCAAGTACAACACCGTGACCGCCGCTGCCACATAGCCGCCGGCGAAGCCAACGATCCACTGCGCATCCATCATGACTCCCATCAACCGGCCGCCGCCCGGGACCGCCGATAGAACGGTCATAGCAGCACCCCGCCGCGTTGACAACAGTCCCACCTCCCGGCCGGGGTCGGCGGCCCAGTGTGCCCTTGAGCGCTTGAAGAGCGGGGCGCCGTGCGGCATGGCTGCGCTGCAGCGCGCCCGCCGCGGCCGGACGTTGTGAGGTGGGGTCGGGCCTGTTTCTGCGTGGGTGCGTTCAGTGGATCAGGCCGGACACGAGGTTGATGGTCGTCGCCAACACTATGGCTCCCAGCAGATAGGACAGGAGGGCCTGGCGCAGCACGGTGGTGCGGATCGCGTCGGTCTTCAGGTCGGTATCGGAAACCTGGAACGTCATCCCGACCGTGAAGGACAAATAGGCGAAGTCCAGGAAGCGGGGCAGTGTGTCCTCGTTGAAGTCCACGCCGGCCTTGTCCCGGTAATAGATCGACGCGTAGCGAAGGGCAAAAAGGGTATGGACCAGGAACCAGGACAAGACAACGCTGCCCAGGGCCATGGAAATGATCGCCGCCTTCGTGCCCCCTTGGGCGTTGGAAGCCTCCAGCAGGATGAGCGCGACCCCGGCGAAGCTGGCCACGGTGGCGGCCAACACCAGGACGTCCGAGACGCGCCGCCCCGGATCCTCGCGCCGTGCATGGGCTGCCGTGGCTTCCGCCGGCAGCGGCCCGACAACCGCCCAGACCCAGACAAGATACGTCAGTGACGCCACCGCCCAGCCCAGCGCCGGCGCGTACGCCCAGGAATTCAAAGTTCCAACAGCCAGGGCGGTACCCAGACCCAAAACAGCCATGACCACAACACGAAGCCGCGAATGATGCGCCACGGAATTGAAACCCTTATCCGGGGAGCCCGGCACGCCAGTAAGACTCATGGACCGATGATCCCATTCGGGCAGCCCGCCGGTCCCGTCCTTGACCAAGGATCGGCGAGTCGACCCTTTCCCCGGCAGCAGCGTTCCGGCTGCGCCGGCGGCACCGTTCCGCGTCCGACGTTCGGCCGTCTCCCCAGGCGCGCTTGCCCGAGGGCCGGGACAACATCGAATACCTCACCTAACGCCAAGCGAAAACTCAGCATCGGCGGAACCATCCAGGACACCCCACTGACCTGCCGGCAGATGGTGCCGTTCGGGCAGACAAGAGAGGAGAACGGTCCTATTGCATGAGCCGCGGCCGGACCCGTTGGGGCCGAGCTTGAACGTTGGGGCCGAGCTTGAACGTTGGGGCCGAGCTTGAACGTTGGGGCCGAGCTTGAACGTTGGGGCCGAGCTTGAACGTTGGGGGTAGACCCGGGCCTGCTGCACCTGGCGTCCTCGCGAAGCCATGGATTGCCGGCCGAGCAACTCCCTCGATTACAATGTCTCGGCACGGTGGGACCTAGGCGTACCACTGCCAGCCGGGCGGGGCCCAGTCGTCCGGGGTCCGGTGGGAGTAATGGTTGCCGCAGCGCTTGCAGATGTAGCTGACGGCAGGGGGCCGCAGGTTTTCAGGGTCGGGAGCGTACGAGGCCGGCACATACCGGGTGAATTCTAGATACGCATCCGTACCGCATTGCGGGCACCCCGGCAGAGCCGGTGGCTGAGCGGGAATGCGGTGCCGCTGGTTTTGCTCCCGGCTGGTTTGAGCTGAGATTGCCATAGGGGCCTGCACTTTCTCGCCAACCTGATGCCCTTTGCGGAGTCGGGACCAAGTTGGGGGTCGTCGCATCGTCTAGTTCTACGGATGTAAGAGATCCGGCATTCAGCCCATCAATCGGGCCACATTCGACTGAACGCTTCCGCATGCGCCATTGGCACACCGGAGCGGGGGTGCGAGCCATTCTACTCTTTTGAAAGCCGGTCAGGGGCCCGGATGGAGATTGGGGTTTCCGCGCGGCCCCCTGACCGGCCGCCTTTATGCGGAGGTTCAGGGCTGTTTCCTTTCGAGGAACCGGTGTTCGCGGCGGAGGGCGGCGGCGTCGCCGGACTTGAGCGGATGAAGTCGCGGTCCTCCTTCGAGGGTGTAGTCTCGCCGTGCTGGTCGCCTTCGTCGCCATCCGCGCTGGTCTCATCAGGCTGTCGTAGTCCCGATTGAGAATGTCAATTTGCTTTGAGCCCACTTTCGCGTTGAATCGCAGCCTGATTCGGGACCACCTTGTGTCCGGGGCATTATTGAATTCCCACACAAGACGCTCGTTGTGCGAGGCTCTGGCAGGGTCGGATGATTTCGGCTTGTATGCGGGCACTTCCTCTTTCGGGAGTTCGGCCTCTATCCGTTTCTGGCCGCCTGTCCCGGCAAACTGTCAAGAAGGTGACAATAATGGTAATTACACGTTGACCAGCGGAGTGCGTGCCTTAGGCAACGGATAGCCACACTCATCCCTGCCCGGCCTGGGAGGTCCCCTTGTTCCCGGTCTTTCCGCGGCCCACCAGGGTTATGCCGGCCTTTGTGGTGCCGGCGCTCGGTGGCCGCCGTTTGTCACACCCCGTCCCCATCAGAGCCGCAGTACCGCGGCGGACCCGCAACCGACCGGAAAATGTCCACACCGGTTCCTCTTGCTTTATCCATTCGATGGGTTGATGATCAGGCTGTGCTCGCTGGGGGCGCAAGGATGCTCACTGGGGAGCACAAAATTTCGGGGGCGCAGCATGGCTGCTTTACGGTCTCTTCTGTCAGGTGTCGCAATTTCCGCAGTTGTTCTCACAGGTTTGGCTGTGCCCTCCAAGGCTACGGCTTCGCCGACCGCGGCCCTGCCGCCCAGTCGAAGTGTTTCGGCGGCGAAGGCACTCACCGCCCGATACGCTACTGCGCCAATGGCCCCAAAACTTGGTCTGGCGATGCTCCTGCCTCCAGCCTCGGGGACTAACGGGATCGCGTCCGGCAACCGCCCCTCGGCGTCCATGCTCACCAGACATCTGACGGACCTGTCGACTCTCTCGTTCAATCCTTCGAACGGCAATGTCGCTCTCGCCGGGCAGCTGCTGCACGTCAAGGGCGCAGGCAGGGACCTGACCATCGGCTGGCGGTACAACTCGCTCAACGATGCGCGTCCGACTCTGTCAGTGGGTGCCAACGAGGCGGCCATCACCGTGGGCGGCGACAACTCGGTCGTCTACACTGCCCGAGGGTGTCAGATTGTTTGTGATCTCAGGGACGGTGTGTCTCATCGTATGCTTTGGTGTTTCAGGCACTTACGACTGGGGTAATGGGATTCAGTTTGGAACGACTGTTGGTATCGGGGTGGTCGCCGAGGCCAGCGTCGGCCTAGGTGCGGGGGTCGGAAACTTGAACGGCCCGTCAGTAGAGTGCTCGGGTATCTTCGGCCCCTACGGCGGCTACGGCTCAATCTCATTGACATCTTTCGGTGTAGCCGGAGGCTGGAGTGGCGGCCTGGGCGGCGGATGCGCGATCATGTTCAGTACCTACCGGTAGTCGACGGAGGAACCAAGTGTCAGATGAAGTACTCTTCGGACTGTTTGCCATCGGCATAAGCATCGTGGGCTACATCCTAATTCGGCTCGTGCGCGGAGTCGTCGTTAAGGGATACTCGCGGACCTTCCCAGACAGGGACGCTGGAAGGTTCAGACGTATCCAGGAAATCGGCGGAGTGATCTTCCCGGGCGTGATCTTTCTCATTGGACTAGGTTTCCTGATCTTCGGGCTTGCAGGGGGCAAGGTGGGAAGAGGGTGAGAGACCCCGCCACAACCCTCCTTGGGGCTGGAGTAGTTGTCTTCGGCGTGCTAATCATTCTCGGCAGGAACCTGTATGCGTCGTTTATGCTGATGCTCCTTCGGGGGATTGGCAACGGTAACCTGGCGACGAAAGGACTATCACGCATCTTGAGTGTTGCCATGGCGGTATTCGGAGGAGTGGTAATAGTGATCGGAATTGTGGTTGGCGCCGGAAGCCTTTAGCCGACGACACCGGTCAAGCTTGACCGCTGAAAACTTCAAACCGCCGGATACACCGTTACTGCCAGTCCCACGGGCGTTTTATTGCTGGCGGTCGGCCATTGAGAGGCGGCAGGTCCAAGGCATAGTTGAGTGCCACCCCGACGCTTTTCCATCGTTGTGGCGGCTTGAGCCAGAACTTCCTGGCTAGCCAAAGACCTGCTGGGCTAGTGTGTGGGCGAGGCGGTAGGAGTCGGTGCCGGTTTCGATGATGGTTCCGTTGAAGGTGAGCCGGTCTACGATGGCGGCGCAGAGGCGCGGGTCGGTGAAGGTTTTGGTCCAGCCAACTGGAGAAGGATTCGTTGGTGGCGATCGCGACGGATGCTTATTCTTCTCGTTCGGTGAGGACCTGGAAGAGCAGCTCGGCTCCGCGTTTGTCCAACTCCATGTAACCCAGTTCTCGTCAATACACAAAAGATCGACGCGGCCGTAGCGTGCGATGGTTTTGGCCAGGGCTTTATCGTTCTCGGCCTCGACGAGTTCGTTGACGAGTCGGGTCGCGAGGGTGTATTTGACCCGGAATCCCTTCTCCGCGGCCGCGGTGCCGAGACCGATGAGCAGGTGGGACTTGCCGGTTCCTGAGTCCCCGATCAGGCACAGGGGCTGGCCTTTGCGGATCCAATCCCCGCTGGCGAGGGTGTGATCGTGGCGGGGTTGATGTTCGTGTTCGCTTCGAAGTCGAAGTCCCCAAGCCATTTGTCCCGTGGGAAGCCGGCTGATTTGACCCTTCGGACCGAGGAACGCCTGTCCCGGTCATCACACTCTGCCAGCAGCAACTCGGCAAGGAATCCTTGGTAGGAGAGTTGTTCTTTGCCGGCGACGGAGAGGGCTTCGTCCAGGACGGCCCTGATCGTGGGCAGCCGCAGCCGTCTGCAGGCTTGATCCACAGCGGCGACAGCGGTCCCTGGTTCGCAGTAAAAAGCATCAAACCCAAAGTGCGATTTGAAAAGGACCCAACGCTCGTTCTCCACCCGCTGCCTACCGGCACCATAAACGACCTTGCTTACGGCCGAGGTGAGGTTGTCATAGCGGATGTGCTTGGTCGGCACCCCGCCAATGGCGTTGAACGCCTCGATATGGCCTTCCAGAAAGGCCTCCTGCGCGCAGGTAAGGTACACGCGGTGAACGGACTTTCCAGAACTCGAGAGCCGGAAAGCGAACATGTAACAACGGGTCCTCACACCGTCCAGGTCCACCCATTCACATACTGACGGACCGTGGAGTACGAAATGACCGCCCGGTGTTCATACACCAGACGGTCGAAAACCCGTTGCGCTGTGTGGCGTTGCTTCCGCGGGGCATCCAGGTCAGAGAGCAGCATCTGATCAATAACACTCTTCAACTGACCCAGCTTCGGAGCCCGTCGCTTGGGAGGCTTCCGTTCGGGCGGTTCCGCCGCAGCCAGAGCCTGACGGACAGTTCTCCTGGCGACCCGGTGCCGGCGGGCAAGAGCCCGGATCGACAAACCATGAACCCTGGCATCCCGCCGGATACTCGCGAACAGCTCCACTCTCGACTCCATGACTGCCTTCCACTGTTGGGAAAAACACTTTGATGGAACCAACGGTGGGGTGGGCTCAACTGAAACTGCGATTCATCAACCGGCGAGCCGTGAAGTGGGCCCCGATCAGACTGCGAAACCGATCTCCAATCAAACTGCCATACCCAAGCAGTGCCGGACCTATCTGACGCGTGACTGCGTTTCGGATGCTCGTTCATAGCTGGATTCTTACGGCGGGTTCCAAGTTCAGCGCCCGGACCGCGTTGGTCGTGGGGTGCTTGTGCCGGGATCGGCTTGCATCCTCTCGCTAGCTCCGGTGGCCCGCTGGCATTCTCGTTGCGTCTGTAAGGTCCGTGCGGTCCCGTCAGAAACCGCCAAAGTCCAAGCCTTGCGTTAGAGGTCCAAGCACGAACACCGTGGTGGAAATAATGAACCGCGCCTGCACAGCCCCTGGGTCGTTCATTCGCCGGTCCCGAATCCAAAGCAAGTAGGCTCATGGAGTGAATTCAGTTCCTATCGTCGTGGCCGGTGACTGGCATGGAAACCTCGGCTGGGCCCGGACCGTGGTCCGTTCAGCCGCCTGGCAGGGGGTGAAAACCATCCTCCAGGTCGGCGATTTCGGAGCCCTCTGGCCCGGCAAAATGAAGGGCCGCTTCGAAGCCCGGCTCAACCTCTATCTGGAAGCCTCAGACATCCGGCTGATCTTCATTGCCGGTAATCACGACAACTGGGCTGAGCTCGAAAAGCTGCCGATCGATGAAGACGGGCTCGCAACGCTACGATCGAACATCAAGTACCTTCCCCGCCCCGGAAGAACCACCGTCCAGGGGCTGACGGTCGGCGGGCTGGGAGGCGCGTTCAGTGTGGACTTCCGGTACCGCACCGAAGGCAAAGACTGGTGGGCAATCGAGGACCTTGCCCCGGACCACGTCGCCGAATTCATCGCCGGCGGACCGGTGGACATCCTTCTCACCCACGATGTCCCGGCAGAGATTCAGTTGAGGTCCGGGCTGAACCTGCCCGCTGACGTCAGTGCCCGAGCCAACGTCACGCGGGAACTGCTGGCCCAGGCGGTGGCTGCCACCCGACCCGCCCATGTCTTCAGCGGGCACTGGCACCAGCGCCGCATTGACGAAATCATGCACCCCGATGGCAGCACGACAAGGGTCGATGTTCTGAACATGGAGAATTCACGGGATGGAAACGCCGTGCTCCTCTGGCCCGGAGAAACTCCCCTGAGGATCGAACCGCTAAGGATCTCCGGGTCCTGATGACCGGCCACGTTCCCTGTTGTCTTGACGGCGGTCTGGGGGGGCATTCTGTGCATCCCTGCGTCTTGATCCTGTTCGGGACCGTTCCGAATTGCTCGTGACCTGCGCCGCACTTCCACCAGCGGGGTGTGTTCCCGGGAACCACGTCTGCAGGTGTCAGCAATCCATTCCTGTGTGTGTGCCAATCCCGGGCGATCGCCGGATACCGGGTCGCGAGATCGTTGAAGCCTTGGAGCACTTTCCTGTTGGCGCAGTACTGGCAGCCTGCGCCTGCTGCGCGTTGGTTGATGGGCTTCGCATAATGGTGGCCGAGCGCGCAGATCCAATGGCCGATTCGTGCGCTTCCGGCGATGACGCTTTCCGGGGTCCGGCTCCCGTTTGCCTCATGATCCCATTCCGCCGCCACGCCGGGGTGGGTTGTGCGCAGGTCGTTGAATCCGGTAATGACCTGCTGACCTGCACAGGCGGGACAACCCTTCCCGTTCGTTCTGCTGGACACCGGGGAAAGGTAGTCGTGTCCGGCCGGGCAGCGCCAGTAGTATTTCTTGCCTGAACCTGCGACCACGGTTCGGGGAGTCATAGCTCCGTTCAGCCCGGGATGCCACTCGGCGGCAATTAGCGGGTGTGTGGTCGCTAGGTCGTTCACCCCTTCCAGGACCCGCAGGTTGGCGCACACTGGACATCCCCTTCCCTGGCCTGTGCGTGACGCTGGTGCTGATACATATTCGTGGCCTTGGCTACAAACCCAATCGACAGTAATGCCGCTTCCGGCAGTGGTAGTCGAGGGTGTCATGCCGGGGTTCAGGCGGTGGTTCCATTCGGCGGCGATCTCCGGGTGGGTGACATCCAGCGTGTTCACACCGGGTAGACATCTGAGCCCCGAGCAGTATGGGCACCCTTTGCCTTTTGCCCTGTTGTTCGGCGTAGCCTGCCACTCGTGCCGTTTCCGGCAGGCCCACCAGTAGGATGCTGAGTTGCCGGCGCCGGTGACGTCGGACGGCTTCGTGGTGCCGTTCAGCGAAGGATGCCATTCGGCCGCCAGCCGAGGGTGGGTTTCAGCCATGGAATTGAATCCGGCGAGGGCCCGTAGCCCCGCGCAGTAGGGGCAGCCGTCTCTGCCCTTCTTTAGGCCGCTGTAGGCGGTGTTGAGGGTGCGCTGGCTCCAGTGGCCGTGGGCACAAATGAACGCGGCGACCCAGGCAGCACCCTGTTTGGATTCGGCGCGGGGCCGGTCCTGCTGGCCTGCCACCAGGGTCAGCTCACAGGTGTTTGCCCACCGGTCGACAAGGGAAGTTCCCAGGATGTCAAGATAGCGGGCAAAAGGCTCCAACGGGCGCTGAACCTCCGCTGCACCAGCAATGCTGGACGGATCGAAACCGAGAAGCGCGCAAACGGCAGGGACCGGGCGATCCTGGCCCTGCACCCGATCTCGCACCGCGAGGAAGGCAGGTCGGAGAAGCCGCCACACACCATCAACGAGGACCTGCCCGGCGCCAGGCATCCGCGCCTGAATTTCTCTCTCAAGGAGCTCTCGGGCCTCGGCGAAGGTCCGAGTCGCTCTAAAGAGATCACGTTGGAAGGAGCGATCCGTCAGGAGCTGGGCCAGAGAAACCACCGCACTGTACGATCCGGGATCGAATGCCGTTCCGAATTCAGGATGCCCGCTGTCCCTGTTGACGAGCACGGCCACCTCCTGCACCAGGGCTGTTGGCATGCGTCCTGATTGCCGCAAGCGACGATAGCGTAATTCCACGGCCAGGAGCTGGTCCTCAACCGAATCCTGAAAACCGAATCCCGGTCCGGTCCACAACCCGTGCCGCAGGCAACAGTAGGACTCGTCATGAGCGAACTGCTCAACGGTCTCACCCTGGGCGCAAAGCCTGCACATGGTGCGTGCAGGCAGGCCATCGCCACCGCGTTGGGGTTGACGTTGGAAGTGCCCGGCCCGGAGATCGCCCTTGACCTCGCACCACCTCGCAAGTCCTTCCCTGATGGCCCGCGCAGCAGGTCCCGCGGCCAGGTGGCGGGCTGCTGTGGTTGAGGATTCCGCTGGCAGGCCGTTGGCAAGAGCGAGTCGTCGGCCATAGCTGTCAGGTGTTTCCAGGTGCAGGGGGCGGATCTTGACGGGAAAGGCCCGGGTCATGTCGAGTCCCATGAATCAGCCTGCCAGCTGCCGCAGGGCCGGGCTGTCATCTAGTTTCCCTTCGGCGCGCTCGGCGCCCATGTCCACGGGGATCGCTTCCATGTACTCCCGCGTCAGGGTTTCCTGGCCAGGGTCGCCATCAACGATGAGCAGCTGGGCACCCCCGACGAGTATCCGCTGGAGAGTGCCGATATTTCCTCCGCTTCGCTTGTGAAGCCAGGCCGCATTCTTGAGAAATGTCGCGCTGTCATGGGCCATAAGCGGTAGTTCTTGGGAGAACGCCCGCACGATGCCGTTCCAGGTCTTCACTTCATCGGCCGTCGCGTGTCCGTAGCGCTGCATCTCCAGCAGCGTGAAGCGCCGGCTGATTTGGTTCCCCCGCTCCCCCGCGAGCAATCCACCGAGGTGGATACTGATCCCGGAGTACACGAATGTCGCCGGGACCTGGTTGGACAGGCTCTTGAGGACGTCGACCGATTCACCGTTTCCCTGGCTGATCCGGTTCAGATTCTGCAGTTCGTCGACCACCACCAGCTGCGTGGAGCACGAACGCATCGCGGTGACTACGGCGTGGAGGGTCTGTTCGAGGGTGGATCGTGTCGGCAACTCCAGCCCGTAGAAGTGCGCAAACCTTCCGATCATTGCCTTGGCCGAAGAACCGGCAGGAACCTCCACGTACGCCACGGGGATGGCTCCCCGGCCGCTGATGCCGGGATGCTGAAGTCTGTATAGCGCATGGACGCTGCGCATCAGGGCGATACAGGCTGTGGTCTTGCCGACGGTGGACTGGCCGGAGACCATGACACCCGTGCGACCCGAGGCACGGCCCCGATTTCCCAGAATGGCCAAACGCACGTTTCTGATCAAGGCCTTGACCTGGGGTGTGGCAACGGTGAGGCCGCCCCCCAGGAAGTCCAGCCGCTGGGTGTCGAACGCCCGGCGTTCCTGTTCCGCAAGTTCCCCGTATCGCTCGGGCGCGGGCATTTGCGGGCGGGAAGGCTGATGGGCCAGGAGTTCGTGCAGGTCCTCGTGGCGATCCAGTGAGGGAGCATCTGCATGGCTGAAGATCAATTGGCCAGTCCTTTCATGGGATCGAAGATCTCCAGCTCGTCATATTCGATTTCCCCGTCGTCGATGGTGTAGCTCGCGACCGCATCGGCAACAAGCCTTGGGGCAGGCAACGGCAGCTTCGTGCCGGAAAGGGATGCGAGGTTGCGGGCGGATTCCTGGCGCTCCAGGACAGCGGCGTGGCGCCGGCGGGCTGCTTTGGTCTGCCCGATCAGTTCAATGGCCGCCTGGGTGCTGGCGTCGTCGCCCAAAACTCCTTGGGCGGCGGTGATTTCGCGGGCGTCGCGGCGGATGCTGGCCGAGAACGGCTTGGCGAATGCATCGCGGTTCATCCAGTCGCACTGGATGAACCCGTCCTCTTGCGGATCGCGTATCCAGACGGCGCTGGGATCATGCGGGTTGTAGTGGACGGTCCATTTGCCGTCCCGGTTTGCGTCAGCGGACGCCTGCAGCCTGTAGGGGTGGAGCTCTGGCGCATCATATCGGCGGTAGTCGATCTGAATGCCGTCGAGCTGGATTGTGCGCAGCTCTGTCGGAAGCAGTGCAATGTAGTCCTCGGCCCTGAGTGGCAGGGGCACGTATCCGGTCATGGGGAACATGGCCAGGTACATCGAATTCGGGGAATGAACGATCGACGGAACCAAAGGGTCCCGCAAGGAATCGTGCTTCATGTTTTGCCAGACAATGGCCACCCACCGTTCGAACAGTTCCGCCAGCGTATAGACGTCGAGCAGGTCCTCCTTCTCCGGATGCTCTCCGCGCTTGTCGGTGCTGCCCCCGGTGTAACCCGGCAGGTGTTGGGCGAACTTGGTCTTGATCGTGAGGAAGGCCCTCTCGACATTCGGTTTGTCCGTGGGCGTATGTATGGCGGCGCTGGTGGTGTCAATGCCGAACTGGGTACACGCTGATTCGAAGACCGCGGAAGCATAGTCGGATCCGTTGTCTTTCATGATGCGCTGGGGCTTGATAAAGGGGCGCGTCGTCTCGAATCTGGCGGCCTCCTCAACGGAGAGAAACTTCGCCCATGGCATCTCAGCCAGCTCGTATTCATTGAACGCGACCAGTCCTTGCGGCCGCATCAGACGGGGGGTCAGGCACTGGGCGAGCATGAAGGCAAGATCCACGCCTTTCACTCCTTTGAGTCTCACGCTGGTGGCTATGATGCTTTGCGTCGCTTTGTCCAGCATGATGACGAGATTTGCCCGCCCGATCTTCAGCTTTCCGCTCTCCTGGTCGATGCCGGTGATGACCATCACGTCGAATGGCGAGGAGTCCACCTGGACCTCGTGCCCGGGTGCGATGGCCGGGCGGGGACTGTACATTCGTTTTGGCGCGTTGGCGGCAGTCCGCCGGTTGGCCGCGTTCCCGGTGGTGTACTTGCCTCGGGTAAGAGCATTGATGTGGCGTCTCAAGGTGCGGTCCGAGGGGATGAAGGTGTCTTCACCCGGATACGTCTTGATGATTTCCGCTTTCAGGATGCGAATCAACCGGTCCGCCGACCCGGTGGATCGGTCCGTCTCACCCGCGATCACGCTTATCAGGACTTCCTTGACCCGCTCATCCAAACGACCCAGAGGCTCTTGTCGACGCTCATGTCGCTTGTCCGCCAGACCTGCGTGGCCGCGTTCCCTGTAGTCACTGGCCCATCGGGCGAGGGTGCGCCGGGAACACTTGATCCCTAGCGAATTCAGTTCCCCGGCTTTGTTCTCAACCCGCTTGGTCCAGGTCGTCTTCTCTGTGTCGTAGTCGTCACGTCGCTCCCCTCCGGTGAGGGGTGCCCCGTGCATCATTTCCTCCAGGTGGGCCGCCAGCTTGGCTACGCGCTCCATTTCCCTGGAATCGCCCCACTCCAGGGACCGCGGGCCGGGTTCCTCAAGGCTGAATTTCGGCGGCGTCAACATCAGGGACGGAAGAGCACTGATGTGAACGGACATGCGTTCGGCAGTCTGTGTGTTCCGCAGGCCAAGGTTGGCTCCCTGGATGCTTTCGAGAATGTAGTCTCCCTCCTCAAGATTGAGGGTATCTCCGAGCTGGACACTATCCACGATGGTTCCTTTCGATCAGGGTGCGCCACCCCAGGGGCTTCGACGGGTCGTAGGTGAGGTCCTGGCTCCACATGAGGTGGTAGATCCCCGGAAGGGACTTGGCGGGCAATACCGCATCGAGGTCAACAGCCAGTTGCGCCAACGGCACCGGTTCGGTAGACGCGTCAAGGATCCGGGCGCGTTCCCGGTGTCCGGGGTCGACATAGGGGTGACGGTATCCGGCCAGCCATTCAAGGTTGTGCCGCCGCACCCCCATGACTCCATGCAGGACTTCGTAGCCCCAGCCGACTTCCTCGCAGACACGCCGGGTCTTTTCGAACTGAACCGTGGCCTTCTCGTCGACGCGGTCCGCAGGTCTGACGTCGTAGACCACCTGCCTGCCAGAGGAATGTAGGGCAAAATAGTCCGGGTAGTGTCTGGCCCCATCGGCGAAGAGGATGCAAAACGGCTGGGCTGCGACCTTGGCCAGGTCCGTGGTGTGATCCAACTCCATCAGCACCGAGTACTCCGTCATTGATTCATACCAAACACTTTGACCGCTCCCGGCACACCAGTAGTAGCCCTCGTAATTGCGACGGTGTTGATACTTCACCGGCCGCCGGACCATCCGCGCGGATTCAAGCCCATGCCTCAGGCACCGTGCGTCCGCAACGGAAGTACGGGCATCCCCCGCCGCGTCCGTCCACGCGATGACGTCCCGGTCGTCTGCATTCACGAGATTGCGGTAGGGATCTGCCGCTACGCCTCTATTTCTTGCTTTCAAACGCTGTCCCATCATCACCGTCACTCGATACACGCTTATGTCTTTTAGACATAGACTATGTGTATCAGACATAGATGGGTCTATTTGCCGACACGCCAAGGATTCAAGCCAGAGTCACGCGTAGGATCAATTCATGAGCGACCCCCGATTCCGGCCCCGCGAGATGGCCGCGCCGTCAGACCGCCGGCTATTTGGGAAAGCCAGCTCCATCACTTGGCTCGAAGGCACCACGGAGGCAGAGAAATCACGCATCGCAGCGGCACGGCTGCAGCATACGATTGCCGCGAGGATCAACTCCAGACTCAGGGATACGGGCCATAGCATCCACAGCTACGCGCAACTGACCGGCATCGGCTATGACCGCATGGCCAAGGTCCTCCGAGGCGAGGCACTCATGCGGCTCGAGGATATTTCCGACGCGGAACGTCTCCTTGGAGATATTCTTGACCCGGCATTTGAACGGACGGCTGGCTGAGGCTCTTTGATCACGCTCGTGAGCGCGATTGGAATCGAATCTTGTCCTTTACGGACAACACTCAAAGCCTCTTCCACAGTCTGGGACCTGAGGGCCAGAGTCCATCCGGATTCATTTATCCACATCCGCGATTCAGAGGCTCACGTACCGGATGAAGATTGCGAATTTCCAGAGCTGGTCCCTACTCGACCCTTGTTTGGTCGAGCAAGGGCCCTTGGTCGGAGTATGTTCAAGCACAAACCTGGGCGCAAACCAACTTCCAAACACCAACCGTTGGTGCCAACTAACTTGTCATATGCCAAGTTCTTTGTCACTATGCCAACTAACCTGTCCCTGATGCCAACTAACTTGTCAATTCACAATGGATGTCGTTTCTTCCAACTAGGTCGACATCTCACAACCGAACTAGAACTCCCAGTCCTCATCCTCAGTATTAACAGCCTTGCCAATCACATAAGACGACCCAGACCCCGAGAAGAAGTCGTGGTTCTCGTCGGCGTTGGGCGACAGGGCCGACAGGATGGCCGGGTTCACGTCGGTGACGGAGGCCGGGAACATGGCCTCGTAGCCGAGGTTCATGAGGGCCTTGTTGGCGTTGTAGTGCAGGAACTTCTTGACGTCCTCGGCCAGGCCCACGCCGTCGTACAGGTCGTGCGTGTACTGGACCTCGTTTTCGTACAGCTCGAAGAGCAGCTCGAAAGTGTAGTCCTTGATTTCCTGGCGCTTTTCCTCGGAGACCTTTTCCAGGCCCTTCTGGAACTTGTAGCCGATGTAGTAGCCGTGCACGGCTTCGTCGCGGATGATCAAGCGAATGAGGTCAGCCGTGTTCGTGAGCTTGGCACGGGAAGACCAGTACATCGGAAGGTAGAAGCCGGAGTAGAACAGGAACGATTCCAGCAGCGTGGAAGCGACCTTGCGCTTCAGGGGATCGTCGCCCTGGTAGTAGTCCATGACGATCTGCGCCTTCTTCTGCAGGTTCTCGTTCTCGAGGGACCAGCGGAAGGCGTCGTCGATCTCCTTGGTGGAGCACAGGGTCGAGAAAATCGACGAATACGACTTCGCGTGCACCGACTCCATGAAGGCGATGTTGGTGTACACGGCCTCTTCATGAGGGGTGATGGCATCCGGGATCAGGGAAACGGCGCCCACTGTGCCCTGGATGGTGTCCAGCAGGGTCAGGCCCGTGAATACGCGCATGGTGAGTTGCTGCTCGTCCGGCGTCAGGGTGTGCCAGGACTGGACGTCGTTGGACAGCGGCACCTTCTCCGGCAGCCAGAAGTTGTTGACCAGGCGGTTCCAGACCTCCACGTCCTTGTCATCCTGGATGCGGTTCCAGTTGATCGCTTCGACGTGGCTAAGCAGCTTGACCTTCTCGGTCATTTCGTCCCCTTAACGTATGTGTTCTTTAAGGTAAGCGTACGACGCCGGGCGCTCACCCGGCGTCGTGCTCTTCAGTTTTGAGGCGCGGCGGCTGCCGCAAATAAACAACCGTTATCGGTTACAGCATGCAGGAAACGCAGCCCTCAACTTCGGTACCTTCCAGCGCGAGCTGGCGGAGGCGGATGTAGTAGAGGGTCTTGATGCCCTTGCGCCATGCGTAGATCTGCGCCTTGTTGATGTCACGCGTGGTGGCGGTGTCCTTGAAGAACAGCGTCAGGGACAGGCCCTGGTCCACGTGCTGCGTGGCGGCGGCGTAGGTGTCGATGATCTTCTCGTAGCCGATCTCGTACGCGTCCTGGTAGTACTCCAGGTTGTCGTTGTCGAGGTACGGAGCCGGGTAGTAGACGCGGCCGATCTTGCCTTCCTTGCGGATTTCGATCTTGGCGGCCACCGGGTGGATCGACGACGTCGAGTTGTTGATGTAGCTGATGGAACCCGTGGGCGGCACGGCCTGCAGGTTCTGGTTGTAGATGCCGTGCTCCATGACGGAAGCCTTCAGCTCGCGCCAGTCGTCCTGCGTCGGAATGTGGATGCCGGCGAAGAGCTCGCTAACGCGCTCGGTCTCCGGGGTCCATTCCTGCTCGGTGTACTTGTTGAAGAACTCGCCGCTTGCATATGTGGAGTTCTCGAAGCCGGCAAAGGGCTGACCGGTCTCGATGGCCAGCTTGTTCGAGGCGCGGAGAGCGTGGAACAGCACCGTGTAGAAGTAGATGTTGGTGAAGTCCAGGCCCTCTTCGGAACCGTAGTGGACGTGTTCACGGGCAAGGTAGCCGTGCAGGTTCATCTGGCCAAGGCCGATGGCGTGGCTCTGGGCGTTGCCCTGCGCGATGGACGGCACCGAATTGATGTAGGACATGTCCGACACCGCGCTGAGGGCACGGATGGAGGTCTCGATCGACAAGCCGAAGTCCGGGGAATCCATGGTCTTGGCGATGTTCATCGAACCAAGGTTGCAGGAGATGTCCTTGCCCACCGTCTCGTAGCTGAGGTCCTCGGCGTAGATGGACGGCGTGGAAACCTGCAGGATCTCCGAGCACAGGTTGCTCATGGTGATCTTGCCCGCGATCGGGTTGGCCCGGTTCACGGTGTCCTCGAACATGATGTACGGGTAGCCGGACTCGAACTGGATCTCCGCGAGGGTCTGGAAGAACTCACGGGCGCTGATCTTGGTCTTCTTGATCCGGGAGTCGTCCACCATCTCGTAGTACTTCTCGGTGACCGAGATGTCGGAGAACGGAACGCCGTAGACGCGTTCGACGTCGTACGGGGAGAACAGGTACATGTCCTCGTTCTTCTTGGCCAGCTCGAACGTGATGTCCGGAACCACGACGCCGAGGGACAGCGTCTTGATGCGGATTTTCTCGTCGGCGTTTTCACGCTTGGTGTCCAGGAAGCGGTAGATGTCCGGGTGGTGGGCGTGCAGGTACACGGCCCCCGCACCCTGGCGGGCACCGAGCTGGTTGGCGTAGGAGAAGCTGTCTTCGAGGAGCTTCATGACCGGGATGACGCCGGAGGACTGGTTCTCGATCTGCTTGATCGGGGCGCCGTGCTCGCGGATGTTGGTCAGCGAGAGGGCCACGCCGCCGCCGCGCTTGGACAGCTGCAGCGCCGAGTTGATACCGCGGGCGATCGATTCCATGTTGTCTTCGATGCGCAACAGGAAGCAGGAGACCAACTCGCCGCGCTGGGCCTTGCCGGCGTTGAGGAACGTGGGCGTGGCGGGCTGGAAGCGGCCGTCGATGATCTCGTCGACGAGGCGGCTGGCCAGTTCTTCGTTGCCGCGGGCAAGGTGCAGGGCAACCATGCAGACGCGGTCTTCGTAGCGCTCGAGGAAACGCTTGCCGTCGAACGTCTTGAGCGTGTACGAGGTGTAGAACTTGAAGGCGCCGAGGAAGGTCTCGAAGCGGAACTTCTTCTTGTAAGCGCGGTTGAAGAGCTCACGGATGAAGTTCATCGTGTACTGATCGAGGGTTTCGCGCTCGTAGTACTGGTTCTTGACCAGGTAGTCCAGCTTCTCTTCCAGGTCGTGGAAGAAAACGGTGTTGTTGTTCACGTGCTGCAGGAAGTACTGGTGCGCGGCCTCGCGGTCGGCTTCGAACTGGATCTCTCCGTTCGGACCATAGAGGTTCAACATGGCGTTGAGCTCATGGTAGCCAAGGCCCTTGTAGGCCTCCGGCAATGGCTTCTTGACCTTGGCGGTGTCCACAGCGCCCTTGGTTACTTCTGTATCTGCGACAGTCGTGTCCAAAACTTTTCCAATCCTTGATTGACCCGGTCAACATCTTCCGGAGTCCCCATGAGTTCGAATCGATAAAGAAGCGGAACCCGGCATTTGGTGGCGATGATGTCTCCCGCCATGCAGTAGTTTTCCGCGAAGTTGGTGTTTCCTGCTCCGATGACGCCGCGGATCAGTTCCCTGTTCTGCGGGTTGTTCAGAAACCTGATGACTTGCTTGGGCACCGATCCTTCGCCATTCGTGCCGCCATACGTGGGCAACACAAGGACGAAGGGTTCCAGTGCGAGCAGCGGCACGTCCTTGGCATGGAGCGGGATGCGTGCCGCGTCGACGCCGAGCTTCTGGACGAAGCGCTTGGTGTTCTCAGATGTGGAGGAAAAGTAGATGAGGTGACTCCGCGTGCTGACAGCTTCAGCCATTGCTTGAGCAGGAGCTGTTGCCAGCGCTGCCATGGGAGTCACCTCGACTACATTGGAATACTTTGTTCTTGTTGTGGCGGAGTCCTGAAAGACTAGTCCCTCAAAAACTAGGCCACCGAAGCGGCAGCCAGTGCCAGCTCTTCGATCTTGTCCGGACGGAATCCTGACCAGTGGTCCTGCTCGGTCACCACGACGGGGGCCTGCATGTATCCAAGGGCCTTCAGGCGCTCAAGGGCCTCGGCATCCTGTGAGATGTCAACGCTCTGGTAGGCGATGCCCTTTTTGTCGAGTGCACGGTACGTTGCGTTGCACTGAACACAGGCCGGCTTCGTGTAAACCGTAACAGTCATGGTCCCTGTCCCCTTTGTTGAAGTCTTTGCTCTTCGTTCGGCAGGCCCCGACCGGAACTGATTCCGACTCCGATACTGGCCCGCTGGCCGCCTGGGCGGCCAAACTCTTCTATTCACGTCTTGCATTCATGTCTTGTGCTGGTTTCCCGCTCAATCCGTAAATCGATACTACATGTAGTGCAAGCGCCTCGGCGGAACCCCAAGATGATGTATTACAAGTATGTCATTTTACGCACCGGTAGTCCACAGGCAAGGGAGGTAAAAATGTCCGGGAATCCGCCAAATCCGGAGACGTAATCCACACCCTGTGGACTACTTAGCCACATTTAATCGCCAGCGTGTCGCTTGGATCCCGGCGTGTCGCGGCATCCTGCAAACACGGTTTCGTGGCGCCGGGCCGACCCAGCAACAGCAACAGCGGAGACCGAATTCACACAGCTATGCTGGCTTCCACGGTCTTTCGGCCGGCACCGAGCCTAAGGATCACTGATGGTCAACCTTCTCCACCTCCGGACACTGCTTGAAGTCACGCGGCTCGGTTCCTTCGCGGCAGCCGCCGCGCGGCTCGGCTACACCGCGTCGGCCGTCTCCCAACAGATGGCAGCGCTGGAACGGGATACCGGCGTCGAACTCTTCCACCGTTCCGCCCGAAGCGTGGTTCCCACCGAAGCCGCCCTCACCATGGTGCGCCATGCCTCCAAGGTGCTCACCGACGTCGAGACCCTGCTGGCGGCCGCCTCACGCAGCACGGACTCCCCCGTCCAGGAACTTCGGCTTGGCATTTTCCCCAGCCTGGCAACCTACATCCTCCCGGACATACTCCGGAACCCGCGCTGGAAGAAGCTGGGCATAGAACTGCGCGTATGGGTGGCCGAACCGTCCCAGACCATCCAGGGGCTGCGCACCGGCGGCGAACTGGACCTCGCACTGGTGTACCAAGTAGGCCAGTCCGGGCTCGCGTGGCCCCACACCTTGGACCGGCAATGGATCGGCGATGACGATTTCCGGGTTGTGCTCCCCGCGTCGTGGGGCATCCGGGAGGACGCCGAGATGCAGGCCTCGCAACTCTCGGACATGCCTTGGATCATGCACCATCCGGGCACCAGCGACGCCGTGGTGATCGAGCGCCTGTTCGCCAGTTGCAATCTGCACCCGCGCGTCGTGGCGTACAGCGATGACTTCCACGCCAGCCTCGAGATGGCGGCAGCGGGGCTCGGCGCCGCCTTGGTGCCGGAACTCGCGCTGCGGCACCGGCCGCCCGGCGTCGTGGTGCTCGATGTTCCGGACATCCGGCTCGCCCGCAACGTGTTCGCCCTGCTCCTCAACGAGAAGCGCACGGCGCAGGTGCAGCTGTTCACGGAATTGCTGGCGGACACCCTTCGCGGGAGCACCGCAACGGTCCGGGCGCGCAGCGCCGCGACGATGCCCAAAACGACTCAAAAGTCAACGCCCAAACCGCGTACCTGAAATCTTCCAGGATGCTAGAACACGCCGCTTGTTTGGGACTATCTTGAAGACATGAGCAAGGTAGCGAGCAAACATTTTGGGGAGATCGAGCTCAACCACGGGCGGGAGCACTGTTACGTGGCTTCGCACGAGCTCGCCGGAAATCCCCTCGAACTGGACCTGAACGTCACGGCGCATGACCACTTCGACGAGAAGGCACTCCACAAGGTGGACTACCGCCTGGGTTACCTCCCCGAGTTGGTGGACCAGGTCCGGGACATGATCGCCGAGGAGCTGGACCAGGACGGCACCAACTCCCAGCAGTTCCTCCACTTCCACTCCAACCAGCTCAAGGAAGAGCAACTGGAGGCGGTGTTCGGCGTCCGCGACAAGACGCAGCTCACCAAGGACGTCTTCCTCAGGGCCCTCAAACTAGGTCATGTGGCGATCTACCCCGGCCAGCCGGAGCGCTATTTCGTCCTGGACTTCACCTTGGGCTCGCACTTCACCGACGAACTCCTGGTAGTGGCGGCGGACGAGGACGGCGTGGTGGACGACGAGATCCTCTGGGAGTCCTGACACAGGACTAAGAGTCCTGACGCAGAGTTAAAACGACGTCGGCCGGCCACCTCGCAAGGTGACCGGCCGACGCCGTTTGTACTGCGTGATGCCTACTTGGCTGCTTCCAGCAGGCTGGCGCGGACCGTCTTGGTGGCCTTGACCAGGTTGCGCAGGGACTCTTCGGTCTCGGCGTAGCCACGGGTCTTCAGGCCGCAGTCCGGGTTGACCCAGAGCTGGCGGGACGGAACGTGCTTGACGGCGGTGGACAGGAGCTCGGTGACTTCTGCCTCGCCCGGAACACGCGGCGAGTGGATGTCGTAGACGCCCGGACCAACGCCACGGCCGAAGTGGTGCGCCTCGAGGTCGTGGACAACCTCCATGCGTGAACGCGCAGCTTCGATGGACGTGACGTCGGCGTCGAGGCCGTCGATCGCGTCAATGATCACACCGAACTCCGAGTAGCAGAGGTGGGTGTGGATCTGGGTGGCGTCACCGGCGCCGGCGGTGGCCAGGCGGAAGGAGTCAACCGACCACTTCAAGTAAGCGGCGTGGTCGGCCTTGCGCAGCGGCAGGAGTTCGCGCAGTGCGGGCTCGTCCACCTGGATGACCTTGATGCCGGCAGCTTCGAGATCGGCGATTTCATCACGCAGCGCAAGTCCGACCTGGTTGGCGGTCTCGCCCAGCGGCTGGTCGTCGCGGACGAAGGACCACGCCAGGATGGTGACCGGACCGGTGAGCATGCCCTTCATCGGCTTGCTGGTGAGGGACTGCGCGTATTCGGCCCAGACAACCGTGATGGGAGCCGAACGGGTGACATCGCCCCAGAGGATGGACGGACGGGTGCAGCGGGAGCCGTAGGACTGGACCCAGCCGTGAACCGTCACGTCGAAGCCTTCGAGGTTCTCTGCGAAGTACTGGACCATGTCGTTGCGCTCGGGCTCGCCGTGCACCAGGACGTCGTAGCCGAGCTCTTCCTGCAGCTCGACGACGCGCTTGATCTCGTCCTTCATGAGCTGCTCGTACTGCTCGTTGCTCAACTCGCCCTTGTTGTTGCGGGCACGGGCGGAGCGGATTTCCGAGGTCTGGGGGAAGGAGCCGATGGTGGTGGTGGGCAGCGGCGGCAAGTGCAGCGCTGCTTCCTGGGCGGCTTCGCGGACCGAGTACTCGGAGCGGTTGAAGTCGGCCTCGGTGAGGGCAGCGGTGCGGGCACGTACGTCGGCGCGCTGGACGCCTTCGGCGGTGGCGCGGGAGGCGATCACAGCGGATGCTTCGTCGATGGCGGCCTTCGCGGAAGCCGGGTTGGCCAGGTAGTCCGCGAGGACCTTTACCTCGACGGCCTTCTGGTCAGCGAATGCGAGCCAGCTGCGGAGCTGCGCGGAGAGCTGGGTCTCCTCGGCAGTGTCGTGCGGAACGTGCTGGGTGGAAGTGGAGGTGCTGACGGCAAGCTTGCCGGCTGCGGCCTTCAGTTCGTCCAGCTTGGCGGCCGAGACGGCGAGGTCGTTGCGCCAGATGTTGTGGCCGTCAACGACGCCGGCAACCAGGGTCTTGTTGCCCAGGCCCGCCAGGGCAGCTGCGGACGGAACCGCGCCCTTGAAGACGTCGATGTGCAGGGCGTCGATGTTGGTCGCGGCAAGGGTGCCGAGCTGGCCGTCGAGTGAACCGTACGGGGTGGAGACGAAGAGCTGCGGGCGCGCTGCAGCGCCCGACAGCACTTCGTACGCACGGGCGGTGGCGGCCTGGATTTCCGCGGCCGGGGTGTCCTGGTCGACGACGAGGGCGGGCTCGTCCAACTGGATCCAGCTGGCACCTGCAGCGGCAAGCTTGCCGAGAAGTTCAACGTAGACCGGGAGGATGTCCTCGAGGCGGGACAGCGGAGCGAAGTCCGCAGGGGCGTCGTCGGAAGCCTTGGAAAGCAGCAGGTAGGTGACCGGGCCGACGATATACGGGCGGGTCTCGATGCCGTTGGCCAGGGCGAACTCGAATTCCTCGACGATGCGGTTGGAGGCGAGCTTGAAGTCGGTCTCCGGGCCGATTTCCGGAACGAGGTAGTGGTAGTTGGTGTCGAACCACTTGGTCATTTCCAGCGGCTGCTGTTCCTTGTTGCCGCGGGCCAGCGTGAAGTAGCCATCGATGTCGAGCTGGCCTTCGGCGTTGAGCAGCTGGCCGAAGCGGGCCGGGACGGCGCCCAAGTGAGCCGTGGCGTCAAGCACCTGGTCGTAGAAGGAGAAGGTGCCAGGAACGGCGGCGGCTTCATTGAGGCCGAGTTCCTGGAGCCGCTTCGCGGTGGTCAGCTGGATGTCCTTGGCGGCGGCGTCAAGGGCAGCGGCATCGATCTTGCCGGCCCAGTAGGCTTCGACAGCCTTCTTGAGTTCGCGACGGCGGCCGATGCGCGGGTAGCCGAGCAGGGATGCAGCGGGGAACTGGGTGAGATTCTGTTCAGTCATGGGATTTCCTTGGGGCAGTAGGTGCAAATCGATGTGTCTAGGGGTTTGCGGAGCAGCGTTGGCTGATCAGCTGACGAGTTCTTGCCGGCGGGCAATCGCGCTGAGCCTGCTGGCAGGCCGGGCCGGCCGGGGCAAGGCAAGCTTGTCCAGCACGTCCAGGGCGCAGGCGTGCTCGTTGAAGGTGTACAGGTGGATGCCCGGAGCACCGGCCTGGAGGGCGGCATTGGCCAGGTCCACGGTGGCGCGGACTCCGATCTTGCGCCGTTCGGCGTCGCTGTCCGCCGCGGCAAGGCGGTCGATCAGCTCCGGTGCCGGTTCGACGCCGGTGAGCTCACCGAGGCGCTTGAGCCGGCGAAGGCTCGTCAGCGGCATGACGCCCGGAATGATCGGGATCGTGACGCCGGCACGTCGGGCACGGGAGATCAGGTCCGCATATTGCTCGGTGTGGAAGAAGACCTGCGTGATGGCGAAGTCGGCGCCCGAGCGCTGCTTCGCGAGCAGCACCTCGACGTCGTGCTCCACGCTCGGGGACTCAGGGTGGCGGGTGGGATAGGCGGCCACGCCGACGGCGATCTTGCCAGCGCACAGGAGGGCCGAACGTCGCTGTTCCACGCGGCGGATCAGTTCGATCAGGTCCTGGGCGTAGCGCAGCGAACCGTTGACCGGCTGCCCGCTGTCCTTGGGGAGGTCGCCACGCAGCGCAAGGATGCCGCGCACGCCGTTGTCCAGGAGCTCGCCGATGATCTCGGCCAATTCCTCCGGGGTGTTTCCGACGCAGGTCAGGTGGGCCAATGGCCGCAGGGTCGTTTCGAGCAGGAGCCGGTTGATGAGCTCGACGGCGGTGTCCCGGTTGGATCCGCTGGCGCCGTAGGTCACGGAAACGAAGTCGGGGTCAGTGGCCTCGAGCTCGCCGATGGTCGTCCAGAGGGACTCCGCGGCCGCTGGAGAGCGGGGAGGGAAAAGTTCGTAGGACAGCGCAACGGGAGCGGCGCCGGTCAGGTTCGGATGAGTGTCGATGAGGCTTGGTGGTGACATTTGCGTCCTTGGCTGTGTGTCAGCGGGCCTGCGTTCACGGACTTGAAAACCAGGTCCGTGGACTGCAGAATCGGTGAATTGAGTTTGGGGATACACGCAACGAACTCCAGCAGGGCGCAGCCGCGACTGTTACGCCTGGAATGAAGTTGTCCGTGTGCAAATGTCAGGCCCACATGGGGGCACCCACACCCTCCTGCCTGCCTTCAAGAGGCAGATCCGGCGGAGGATCGCTGACACGTTACCGCGGTAACTTGAATACGACTCTAGAACGAGGCCCCGGGTGCGACAAATCCCCCACCGAATTAAGACGCACTTTTACGCTACGTTTCGCCTGATTTCTGAAGATTGTTCGTTTGGACGTCCGGCACGGTTGAAGCCCAAAATAGTACGCCTCGGAGAACCGGGTCGCGAGCCCTCCCCTTGACGGTCCTGCAGGACTATTCTTTTGCCATGATCCAGCTTCCAGCCAGTTATCAGGAATACCTCGACGGCAAGGACGAGCGGTTCATCCAAACCGTCCGCCCCATCTTGATGCAATCGGCCGCGGACAAGCTTCATGGTGTGCGCGTACTCTACAACCGCGGCCTTACAGGCCATCAAGCGCATCTGGATGATTCCATTCCGTACGGCACCATCGTGGAGGACATCGACTGAGTCCCGGCTGCTGAGTCCCGGCTGCTCAGTCCCGGCCGTCGGCTGTTCAGCCCTTCATCGCGCCGGAAAGCGCAAACGCGCTGCCGGAGCCCCTGGCAACCACGGTGTAGAGGATCAGCACCGGGACCGAATACAAGATGGAGAACGCGGCAAGTTCTCCGTAAGCAATGGCTCCGTGCTGGCCAAAGAAGCTGAAGACGGACACCGCGGCTGGTTGCTTGGAACTGGACAACAACAGGATGAACGGGACGAAGAAGTTACCCCAGGCCTGGATGAAAACGAAGATGAACACGACGCCCAGCCCTTGACTCATCAGCGGTACGACGATTCTCCGGAGTGTGGCCAGTCCTGAGGCCCCGTCCATCCAGGCAGCTTCTTCCAGCTCAAGCGGCACGGAGTCCATGAAGTTCTTGGTCATCCAAATGGCCATGGGCAAGGTGGTAGTCGCCATGAAGAAGACGGTTGCCGGCATCGAGTCCAGCAATTGCAACTGCACGAACAGGCCATAGACCGGCACCATGATCGCCGTGACCGGGAGCGACGTGCCGAACAGGATCGCGTACAGGAACGGCTTGTTGAATCGCGATTGGTAGCGGGACAGCGGATAGGCAGCGAGCACGGCCACCGCCAGGTTCACGACGGCGGTTCCGGCGGAGAGCACGAAGCTGTTCATGAGTGGCTGGAAGAGCAACCCTGGAGTGAGTACGGCTGCAAAATTGGCGAACGACGGCGATTGCGGCCACCGTGTCTCGTAGCCGGCGTGCGGATCAACGGAAGCAAGAAGCAACCACGCAAGGGGCAGCACAAAGCACAGCCCGATCACGGCCAAAGCCGCATTGGCAGCGAAGCGCACGCGGAGCCGTCCCCCGGGCGCCGCCGTCGGGCGCTTCCCGGCGAGCACCGGCGCACGGCGCAGGGAGGTCACGGTTTCGCTCCGCGGATCAGCCTGACGTACACGGCACCGAAGACCATGCCGATGAGGATCAAGACGGAAGCGATCGCGGTGCCGTAGCCGATGTCTCCGAGCTTGAAGGCTTCCTGGTACGCCAGCACGGGCAAGGTGGTGCTCGCGTTCGAGGGACCACCCGCCGTCATAACCCAGATGAGGGTGAATACCGCGAGCGTCTGGAGGGTGATCAGCATGAGGTTGGTGGCGATGCTACCGCGGATGATCGGAAGGGTGATGAAGGCCAGACGTTGCCAACCCCTTGCCCCGTCCATGAGGGCGGCTTCGGAAACGTCGCGCGGGACCTGGGAGAGCGCCGCCCTGTAGACCAGCATCGAGAACGCGGTGCCGCGCCAGACATTGGCCAGGATGATGGCGGCCATCGGAAAGGCATAGAGCCAGTTGGTGCCCTGGACACCGAACATTCCCAAGAGCTGGTTGAGCGTGCCGTCCTGGCTGAAGTACGCGTAGGCCGCGAAAGCCGCGACGATCTCCGGCAGTATCCACGAGGCGACCACCACCGTGCCAACGAGCGACGCCGTCGCTCCCCCGGCCCTCGTCATCAATAAGGCAATGACCAGGCCAAGGGCGTTCTGTCCGAGGATGGCAGAGGCGGCCACGAAGACTACCGTGAGCCATGCCGAGAGCGGGAAGACGGAATCCGTCAGCATCCGGGCGTAGTTGTCCAGGCCGACCCATTGGGGGTTCAGGGCCGCCTTGCCTGACAATGCGGCATTGGTGAAGGAGGCGTAGAAGGACCACGCCACAGGTGCCAACATGAAGAGGGCCAGCAGCAGGATTGACGGCACCACCGGCAGCAAGCGGAGCCCGCGACGCAGAGACCTTTGGATTGGAGATCTGCGTCGCAGGGTACCGCGGCTGAGGGAATCAGGGACTGCCATGCGTCATTTCTGCATGACCTTGGTGTCGCCGACGAGCTTCTTGACCGAAGCGTCGTATTCGGCTGCCGCCTCTGCCGGGCTTTGTTTGCCGGTGATGACGGCCTCGGTTGCCTGTTGGACGGCGAGGGAGATCTTCGGATAGTCAGCGGTCGCCGGGCGATAGTGCGTGACGCCCACGAGGTTGGAAACATCCTTCACGAAGGGGTTGGCCGCTTGGTAACCAGGATCGGACGCAACATCCGTGCGGACGGCGATCTGGGAATTGTTGACGTCGAAGGCCAAGGCGTTCTTCTTGTTCACGGCAGTGGTCAGGAACTTGAATGCCAAGTCCGGGCTTTTGGTCTTCGCACCAACGGCGAGCGTCCAACCACCGGACATGCTCACACCGCCGGGATCCTGACCGAACTGGGTGGGGAACTTGGCTACTCCCATGTCCTGGGCATACCCGGCCCATTCGTAGGAACCGCCCTTCTGCCAGAACGAGGGTGCGTAGGAGCCTTCCACGGTGGCGCCCATTTTGCCTTGCGGCAGCCACTGTCCAAAGACTTTCTTCCACACATTCGAATCGAGGGCGTCCGCGGGGGTCACGGAAAGCTTCTCGTCGTAGAGGGTCTTCAGGAACTGGAGTGAATCGGTGAATCCCTTGGATCCCACCACCCACTTCTTGTCGCTTTCCGAATAGAGGGAGCTTCCCGTTCCATAAAGCAGTTCGTAGAAGCTCTGCATGACCGTTCCCTCACCGGTGCCTTTTCCGGCGTACATGCTGAAGGGAATCACGCTCGGATCCGCGGCCTTCATTTTGCGGGCCGCGGCCAAGATGTCATCCCAGGTCTTCGGCTGCCAGGGCAACGGGATGCCGGCCTTTTGGAGGACTGTCTTGTTGTACCAGATCGCCCGCGTGTCGGTGCCGAGCGGGACGGCATAGATGCTTCCGTCGTCACCGCGTCCCGCGGCTTTGGCACCCTCGTTGAACTTGGACCACTCATCCCAGGCGGCCAGTTGCGAGTCGAGTTTGAGCAAGTATCCGGCGTCGACGTCCGATCGGACCTTGAAGGTGTCCTCGTAGAAGACGTCCGGAGCGGTGTCCGGGGATCGCTGGGAGAGCGCAAGCTTGGTGCCGTAGTCGTCGTCGTTGGCTTGGATGGGCTCAAGGTCCACGGTGACGCCGGCGTTTGCTGCCTCGAATTCCTGCTTCGCGTCCTGGAAGACCTTGTCCAGGGCGGTGAAGGAGTCCGTTTTTTGATAGACGATCTTGATGGTTTGTTTGCTGACAGCTTGCGGTTGGGTGGAACAGGCGGCCGAGGCCAAAAGGCCTACGACGCCGAGCAGTGCTGCTCCGATCCGGACTGGGCGACGCATGACGCTCCGATCTTCAAGCGGCTGCAGCCCCCCACACTTCAGCTGGCCCAGCCTGTTGCCGATATTGATAATGCAGCCCTGCGACGCAGGACGTGGAGAAGGCCTCAGCCTTCCAACAGGAGCCGCTGGGCGCGCGGCGCAAGCGTATGTTCCAGTACCAGGCAGGCCGCCCCGATGGCGCCGACGTCCTCGCCCACTCCGGTCCCCACAACCTCGATGCCATGGATGCTGTTGGCGGCACTGTTGGCGGCGAGCAGGGGGGGAATGCGATCCAGGTAACGTTCGGACATCCGGCCCCAGAACGGACCGCCGAAGACGACGCGTTCGACGTCGAGGGTGTTGGTCACCACCGCAACCGCCCGGGCAACCAGCACCGCTGACTTGTCTATGATCGCGATGGCGCGTTCGTCACCCGCATCCGCGGCATCGCAAAGCCGGGCGAAGCCTTCCTGGACTTCCGGGCCTTCGGTGCCTTTGCGGCCACCGTTCAGGACACCTTGCTCTTCAGCTTCGGCCACGAGGACCTGCGGGATGCAGGAAGACTTGACGCAACCGCGCAGGCCGCAATCGCATGGGGGCCCGTCCGGATCGACAATGATGTGTCCGATTTCACCGGCGTTGCCGGATGTTCCGCGGACAACTTCGTCGTTCAACACGATGCCGCAACCGATGCCGGTTCCCATATACATGAAGATGAAACTTCCGGTGCCGCTGGCCCCGCCGGCCCAGGTTTCGGCGACGGCCGCGCTCGTGACGTCCTTGTCGACAAGGGTCTCGAGCCCGGTGGCTTCGGCGAGGGCGTCCCTCAAGTGCACCCGGTCCCAACCCGTCATGAGGGGCGGATCCACGACCGTACCCTCGTCAAGGTCTATGGGTCCCGGGGCCGCGACGCCAAGTCCCGCGATCTTTCCCGTATCAACACCGGAATCTTCGATCAGCGCCTTGATCTCCTCCGCTATGGCGGCAATGACCCGCTGTGGATTGCTTCCGATGGGCGTGGGAATCCTTGAGTGCTTCACAACGTCTCCCACCAAGTCCAGGACCACCGTGGTGATGACCGCGGGGTCAAGGTGGACGCCAAGCGCGTACATTCCGGAAGGGTTCAGGCGCAGGATGGTGCGGGGCTTACCTGGACCGCTGCCTTCCTTGCCTGCCTCGATAATGAGCTGTTGGTCCAGGAGGCGGCGGGAGATGTTCGAAATAGTCTGCGGTGAAAGGCCGACGATTTGGGCGAGTTCCACCCGGCTCAGTCCGCCCGACGAGCGCCTGATCGCGTCGAGGATGACAGTCAGGTTGAAGTCCCCCATGCGGGGCAGATTGGTTCCGCGCCTCGGAGTCGGCTGGCGGATCTCAGTCACGGATTCCCCTAAAATCATTCGAGTAATGCTGTTGCATTTGCATCGTACGGCACGCGTGCTTGTCCCGGTATGCCCACACGCTGCCCAGGTGTAACGGACCCGGATATTGCCGATGGGAGGCCCTCGAATATGGCGCGCATGCCGCATGCCGAGCTGGACGTCACCTCGGGGTTGGTGCGGAGTTTGCTCGAGGAGCAACTGCCGGGGCTCTCCCACCTTCCATTGGAGCTGGTGGCAAACGGCTGGGACAACGTGATGTACCGGCTTGGCAAGGAGTGGGCTGTCCGCTTGCCCCGCCGGGAGGCAGCAGCGCACCTGATCCTACATGAACAGCAATATCTCCCCGGGTATGCCAGGCGTTCCCCCGTGCCCCTCCCCAGGCCCCTCCACTCGGGACGGGCATCTGCAGCCTATCCATGGCCTTGGAGCGTGACCCCTTGGTTGGAGGGGCTTTCCGCGGTGATTGTCTCCCAAGCGTCACGGAATGTGGCGGCCGAGGACCTTGCCGCGTTCCTCCTCGCCATCCACGTTCCCGCCGCGCCGGGCGCGCCCGTCAATCCCGTCCGCGGGGTGCCTTTGGCAGCGAGGTCTGACGCGGTCATGGACCGGCTCGACGATTCCAACCGTTATCCGCAGGCGGTGCGGTTGCGGACGATCTGGTCGGAGGCTTGCCTGGCCCCGCCGTGGAGCGGGCCCGGGCTGTGGCTGCATGGAGATCTTCACCCGGCGAACGTCCTCCTCCGGCCCGATGGCCGGCTCGCGGCCGTCGTCGACTTCGGAGACCTCGGGGCCGGGGATCCCGCCGTCGATCTGGCCGTCGCGTGGTTGATGTTCGACGACGGCGCGCGGCACCGTTTCATGGCGGCGCTCGGTCGCGCTGTGGATGCCGCTACGTGGGCCCGGGCCCGCGGCTGGGCTGTGGTCCTCGCGACGGCGATGGTCAGTTTCTCGGATGACAATCCCGGGATGGCCGGAATCGGGCGCTTCGGGGTGGAGCAGTTGCTGTCGGAGCGCTGACCGTTAACGCCTTATGCTGCGTGTCACGGTGAATTTCGGGCTCCGGCCGATTTCCGTGGTAGGACCGATCAGCCGTTCAAGCGCCGCGCGATACTGCAAGTGGCTGTTGTAGACAGTCCAGAGTTCGCCGCCGGAAGCCAGGACGCGTGCCGCCGCATCAAACATCTTCATGGCCGCGCCGGCATGGACACTCGCGCCGAGGTGGAACGGCGGGTTCAGCAGGATGAGGTCGGCGCTGCCGGGTTCGAAGGTGGACATGGCATCGTCCTGGACAACCGTGATTCGATCTGACAGTCCGTTGGCTGCCGCGGTTTCCCGGGCCGACGCCACTGCTGCGGCCGATTGGTCCGTCGCGGTAACCCGGGCCTTGGGAAGGTTCCGGGCGTACATCGAGGCGAGGATCCCGGTCCCGCAGCCAAGGTCCACGGCGTGGCGGACTTCGGGGATCCTGTCCAGGAAGCCCAAGAGGAAGCGCGTGCCGATATCCAGCCTCGTGCCTGAAAACGCACCCCCGTGTGCGCAGACCGTGATCCCCAGCTCGGTGTTCTGCTCTGAGACCGGGAAGGGCTCCGGAGAGTCCGGCCGCTTGGGACCGGTGGCAAGCAGGACACGCGACTTCCGCTGCGCAAGCTGCGGCTGCACCGATTCGAAGCTGCGTTCAAGGACGGCGTTCATCCCCCGGGTCATGTGCTTGACGCGTCCTCCGGCCAGCAGGACGGCTCCCGGCGCCGCAAAGCGCGCAACGGCGTCGACGATTTCTTCCAGTTCCGCGAGGGCCTTGGGGAGTTGCATGATCACTAGTTCGGCGCCGTCGAGCAACCGAGCGCCCAGCTCGAACTGATCAAAGCGCCCGGCAAACCCGGACGCGTCGGCGTTCCGTTGCAGCGCGAGCCTGCCGGCGTAGAGGTCTTGGGTCACGCGGACATGCCCGACGCCGAGGGCCGCCAAAGCGCCCAGGGTCAGGGCTCCGTAGCGGTCGCCGACCACGGCAACGCGGGTCTCCGGACTAACGATGTAGCCTGCGGCGGTCTCAAGGAGGAGCCGGTCAGTGGCATCATGCGCCTGCAGGTTCTCCGCCTCGACGTCGGGGAAGCGGCGCAGGGTGCCGAACAGCGTCTCAAGGTGCGCATCCAGCTCGGTCAAGGTCACGGTGCACCAATCTATACCGCTCGGGAACCCTCGACAACACAGGGGCGGCGGAGGAAGGTAGAGATTGCAAGTAATCGACCGTCTGACCGCTGCTGAAGGCACGGCACGCGCCGCAAGCAGCCCGGACATCAGGGTCCGCTGCGAAGGGCGAGCCACGTTGCGGATCTGGAACACCAGGCTCCCACTCCCCCTTGTGAGCAGACCATGACTGTCAACCTCGTCACTCAGCTTGAAGTAAAGTCGCACAATTCACCGGATGAAGTCCGGCGCCCGGAGAAGACCGTGGTGGAAAACGTCACTGTCGGTGACTACACCATCGGCCGCCTCAGTTTCGAGCCGGGCTGGAGTTGGGCAGATTGCATCAAACCGGTGGTCCAAACGGATTCCTGCCAGCTCAACCACGTGGGTTACTGCATTGCCGGTGCACTGGAAGTCGAGACCAGCGACGGCAAGAAGATCAGCATCTCCAAAGGAGATTCATACACCATTCCACCGGGACACAACGCCTGGGTCGTAGGCGACGAGACCTACTCGGCCATCGAGTTTGTCAGCGCGGCAGAATATGGAGTCAAGCCCGAGTAGCACGGCGCCGAGCCTAACGCTTCCCACGGAGAGATCGAGTAGGAGGGCCGGGTTTCCCGGCCCTCCTCTCACACCACCGTACGTGCGGGCCTCGCATACGG